>JBFXDI010000022.1:0-40738 GCA_050181295.1 Parvibaculaceae bacterium | reverse complement strand
TCCTGCTCCAGCTCAAAAGCCTTCTTGGCGGTGATCATGGGCGTCCGGGTCAGGAGACGCAGGATCGAAGCGACCGTCTCGCGCATCTGATGGCGATGCACCACCATGTCGACCATGCCGTGCTGCTCCAGATACTCCGCGCGCTGGAACCCTTGGGGCAGCTTCTGCCCGATCGTCTGCTCGATGACGCGCGGACCTGCGAAACCGATGAGGGAGCCCGGCTCGGCCAGATGCACGTCGCCCAGCATCGCATAGGAGGCTGTGACGCCGCCGGTCGTCGGGTTGGTGAGCACCACGACGTAAGGCAGCTTCGCGGCGCGGAGCAACTGCACGGCGGCGGTCGTGCGCGGCATCTGCATGAGCGAGAGGATGCCTTCCTGCATGCGGGCGCCGCCCGAGGAGACAAAGAGCACGAAGGGATGCCTGAGCTCGACGGCGCGGGTCATGGAGGTAATGATCGCCTCGCCCGCCGCCATGCCGAGGGAACCGCCCATGAAGGCAAAGTCCTGCACGCAGATCACGAGCGGCAACCCTTCGACCAGACCCTCGGCAGCGACGATGGCATCGTCACGACCGGTCTTCTGGCGGCTCTCCTTGATGCGGTCGGTGTAGCGGCGCTCGTCACGGAACTTGAGCGGATCGGCCGGCGCAGAAGGGAGAGGAATCTCGACATAGTCGCCGGCGTCGAACATGTGTTTGAGCCGCGCCTCGGGCGGCATGCGCATGTGATAGCCCGAGGTCGGAATGACATAGTGGTTCGCCTCGAGATCGCGATGGAAGACCATCTGGCCCGTCTCGGGGCACTTCACCCACATGTTCTCCGGGATCTCGCGGCGGGCGCCGAGGATCGAGCGAATCTTGGGGCGAACGATGTTCCTGATCCAGTTCATGGCCTGCCTGCTCCTTGAGCGCGGATGCCGGTCGCGATATCGCCTACCAGCCTGTGGACTGCCGCCGTCACGGCCCTGCCGCCTCCACCAAGGTTCTCCCGCACTGCATCCACTAATGCCGAGCCCACCACGACGCCATCGGCGCCTTCCGCGATGGACCTCGCCTGCTCGGGGGTCCTCACCCCGAAGCCTACCGCCACCGGAAGCTCCGTGTGGCGCTTGATGCGCGCGACCTCAGCCCTCACCTTCGCGATATCAGGCTTCTTGGTGCCGGTGATTCCCGCCACGGACACATAATAGACGAAGCCCGACGTGTTGTTGAGGACCGCTGGCAAGCGGCGGTCGTCGGTCGTCGGGGTGGCGAGACGGATGAAGTTGAGCCCTCCCCGGAGCGCCGGGACGCAGAGCTCGTCGTCCTCCTCGGGCGGCAGGTCGACCACGATCAGCCCGTCTACGCCCGCAGTCTTGGCATCCACAAGAAATCGTTCCACGCCATAGATATAGAGCGGATTGTAGTATCCCATGAGCACGATCGGGGTCTTCTCGTCGCGCTCCCGGAACCCCTCGACCAGCGACAGCGTCCTGCGCATGGTCTGGCCGGCCTCCAGCGCCCTCAGCGAGGAGAGCTGGATCGCCGGTCCATCCGCCATGGGGTCGGTGAAGGGCATGCCGATCTCGATCACGTCGGCGCCGGCCGAAGGGAGCCCGGCCAGAATGGCCGCGGACGTCTCGTAGTCCGGGTCGCCACCGGTCACGAAGGTCACGAAGGCGGCGCGGCCTTCCGCCTTCGCTTCCGCGAAACGCTCCGCAATACGGGACCTCGCCGTCACAGCTTCACTCCCAGATGCTCGGCGACGGCGAAGATGTCCTTGTCGCCGCGGCCGCTCATGCACACGACCATCAGGTGGTCCTTCGGCCGCTGCGGCGCAAGCTCGATGACGCGGGCGAGCGCGTGGGAGGGCTCGAGCGCCGGAATGATGCCCTCAAGCCTGCAGCAGAGCTGGAAGGCCTCCAGCGCCTCGGCGTCCGTAGCCCAAAGATACTTAACGCGGCCGATGTCGTTGAGCCAGGCGTGCTCGGGACCGATGCCCGGATAGTCGAGGCCGGCCGAAATCGAATGCGCCTCGGTGATCTGCCCGTCTCCGTCCATCAGCAGGTAGGTGCGGTTGCCGTGGAGAATACCGGGACGGCCGCCTGCGATCGAGGCGGCGTGGAACTCGGTATCGACGCCTCGGCCCGCCGCCTCGACGCCGAAGATCTCGATCGCGGGATCGTCGAGGAAGGGATGGAAGAGGCCCATGGCGTTGGAGCCGCCGCCGATCGCCGCAACGAGCGAATCCGGAAGGCGCCCCTCGCGGGCAAGGATCTGCGCCCGCGTCTCGTTGCCGATCACCGACTGGAAGTCGCGCACCATGGCGGGATAGGGATGGGGACCTGCGACCGTGCCGATGCAGTAGAAGGTGTCCTCGACATTGGCCACCCAGTCGCGCAGCGCCTCGTTGAGCGCGTCCTTGAGCGTCTTCGAGCCCGAGGCCACTGGAATCACCTCGGCGCCCAGAAGCTTCATGCGGAAGACGTTGGGCTTCTGGCGCTCGACGTCCACCTCGCCCATGTAGACGACGCAGTCGAGGCCGAAGCGGGCGCAAGCCGTGGCGGTGGCGACGCCGTGCTGGCCGGCGCCGGTCTCGGCGATGATGCGGCGCTTGCCCATGCGCCTCGCGAGCAGCACCTGCCCCAGCACGTTGTTGATCTTGTGTGCGCCGGTGTGGTTGAGCTCCTCGCGCTTGAAGTAGATTTTCGCGCCGCCGAGGTGCTCCGTCAGCCGCTCGGCGAAATAGAGCGGCGACGGCCTTCCGACATAGTGCTCCAGGAAGGCGTCATACTCCGCCTGGAAGGAAGGATCCTTCCTCGCGGCCTCATAAGCCTCCTCCAGTTCCAGCACGAGCGGCATCAGGGTTTCCGCGACGAAGCGGCCACCATAGATGCCGAAACGACCATGCTCGTCGGGGCCGGAACGGTAGGAGTTGAGGACGGGGCGGTTCATGATCCATCGACCTTCTCAAGGTCCATGGTCTTAGCCGAGGGACCGGGCAGCCTCAATGAATTTGCGTATCAATCCCGGATCCTTGACCCCTGGCGCGATCTCCACGCCCGAGGAGACATCGACGATCGGCGCGCCTGTCACGCGCACGGCAACGGCGAGGTTTTCCGGGTTGAGGCCGCCGGACAGCAGGAACATCTCCCCCTTCCGCTTGCCCGCAAGAAAAGACCAGTCGAAGGGAATACCGTTGCCGCCCGGAAGCGCATCGACCAGTGCCTCGGGCGCCCTGGCGTCATAAAGGATCATGGCGGCCGTGCTTTCATAGGCCTCCGCGGCGGCGATGTCGGCGGGCTCTCCCACCTTGAGGGCCTTGATGACCGGAGCGCCAAGCCGCGCGGCGATCTCGCGCACGCGCGCCGGGCTTTCATCGCCATGGGCCTGCAGGTAGTCCGGCCGGATCTCCTGCGCGATTCCCTGGATCAGCTCGTCCGACGGGTCGACCGCGAGGGCCACGATCTTCGTGCGGCCCCGCATCTCGTCCGCGAGTCCCGCAGCATACTCGAGCGACACGCTGCGCGGCGAGCGCGGATAGAAGTTGAGCCCGATATAGTCGGCGCGCATGTCCAACGCCGCGAGCAGGGCCTCGCGGCTGTTGATGCCGCAGATCTTGACCTTCGGGCTCATGCCGCGGCCGGAAGGCTCGAAAGAATGGCCCGCGCGGCCGCCGCGGGGTCGGTGGCACCGGTCACCGGGCGGCCGACAACCAGGATGTCGGCGCCGGCGGCGAGCGCCTCGGCAGGTGTGGAGACGCGCTTCTGGTCGCCGTGCTCGATGCCGGCCGGCCTGATGCCCGGAACGACCGTGAGGAAGCTTGGCCCGCAAGCAGCCCTGATGGCCGCGACATCACGCGGAGAGCAGACAACCCCGTCCAGGCCCTGCCCCTGCGCCAACCGCGCGAGCGCCACCGGGAGATCGCGACCGGGCGCGAACCCGGCTGCGGCGAGATCGGCATCCGACAGACTTGTCAGAACCGTGACCGCGATGAGCTTCGCCCGCCCGTCAACGGTCCGCGCCGCCGCCTCCAGCATCATCGGGCCGCCGGTGGCGTGCACGTTCACGATCGCGGGCAGCGGCTCCAGCCGCATGAGGGCCGAGAGCGCCGAGGCCACGGTATTGGGAATGTCGTGCAGCTTGAGATCCAGGAAAACCGGGAGATTCTCGCCGGCCACTGCCGCATAACCGGCAGCGCCGTGGGCGTAGAAGAACTCCATGCCCACTTTCACCATGCCGACCGCACCCTTGAGCGCGCGGACGAGTTCCCTCGCGCGCGCGATATCGGGCGTGTCGAGGGCGATGCAGAGCGGGTTGGCGGCGCTTGGCATGGGGGCGGGCTTATATCAGAAGCCCCAAAACTGCAAATGAGCCCCCAGCAGCATGGGGTTAAGGCCGTCAGGGCTCGCCGATGAGCGTTTCATCGTGTCGGGCGACAGAGACCTCGCGGGAATCCCGCTCCCTTCGCAGGCGCGTGTTCTCGGCCCTGAGCGCCGTTAGCTCCGTCAAGGCGCCGCGGGAGGCTCGCCGCCACTTGCCCTGGTTGAGCCAGGCCCCGCACCAGCCCACGAGGAGACCACAGAAGATCCCGAAGAACAGGAGCGCCCAGAGCGGCGCCGAGATCGAGGCCCATGGCGCGTCGCTCGAGAAGGGGTCGAAGGACACATCGACGAAGCTGCGGTTGGCCACGGCAAAGCCGATGAGGAGAAGCGCGATGGGGAGGCCGACGGCCCAGGAGAGCGCGCGTTTCATGTTGGCATGGGCCCGAGGCTCGCGACCGTTCCGGTCAGCCGCTGATGTTCAGCCTTTCGCGCAGTTCCTTGCCGGACTTGAAGAAGGGAACGCGCTTGGCATCGACGGCGACCTGGTCGCCGGTGCGCGGGTTGCGGCCCACGCGGGCATTGCGGCCCTTGACGGAAAAGGCGCCGAAGCCGCGAAGCTCCACGCGGTCGCCGTTGCCCAGGGCCTGGATGATCTCGTCGAACACCGTGTTGATGATGAGTTCGATGTCACGGTGATAGAGATGCGGATTCTTCTGCGAGATGAGCTGTATGAGCTCAGACTTGATCATGCGTGGCCTCCCCAAGGCTCGACGTCCTAGCGCCCGAGTTGCGGCTCAGGCTGCCAAACAGACATCAGTCCGTCAAGCCTAACCCTTTCTGCTCCAAAGGATTTTTGTAAAAAATCGGCGACCGCCTCCAAACCCACCGTTCGAAGCGCGCCGACCGCCAGCGAAAATCCGAGCCCCGTTCCCGAGCCGCTTTTCTCGGGTTCCCAATCGAGGATCTCAAGACCCTTCGCCACCCCCTTCTTCGATTCGAACCAGGAAACCGCCTGTTCCTCTCCGCCGATCTCGTCGACGAGCCTGGCCGTCACGGCCTGCCGCCCGGTGAAGACGCGTCCGTCCGAAACCGCGGCGATCTGCTGCGGATTGAGGCCCCGGCGCTCGACAACAAGCCCCGTGAACCAGCGGAAGGACTCCTGCACCATCGCCTCCGTGACAGCCCTTGCCTTCTCGCTCAGCGGATTGAACATATTGGGCTCGGCCTTGAGGTCGCCGCTCTTGATCTCTTCCATCTTGACGCCGAGCTTGGTCATGAGCTCGCGGACCTCGGCCCACTGGAAAATGACGCCGATCGAGCCGGTGATCGTATTTCCACGCGCCACGATGTGATCGGTGCCGAGTGCCGTGATGTAGCCGCCGGACGCCGCGATCGTGTCCATGACCGACGCCACCGGCTTCTTCTCCGCAAGCTTGCGAAGTGCGAGGTAGATGGCTTCGGAGCCGGCGGTCGTGCCGCCGGGACTGTCGATGCGGACGATGATCGCCTTGACCTGGCTCGTCTCGCCGAGCTTCTTCAGGAGCTTGAGGGTCTGGTCATCGCCGGTGATGAGTCCCGAGATGTCGACGCGCGCGATGTGGTTCGAGCGCTTGGCGAAGCCCCCTTTGGAGGACTGCGACGCAGCCGCGAGTGCAGCCGCCGCGCAGATGATGGCCAGCACGGCGAGGACCCGCCACAGGGTCAGGGACCTCCTCAGGCGGCGGTGGAACAGGATGCTGTCAGCGGCGAGAGACATCGGACACCTTCAGACAGACTATTGAGCCTTTGCGGCGGGCCTCGTGCATCCGGGCCGGCCACGGAGGAGAGCCGGAGGGCTCCCTACTCTTCTCCCTCCTCACCGTCCGCGCTCTTCTTGGCCTTGTTCAATGCGGCGCCCAGAATATCGCCGAGCGATGCTCCTGAGTCGGTCGAGCCATACTGGGCGACCGCCGCCTTCTCCTCGGCAATCTCGAGCGCCTTGATGGAGAGGGAGAGCTTGCCGCCGTTCTTGTCGTACTGGACGACCCTAGCGTCGACCTTCTCGCCCACGGCGAAGCGCTCGGCGCGCTGTTCGGCACGGTCGCGCGCGAGGTCGCCGCGGCGGATGAAGGCCGTCAGATCGGTATCGACCACCTTGACCTCGATGCCGTTCTCCTGGACCGAGACGACCTCGGTCGTCACCGTGCCGCCCTTGCGAAGATCGCCGACCCCGGCCGCCGCCGTGCTCGCGAGCTGCTTGATGCCGAGGCTGATGCGCTCCTTCTCGCGGTCGACGTCGATGACTTCCGCCTCGACCATGTCGCCCTTCTTGTAGTCTTTCAGCGCTTCCTCGCCAGGCTTGCTCCAGGAGAGGTCCGAAAGATGGACCATGCCGTCCACGTCGCCGTCGAGGCCGACGAAGAGACCGAACTCGGTGATGTTCTTGACCTCGCCCTTGACGCGGGTGCCCGGAGGATACTTGGCCGCGAAGGCCACCCAGGGATTGTCCATGGTCTGCTTGAGGCCGAGCGAGATGCGGCGCTTCACCGGATCCACCTCGAGAACCTGCACTGTGATCTCCTCGGAGGTCGAGAGGATCTTGCCCGGATGGACGTTCTTCTTGGTCCAGCTCATCTCGGAGACATGGACGAGGCCTTCGATCCCGTCCTCGAGCTCCACGAAGGCGCCGTAGTCGGTGATGTTGGTGACACGCCCCTTGACGCGGGTGCCGACCGGATATTTGGCGGCGACACCCTCCCAGGGATCGCTCTCAAGCTGCTTCATGCCGAGGCTGATGCGCTGGGTCTCGGGGTTGATCTTGATGATCTGAACTTTCAGCGTCTGGCCGACGCTCAGGACGTCGGTCGGGTGGTTGACGCGGCGCCAGGAGATATCGGTCACGTGCAGGAGGCCGTCGATGCCGCCGAGGTCCACGAAGGCGCCGTAGTCGGTGATGTTCTTGACCACGCCCTCCACCACCTGGCCCTCGACCAGGTTCTGCACGAGCTCGGAGCGCTGCTCGGCGCGCGTTTCCTCCATGATGGCACGGCGCGAGACGACGATATTGCCGCGCCGCTTGTCCATCTTGAGGATCTGGAAGGGCTGCGTGATGTTGAGGAGCGGCGAGACGTCGCGGATCGGACGGATGTCGACCTGACTGCCGGGGAGGAACGCCACGGCGCCGCCGAGGTCGACCGTGAAGCCGCCCTTGACGCGGCCGAAGATCACGCCTTCGACCCGCTCGTTCTTCGCATACTGGGCCTCAAGCCTCGTCCAGGCCTCCTCGCGCTTCGCCTTGTCGCGCGACAGCACCGCCTCACCGAGCGCGTTCTCGATGCGCTCCAGGAAGACTTCCACTTCGTCGCCAGGAACGAGCGCGACGTTGTGGCCGGGCGAGAAGAACTCGCGCAGCGGAACGCGGCCTTCCGTCTTGAGCCCGACGTCGATGATGGCGAAATCATTCTCGATGGCGACGACCTTGCCCTTGACGACGGAGCCCTCGCTCGCCGACTCGGCGCCGAAGGACTCATCAAGAAGGGCAGCGAACTCGTCGCGGGTGGGGGTAAGCGTGCTGGTCTGGGCCTGAGCCATCAAGTCCTCTTCCGATCAATAGCGTTTGCCCGCGGCTATGCCCGCAGGTCGTCCCGTCCTTCGTGCCCGCAACAACGCGGGGTCACGACGCCCGGGCGGTTTACCAAATGTCCCTTGTAGCGCTGGACGAAGCCGTCAAACCGGCGCGCCCTGCCCCTTGTGCCGCTCGATGATCGCCACAGCGGCCCGGAACGCGGCTTCTATATCCAAGTCGGTGGTATCGAGCAAGTGCGCGTCCGGCGCAGCGCGGAGCGGTGCTATCGCCCTGCCGGTATCGCGGGCATCGCGCCGGCGGAGCGTTTCCAGCACCTCCTCGATCCCGACCCGGTCGCCGCGAACGGCCAATTCCTGCCGCCGGCGCTTCGCCCGCTCCTCGAGCGAGGCCGTGACGAACAGCTTCACGTCCGCCTCCGGGCACACAACGGTGCCGATGTCGCGCCCGTCGAGCACCGCGCCTTCGGGCCTTGCCGCGAAATCCCGCTGGAACTTGAGGATCGCCTGCCGGACGGCCGGCATGGCGGCAACCACGGAGGCCGCCTCGCCGACGCCCGCCTCCCGCAAGGCTCCAGGCTCGATCGCCGAGGGGTCGAGCCTGCCGGCGGCCCCGGCAGCCGCATCGGCATCCTCGAGCGACCGGCCTTCCCGCATGACCGTCAGCGCGACGGCCCGGTAGAGCGAGCCCGTGTCGAGATAGGGCATGCCAAAATGCTTCGCGAGGCGACGCGCCAGCGTGCCCTTGCCGGCCGCCGCCGGCCCATCGACCGCGACGATCATGCCATCGCGTCCGCGGGCTCGAAGCGCGCGCCCAGCCCCGTCATGAGATCGAGGAATTCCGGAAAGCTCGTCGCCACCATGCCGGTATCGTCGACCGTCACCGGCGCCGCCGAGGCCAGCCCCATGACGAGGAACGACATGGCGATGCGATGGTCGAGATGGGTGGCGACGCGGCCTCCGCCCAGCTTCGCGGCCCCACCCCGGCCTTCGACCTCCAGCCAGTCGTCGCCTATGCGAACCTCGACGCCGTTGGCCGCAAGGCCGGCCGCGACCGCCGCCAGCCGATCGCTCTCCTTGACCCTGAGCTCGGACAGCCCCTCCATGCGGGTCACGCCTTCGGCGAAGGCCGCCGCCACCGCGAGCACAGGATACTCATCGATCATGGATGGCGCCCGGCCGGGGGGCACGTGGATGCCTTTCAGGCGGCTCGAGCGCACATGCAGATCGGCCACGGCCTCGCCTCCGTCCTCCCTCCGGTTCCGCACGTCGATCTCGGCGCCCATATCGGCGAGCGTCACCAGGAGCCCCGTCCGGGTGGGGTTGAGAAGCACTTTCTCGACGGTAACATCGGACCCTTCCGAGATGAGAGCCGCTACCAGCGGAAAGGCCGCCGAGCTCGGATCGCCGGGAACCGCCACCGGCTGGGCAACGAGTTCGTGATGTCCCTCCACCGACACATGGCGGATGGCATCGACCGAGCGGACGGAAACCCGGGCGCCGAAGGCCGTGAACATGCGCTCCGTATGGTCGCGTGTCGCCTCCTTCTCCATGACCGTCGTGCGGCCGGGCGCGTTGAGGCCCGCCAGCAGCACCGCCGACTTGACCTGGGCCGAGGGAACGGGAAGCGCATATTCGATCGGAATCGCGTCGCGAGCGCCAAGAAGCGTCATCGGCAATCGTCCGCCTTCCGCCGCCTCGAAGCGAGCTCCCATGCGCTCGAGCGGCGCGATGATGCGGCCCATCGGCCGCCGGCTGAGCGATGCGTCGCCGACCATCCGCA
Source organism: Parvibaculaceae bacterium (assembly GCA_050181295.1). Classification (GTDB taxonomy): domain Bacteria; phylum Pseudomonadota; class Alphaproteobacteria; order Rhizobiales; family Aestuariivirgaceae; genus JBFXDI01. The sequence goes on along the minus strand of JBFXDI010000022.1, from coordinate 31,090 downwards.
CCTTGATCGGCGTCGTTGCGAGAAGGCCCGCAGCGAGCCTTGCGCCGGTTCCGGAATTGCCGAAATCCAGGAGCTCCGCCGGCTCCACATAGCCTCCCACGCCGACGCCCCTGACCTGCCATTGGCCCTTGCCGCGCCGCTCGACGGCGGCGCCCAGCGCCGCCATGGCCCTGGCGGTGTTCAGCACGTCCTCGGCCTCCAGCAGCCCCGTGATCGACGTCTCGCCGATGGCCGTCGCGCCGAGCATCAGCGCGCGATGCGAGATCGATTTGTCGCCCGGCACCGTCACCGTGCCCTTGAGGCCGGAGGATGCGCGGGACGTCAGCGGGCGGGCAGCGGCGGCGGCGACCATGGCTTTTCCGGCCAGTTTGCTGGGGAGGAATACGGCTTGCCCCTGCTCCTACCATGCGTGCCCAAGCGTGTCATCACGACTGGGTGGAGAGGCCAGATTTGCTTTTGACAGGTTCCGCGAGGCGTGGCATGGAGCCCTGATCCAGTAAAGCTTTCGAACGAGAGGACACCACCCGTGGTGAAACCCGAACTTGGTACGAAGCGGGCCTGTCCGAGCTGTCACAGCCGCTTCTACGACCTGAACCGCGACCCGGTCGTCTGCCCGCTCTGCGGAACGAGCTTCCTGCCCGAAGCGCTTCTGCCCTCCAAGACCGACCATGCCCCCGCTGCTCCGAAGCCCAAGCCCGTCGAGGTTCAGCCGGAGGAGGCCGAGGAGGCGGATGTCGTCAGCCTCGAGGACGTCAAGGCCGACGAGGACGCTGCCGATATCGAGGATGTGGAGATCGAGGGCGGGGAAGACGAGGAAGACACCTTCCTCGAGGAAGAGGAGGAGGCCGAACCCGGCGTCTCGAACCTCATCGGCGGAAAGGAAGACGAGGAGGAAGCCTGACCACGGGGCGGCTGACCGCCCCCGCGTCTTTGCAAGTTTCCCTTGCCTGCGGTCTTTAGCCTTCCTATGTTCCGCACGCTTTCAGCGAGGGGCGCCCCAAGCCCCATGGATGCTGCCTTTGCAGGAAGCGGGCGTCCAAGCTGATCCAGGCTGCATTCTCCGCGCGAGGATCTTGTGCCTCAAGGAGAATGCCCGGAGGGGCCATAGCTCAGTTGGGAGAGCGCTTGAATGGCATTCAAGAGGTCGGCGGTTCGATTCCGCCTGGCTCCACCATCCAGTCTCTGTAGCAATCAGACCTTCCAGTCTCCGACCGAATAGCCTCGTTTTTTCAAGCCGTTAGCCTGAAGAGATGTCCGGCAATGTCTCTCTCTGTTGCCGAACCGGCCGTCTCTAGAGTCCCATCCAGTCCCTGTTCTCCCGCCGCTAGGGTTTCATCGCACCACATCAAATTGGTCCGGCAGGTTGGCTTCTTCTATTGCGATGACGCGGGCCGGTGAACCATCCAGGCCCACGAGTTTCAGCGGCATCGCAAGGATTGTCAGTCGCGGCTGGGTAATCTGCCCAAGCTTGTGGACATACTCGATATTGTAGATCTCCTGGCCGAGGATGCGATGATGAATGAGGCATTCCTCGCCTCGGAAGCCGGGCTTGCGGACGACATATTCCTCCGAGAAGTCGTAGACCACGGCTTTGGCCCCTCGTCTCACAAGCCAGTCAGCTCCTGACAAGTCCAGATAGGGACCTTCCCGCCAGAAGGCATCTGTCCCCCAGTGCTTGTCGCTCCAGCCCGTGCGCAGAATGACGATGTCGCCTTTGCGCACATGCCGCCCGCGCTCCTCCAATGTGTCGCCGGTGATGGCGGCTTCACGACCGTGATCATCGAGCTGCATGAGTGCCGCAGCCCCGATGAGCCGCTCGAGAGGAGCCTCATCGATGCCCTTTGTGCCTTCCAGGAAATGGTTGGGGGCGTCGACATGGGTTGCGTGGTGACAGAACATTGAAACGCATGAGCCCTGCCAGTTGCAGTTCTCGTAGCTGTAGGGCGTAGAGAACTCGACCTTGAGACCCAGTCGCCCGTCGCCGTGCCGGACTGGAATCGACAGGTCAATCAACTTAGCCATTGGAGCTCCTTTTTCGATTGTGAGACGAAACTGAGATTTGGAGACATGCGGGGAGTGACAGCTGTCAGGCTTGCTTCGCTTCGGCTTGACGAACCGCGTCGGAGGTCCGGCGCTTCGGCGCCCACCTCGATCGTGAAAGGAACACCGCCAGTTCGCCGACGATCCCTCGGCGAAAAGCGAGCACCATGATCACGAAGACGGCGCCCTGGATGATCGTGACCCATGCGCCGGCCGATGCGAAATAGCTTTGAATGGCGACGACGATGAACGCGCCAAGAACGGGACCAAAGAGCGTGCCTATGCCGCCCAGAACCGTCATCAGGACGACTTCTCCATTGGTGTGCCAGTAGACATCGGTGAGCGTCGCCATCTGAAACACGAGTGTCTTCATCGCGCCGGCGAGGCCCGCCAACGCGCCCGACAGCGTGAAGGCCAGCACCTTGTAGAGATAGCTGCTGTAGCCGAGCGAGATGGCGCGCGGCTCGTTGTCCCGGATGGTGCGCAATACGAGGCCGAAGGGTGAGTGTATGATGCGATGCACCGCGGCCATCGCGAGGGCGAAGACGACAAGGACCACATAGTAGAGCGTCAGCGACGGGTTGAGATCGATCAGGCCGAAGAGATGCCCGCGTGGAATGGACTGGAGGCCGTCTTCTCCGCCGGTGAAGGGCGCCTGCACGGCAGCGAAGTAGACGAGCTGCGCCAACGCGAAGGTGACCATCGCAAAATAGACGCCGTGGCATCGGCTTGCGAGCGCGCCGAAGCCGAAGCCCAGGAGAGCGCCAGCCGCGACACCTGCAAGTAGCCCGAGTTCAGGCGGAAACCCCCAGACCTTCATGCTGTGTCCGGCGATGTAAGCGGCACCACCGAAGAGCGCTGCGTGCCCAAAAGACAAGAAGCCCGCATAGCCGAGGAGCAGGTTGAGGGCGACGGCGAAGAGCGCAAAGCACAGCGCCTTCATGAGAAAGACCGGGTAGATGAACATCGGGGCTGCAAGCGCCAGAAGCGCGACCGCGACGGCAAGGAGGATCTTCAGGGTCATGGGGTCAGGCTCGCTTGCCGAAGAGGCCCTGCGGGCGGACAAGCAGCACGATGATCATCAAGGCGAAGGCTACCGTATTGGAGGCTTCAGGATAGAAGACCTTGGTCAAACCCTCGGCGATACCGACAATGAAGCCCGTGACGATGGATCCGAGGATCGATCCCAGGCCTCCAATCACAACCACCGCGAACACGATCGGAATGATGTTCGAGCCCATGATCGAGCTCACCTGATAGATCGGCGCTGCGAGAACGCCGGCTATTGCGGCCAGGCCGGCGCCGAGCATGTAGGTTATTGTGATGATGCGCGGCACATTCACGCCGAAGGCTCTCACCAAGGCGGGGTTCTCCGTAGCCGCCCGCAGATATGAGCCGAGCTTCGTGCGCTCGATCAGAAGCCACGTGCCGAAGCATATCAGGATGGACGCGACGATAACCCAGGCCCGATAGGCCGGAAGAAACATGAAGCCCAGATCGTAGCCGCCGGTGAGCTCCTCCGGGATCGCATAGGGCTGACCGGAGACGCCGTAGAACTCCCTGAAGGCGCCTTCGATCAGGAGCGAAAGCCCGAAGGTGAGGAGAAAGCCGTAGAGATGGTCGAGATCGTACAATCTCCTCAGCATCAGGCGCTCGATGACCGCTCCCGAGAGGGCAACCGCGAGCGGCGCAATGATCAGCGCCGCCCAGTAGTTGATGCCCAGATAGCTCAGCAGCAGCCACGCGGCGAACGCGCCCATCATGTACTGAGCACCATGGGTAAAGTTTATGATGTTCAGGACGCCGAAGATGAGCGCGAGCCCGAGGCTCAGCGTGGCGTAGAACGCTCCGTTTATGAGCCCCAGCAGAAGCTGCCCGAAGAGCGCCTGGGGCGGAATGCCGAGCAGTTCGAACATGCCGGAGCCAGTCAGTTCTTCTTGACCAGCGGGCACTCACTCTCCTGAAGCGGCAGGAACGCCTCTTCCGCCGGGATCACGGTGAGAATCTTGTAGTAGTCCCAAGGGTACTTCGATTCCTCCGGGGATTTCACCTGGGCAAGATACATATCGTGGACCATCCGGTTGTCCTCGCGGATGCGTCCATTGCGCGCGAAGAAGTCCTTGATCGGCAGTTCGCGCATCTTGGCCGCGACGGCGAGCGGCTCGTCGGTTCCAGCGGCTTCGATCGCCTTGAGATAGTGAAGCACGCTCGAATAGACGCCGGCGTGGGTCATCGTCGGCATCGACTTGCGGCGCTCGAAGAAGCGCTTCGACCACTCGCGTGTAGCGTCGTCGTAGTCCCAGTAGAATCCCGTCGTGAGCACCAGGCCCTGCGCAGTGGCGAGCCCGAGGCTGTGGATGTCACTGATGAAGATGAGCAGGCCAGCGAGCTGTTGGCCCTTCTGAACGATCCCGAACTCGGCCGCTTGCTTGATGGCGTTGATCGTATCGCCCCCGGCATTGGCCAATCCAATGATCTTCGCCCCCGAAGCCTGAGCCTGCAGCAGGAAAGACGAGAAGTCCTGGTTGGGGAAAGGGGCCTGTACAGACCCTAAAACCTTACCGCCGGCAGCCTCTACAAACTTTGTCGTGTCGCGCTGCAGCGCATGGCCAAAAGCGTAGTCAGCGGTAATGAAGAACCAGCTATCGCCACCTTGCTGCACAACATACTTGCCGGTGCCATACGCCAATGCATAGGTGTCGTAGGTCCAATGGATGCCATAGGGTGAGCAGGACTTGCCCGTGAACGCTGACGTGCCGCCAGTGGAAACGATGACGAGCCTGTGCTTCTGACGCGCGATCTCCTGAATGGCGAGCATGGCGGAGGAATTTGGCAGGTCGCTGATCAGGTCGACCTTCTCCTCGTCGATCCACTTGTTGACGATGTTGGCTGCGATGTCCGGCTTGTTTTGATGATCCGCCGATAGAAGCTCGATGGGTTTGCCCAGAACCTTACCGCCGAAATCCTCGATGGCCATTCGTGCAGCCTCGACACCGCCAAGGCCTGAAAGATCCGCGAAAATCGCCGACTGATCATTGATGACACCAATCCGGACCACGTCGTCCGAAATCTGCTGCGCAACGGCGGCGCCCGTTGCCAGCATTCCTGCAAAAACAAGCGAGGCGATTCTTGTGAACCTCATGACACTCCTCCCTTTGACGAATTCTTCTCTACTCAGACTCCCAAATACTCCAGCAGCGACGGCATTCTTGCCTCGAGATCCCGACTTGGGACGCAGTCCACGACGCGACCGTTCTCCATGACGTAGTGTCGGTCGGCGACGTCCAGAGCGAACCTGAAGTTCTGCTCGACCAGCAGGATCGTGAAGCCCTTGCTCTTCAACTCGCCCATCACGTGCCCGATCTGTCGTATGATCGTCGGCGCAAGCCCTTCCGTCGGCTCGTCCAGCAGGAGCACGGTGGCGCCGGTACGCAGAATGCGCGCTATGGCGAGCATCTGCTGCTCGCCCCCTGACAGCTTTGTGCCCTGGCTTGATCCGCGACCGCGGATGTTGGGGAAGAGCGTATGGATCTCCTCGATGCTCAGGCCGCCAGCGCGGACGACCGGAGGCAGGAGCAGGTTCTCCTCAACGGTGAGGGACGAGAAAATGCCGCGCTCCTCGGGGCAATAGGCAATCCCCAAGCGCGCGATCCGTTCGGGCAGCAGACCAATGAGGTCCTGACCCTCAAATGCAATCCGACCGGTTCTCTGCCTGACCAGCCCCATGATGGACTTCAGGGTGGTCGTCTTGCCGGCTCCGTTGCGTCCCAGGAGTGTTACGACTTCACCCCGACGAATTTCCAGGGCGAGACCTTTGAGTGCATGCGATTCGCCATAGAAGGCGTGCAGGTCCTCTATTCGGAGCAATGGCTGGCTGTCTTCGCCACTAGCCATTGCCGCCTCCCAGATAGGCTACGACGACATCCTGGTTGCGCGAGATCTCGTCATAGCTTCCTTCAGCCAGAACCTCGCCGCGTTGCAGCACCGTGATCCGGTTGCAAAGTTCAGCCACCACACTGAGATTGTGCTCCACCATCAGGACCGTTCGTCCCTTGGCGGCGGACCGGATGAGGTTGCAGACCTGTGGGATATCCTCGTGACCTAATCCCGAAGTCGGCTCGTCGAGAAGCATCACTTCCGGATCGAGGGCCAGGGTCGTAGCAAGCTCGAGCGCCCGCTTCCGTCCATAGGAAAGCTCGCCCGTAGGCTGATTCCGGTATGCCGATAGACCGACAGCCTCCAGAAGCTCGGATGCGGGCTCATTGAGCCCGTCAAGACATCGGATGCCGCGCCAGAACTGCAAGCCGAGCCCCAGCTTTCTCTGCAAGGCGACGCGGACATTGTCGAGAACGGTCAGCTTCGGAAAGACAGCCGATATCTGGAACGAGCGGCACAGACCCTGCCTTGCGAGGGCCGCGGGCGTGGAGCGCGTGATGTCACGCCCCTTGTAGAAAATACGTCCCGATGTGGGGCCGAGAAATTTGCTGATGAGATTGAAGCAAGTGGTCTTGCCAGCGCCATTCGGACCGATCAGGCCGTGAATGGTTCCGCGCTCGACCCGCAGCGAAACGTCATTGACCGCGACAAAGCCGGCAAATTCCTTCACGAGGCTCCTTGCCTCAAGGATGAAGGGCTCACTCATGATTGCCGTACGACCCCTCCCTTGGTCCATGCCGGCATGTCCGGCTAGGCCGCGTCCAATCCCCCAAGCACTTCTGAAACCCGCCTGGCGTAGCGGCTGACGATCTTGCCGACCTGATGGGCGTTTCGCAGATCAAGCCGCGATATCGGTCCGGCCACACCGATGGCTCCCAGCACACGTTCGTTCTGCGAGAAGATCGGCGCTGAGACACCGGTCACGTCGGGGTTCCATTCACCGACGTTCAGCGCATAGCCGCGGCGGCGCGTCTGTCCCAAATCGCTGAGAAACTGTTGCCGATCCACGATCGTAGCGGGCGTGAAGCGCTCGAGCTTGTCGACGAGGAATGCTTCCAGCTTCGGCCGCTCCACATGGGCGAGTATCGCCTTGCCAGCCGCCACGCAGTGGGCCGCGATGTGGTCGCCACGGACGACATAGGCTCGAACACGCCGAGGGCTCTCGGCAATGTCTAGATAGACGACTTCAGTCTCCTGCAGCACGCCGAAGTGCGCCGTCTCGCCGGTCTCGGCGGCCAAGTCGGCGAGCATCGGCCGCACGATCGTCAGAATCTCGAACTCCGCCAGATAGCGCTGGGCAAGACCCAGGACGCCAAACGAAAGCGAGTAAGACCCATCGCCGGGATTCCGGAAAACGTAACGCTTCTCCTCTAGCGCCCTCAGAATCCGCAAAGCCGTCGCTTTGGGAATTTTAAGGCGGCGGCTGATGGCGGCGAGGGATTGGGAGGCATTGGAGACGTCAAAAGACTCCAGGATTGCCAGCGCATGTAGCGTCGATCCGGATGGGGGAGTTTTGATCGTTGCCATTCGATTGTTTCATATATGAAACATACGTTTCAATTCAGTTTATGAACCTGCTCGGTGTGCTGTCAAGGCGCTAATAGAGAAAGCAGCCCTGTCTGATGATCTTCGTCGGGGCCGCCCTCGCGCTGGGCGAAGCGATGGTTGACATCGGTCCGGCCAGCTCACTCGTCGACGCGGTGTTCTCCGCTTCGGGTCCACGGAAGATTTTTCCATGCTGGGTATCGTCGCAAGCGTGTCGGTGATGACGCTCGCCGCCCGTCTCGCCATAATCTCGCACGCCGCACCATGGAGGATGGCATCCGCCCACGCGATTCCTGCGGCTCAGCGCCGTGCTCGGTCTGCTTCACCTGATCCTGATGGTCGCATTCTACGCTGGCTACTGGCGCTGGGTCGGCTTCGCACTCCAAAGCAGATCCGGCGATGGCCCCGAGCGCGCGCCTCTGCACGTCCGCCGCCGCTCATCGCGAGGCCGCGCCTCTTCCTATTTCCAGTCCTTCTCGATCAGCTCCCGCACTGTGGCGGCATCAAGCGGATCGCCTGCCTCGGCTGCATCGAGGAAAGCGTCCACGGCCTGGCCGGCGCCGGTCGCCGGCGTCATCGTGCCGTCCGCTGCGTCCCTGGCCGCCACCATCCGCGTCCGCCATGCGTTCGCGTCCAGACAGGCGATGCCCTCGGCCCGGCTCGCCGTTCCCGTCCGCTCGCTCACCGAGAAGCTGCGGCAGAGACCGGCGCGGGTGCGATAGGTCCCCTCGAGGGTGATCTCGCCGCCGTGATTGCCGGCGCTCCATGACGCTACGGCGCCGTCGGCGCCCGTGGCAAGCAGGCGTTGCAGCTCCGGTTCGGCCGAGGCCGTCAGGCTGACAAGCCCGGAGCCCGTGTCCCGTACGGTCTGTGAACCGATGAGAAAGCCGCCCAGACCGGCGACGAGACAGGCGACAGCCGCAGCCATCGAGCCGGCAAAGCGCGACACGGACAATCGGGGAATGTCATGTCTCCCTCTCCGATGCCTCTCGTTGCCCCTCGTCATGCCCTGACTCATGACAAGCTCCGTCAATCTGTCCGGAACGGGCTCGTTCACAACCGACCCGAAATCTGCCCTCAACCTGTCCCGGGTGGCGACGAAGACCTCCAACCGCTTCTTCAGCGCCGGATCGTTCTCAAGGGCGTCGCGCAGGACGGAGGCATCGGAATCGGCGAGCTCGCCATCGGCAAAGGCGACAAGGGTCTCGTCGCTGAATTCCGGACATTCCATGTTCCGACGGTTCATCTCAGGTCCTCGGTTGTACTTCCGGCTCGGCAAGGCCAAGCATATCGCCCAGCGCACGGCGGCCACGGGCGAGCCGGCTCATCACCGTGCCGATGGGAATGTCCAGGATCGAGGCGACCTCTCGATAGCTCAGTTCCTCAATGCAGACGAGCGAGATCACCGTGCGCTGATCCTCGGGCAGCCTGCCGAGGGCCGCGATCGCCTCGGCTGCGGCCAGTCGGGATTGCACCTGCCGCTCGCCGTCATCTCCCGCAAGATCAAAAGCTTGTTCCACCGGCTCCTCGATTCCCTGCGTTCTGCGCTTGCGCATGTCGTCGATCCAGAGATTCTGCATGATCCGGTACAGCCAGGAATCGAGCCGCGAGCCGGGCTGCCAGCCATCCATCCCGCGCAAGGCTCGCTCGCAGGTCGCCTGAACCAGATCGTCGGCGCGGTCGGGATGACCGGCGAGCGAGCGGGCGAAGCGCCTGAGCCGCGGCAGCATCGTGACAATCTGCAGGCGGATATCCACACCCATCGACGACCTTCCGGCGCGACGCCGCTTTCACTCAGACAACGTGAGCTCGAGGGATTTATTTCATGGCCGACACGTTATCATGCGCAGGAACCACACGGAGACCGTCATCGTGACTGGTAAGATTCCGATTCAACGCTGCCAGGGACACGTATCGCGAGCTTTCCGTATATTCCTTGCCATGCTCGTTGTCATCGTATCGGCGCCTTCCGCGATATCGGCAACGCTCATCGTCTCTTCGATAGTCCTGTGGACGTCGCCGGCCATCGCGGATGATGACGACGACGATGATGACGACGATCGTCCCCGCGCGCCCCGGCGCGCCGCGGCGCAGGCGGAACTCGTCGCCATGATCGGCACCGGGCAGTCGACGGTGCCGCTGGAGGCGGAGGGCTTTACGGTGGTTCGACGCTCGACATTGGCGGCGGCCGGCAACGACATCGTGCGGGTGCGATCGACCCGCGGGGAATCTGTCACCGCCGCTCTGCGAAGGCTGCGGTCCCTTCTTCCCGGCCGGCCGGTCGGCCTCAACACGCTTTACCGTCCGTCGCGGCTCGCGTGCTCCGCCGCGAACTGCCCAAAGTTCTCCATGGTCGGCTGGCCCACACCGCCAAAGTCCTGCGCCATGGAAGCCACGATCGGCATGATCGACACAGGGGTCCAGCCCAATCATCCCGCCTTCCGGGCGGGCGCAATCGAAACTATCGACCTGCGCACGGCCGGTCGCCGAGCCTCGTCCGACCGGCATGGAACCGCTATCGCGGCGCTGCTGATCGGCCGGGCCGACGGGGCGCACCCCGGCCTCCTGCCGCGGGCGCGGCTCGTCGCTGTGGATGTGTTCCATCGCGCCAAGGACGGTGGGGATGCCGCCGACGCTTTCGATCTGGTGCGCGGGCTCGACCTCCTGGTCGCGCGCAGCATCAGGCTCATCAACCTGAGCCTCACCGGTCCGGACAATCCGGTGTTGCGGCAGGCCGTGGAGACAGCGCTCGCCAGCGACGTGATCCTGGTGGCCGCGGCTGGCAACGCCGGTCCTTCGGCGCGCCCTGTCTATCCGGGCGCCTACCAGGGTGTGATCGCCGTCACGGCGGTCGATCGCAAAGGCCGCCTGTTCCGCCGCGCCAACCGCGGCAATCATATCGCTTTCGCGGCGCCGGGCGTGAATCTGGTGGTCGCGGACACCCGCGGCCGATCTCGATCCCGCTCCCAGTCCGGGACCTCGTTGGCCGTTCCCTTCGTCACCGCCGCCATGGCGGTTGCCATGAAGACCAACGATCACAAGAGGGAACGTCTTCTTGAAACGCTCCAGGTCGCGGCGAGCGACCTCGGCCGGCCGGGCCGCGATCGTGAATTTGGCTGGGGCCTCATCCAGATGCCGGCCAACGCCAGCAACTGTTTACGGCCGAACCCGTAAGAATCGCCAGCATGGCGGCGGCTATGAGGAACGGCCTTCCATTGGGTGTCTCTTCATTTCCAATTGGAATGCCTCCTTATCCTTTCCTGACGCCGCCGAGCTCATTTCCCCATCGAAATCCCATGCGGCGAGCACCGATCTTCCGTTCCTGAAACCGGAACGGAGTTTTCCCTTGTCCGATCTTGTCTTTCTGGCGCTGGCCTTAAGCGTCATGGCCGTGCTCGCGCTCTATGCGCGGGCGCTGGCCCGCATCTGAGGTGCCCATGACCGAAGCACTCCTGGGTCTCGCGGTCGCGATAGCGCTCGCCGCCTATCTGGTCGCCACACTGCTGCACCCCGAAAAGTTCTAACCTTCTCCCGGACGAACCATCATGTCGCTCATCGGCTGGCTGCAGATCGGCCTTCTCTTCCTTGTCGTCCTCGCGCTGGTGAAGCCACTCGGACTTTACATGGCACAGGTCTTCTCCGGCGGCCGCACTTTCCTGTCGCCTGTCCTCGGCCCGCTCGAGCGCTCGTTCCTCGCCGCTGCCGGAGTCCGGCCAGAGAGCGAGCAGAGCTGGCTCACCTACGTGCTTTCCGTGCTCGTTTTCAGCGCCGGAGGTTTCGCGCTCCTCTACGCGATCCTCAGACTCCAGGGTTTCCTGCCGTTCAATCCGCAGGGCTTCCCGGCCGTGCCGCCGGACCTCGCCTTCAACACCGCCGTGAGCTTCGTCACCAACACCAACTGGCAATCCTATGCCGGCGAAACGACCATGAGCCATTTCAGCCAGATGGCGGGGCTCACGGTGCAGAACTTCGTCTCGGCGGCGAGCGGCATCGCCATGGCGCTCGCCCTGACCCGGGCTTTTGCGCGCTCCTCGACCGAGACGGTCGGCAATTTCTGGACCGATCTCGTGCGCGCGACGCTCTATGTGCTGCTGCCGCTTTCGATCATCGTGGCGCTCGCTTTCGTGGCGATGGGACTGCCCCAGACGCTCTCGGGATCCGTCACCGTCACCACGCTCGAGGGCGCGCAGCAGACGATCGCGCTCGGCCCCGTCGCCACGCAGGAGGCGATCAAGCAGCTCGGCACCAACGGCGGCGGCTTCTTCAACGCCAACGCCGCCCATCCCTTCGAGAACCCGACGGCGCTGTCCAACTACCTGAACATCATCGCCATGCTCGCGGTCTCCGCAGCGCTCGTCTACTGCTTCGGACAGATGGTGGGGGACCGCCGCCAGGGCTGGGCGTTCCTTGCCGTGACAGCGATCCTGCTCGCGGTGGGCATTGGCGGCGTCTACTGGGCCGAAAGCCACGGCAATCCGATCCTCGCCTCGCTCGGTCTCGATCCCGCGCTCGGCAACATGGAGGGCAAGGAGATCCGCTTCGGGCAGGCGATGACGGCGGCTTATGCCGCGGTGACCACCGGCCTTTCGGACGGCGGCGTCAACGGCATGCACGGCTCCTTCACGCCGCTCGGCGGGCTCGTGCCGATGTTCCTCATCCAGCTCGGCGAAGTGCTGCCGGGCGGCGTCGGCTCCGGCCTCTACGGCATGCTGATCTTCGCCGTCCTCGCCGTGTTCGTCGCGGGCCTCATGGTCGGCCGCACGCCCGAGATCCTCGGCAAGAAGATCGAGGGGCGCGAGATGAAGTTCGCGATCCTCGCGGTGCTGATCCTCCCCACCGCGATCCTCGGCTTCACGGCCATCTCCGCCATGCTGCCGGCGGCAGTCGCCTCGGTCGGCACAGGCGGGCCGCACGGATTGTCAGAGATCCTCTACGCCTACACCTCGGCGGCCGGCAACAACGGCTCGGCCTTTGGCGGACTTTCCGCCAACACAGTCTGGTACAACACCACGCTCGGCATCGGCATGCTGCTCGGCCGCTTCGGCTACGTGGTGCCGGTCCTCGCCATGGCGGGCTCGATCGCGGCCAAGACGCGCACGCAGCCGACCGCCGGCACCTTTCCGACCCACACGCCGCTCTTCGTGGGCCTCCTCATCGGCATCATCATCATCATGGGCGGGCTGCAGTTCTTCCCCGCACTCGCTCTCGGCCCGATCGTCGAGCATTTCGCGATGCTCGCCGGCCAGACCTTCTGAAGGATTTTCCCGCCATGGCCACGGCCATCACCCACAAGCTGTTCGACCCCGCGATCCTCGTGCCAGCGCTCGGCCAAGCGTTCGTCAAGCTCGATCCACGCAAGCTCGTCCGCAACCCCGTGATCTTCGTGACCGAGGTCGTGGCGGCGCTGGTCACATGCCTTTTCCTGTGCGACCTCACGACCGGCGCCAACCCGGAATTCTCCGGCCAGATAGCGGCCTGGCTCTGGTTCACGGTGCTGTTCGCGACCTTCGCCGAGGCGGTCGCCGAAGGCCGCGGCAAGGCCCAGGCCGACAGCCTCAGGCGCACGCGATCCGAGCTCTCCGCCCGCCGGTTCAGGGGCGAGGCGGAAGAGCGGGTCGCCGCGGCCGATCTCAAGGTCGGCGACGTGGTGATGGTGGCGGCGGGCGAACTCATTCCCGGCGACGGCGAGGTCATCGAGGGCATCGCCTCCGTCAACGAGAGTGCCATCACCGGCGAATCCGCGCCCGTTATCCGCGAGTCGGGCGGCGACCGCTCGGCGGTCACTGGCGGCACGCAGGTGCTCTCCGACTGGCTGAAGATCGAGATCACCGTCGCGCCCGGCTCCTCCTTCGTCGACCGCATGATCGCGCTGATCGAGGGGGCGGAGCGGCAGAAGACACCGAACGAGATCGCGCTCTCGATCCTGCTTTCCGGCCTGACGCTCATATTCCTCGTCGCTGTCGTGACGCTCTGGGGCCTTGCCGGCTATTCCAGCACGCTCTTGTCGGTGACGGTGCTCTCGGCGCTGTTCGTGACGCTGATCCCGACCACCATCGGCGGGCTCCTGTCTGCCATCGGCATCGCCGGCATGGACCGCCTCGTGCGCTTCAACGTCATCGCCACCTCGGGGCGCGCCGTCGAGGCGGCCGGCGACGTCGACACCCTGCTCCTCGACAAGACGGGCACCGTCACCTTCGGCAACCGCATGGCGAGCGACTTCCTGCCGCTGCGGGGCGTGCGGACGGAGGAGCTGGCCGAGGCGGCCATGCTCGCCAGCCTCGGCGACGAGACGCCCGAGGGCCGCTCGATCGTGGCGCTGGCCACCGGCGAGTTTTCCATCCGGGCCGCGCAGGTCGAGCCGGATACGGTGGTGCCCTTTGCGGCCGAGACACGGCTTTCGGGCGCGGATATCGGCGGCCGCAAGCTGCGCAAGGGCGCAGTCGACGCCATTTTGCGCTTCGCGAACCTCGCCGAGACCCAGGTTCCGGCGGAATTCCGGAGCGCCGTCGACGGGATCGCGCGCACCGGCGGCACGCCGCTCGCGGTTGCCGACGGAGGCCGCCTGCTCGGCGTCATCCACCTCAAGGACGTGGTGAAGCCCGGCATCAAGGAGCGCTTCGCGGCGATGCGCGCCATGGGCATCCGCACGGTCATGGTGACCGGCGACAACCCGGTCACCGCCGCGGCAATCGCGTCCGAGGCCGGCGTCGACGACTTCCTGGCCGAGGCAACGCCCGAGCAGAAGCTCGCTTACATCCGCAAGGAGCAGCAGGGCGGGCGCCTCATCGCCATGTGTGGCGACGGCACCAATGATGCGCCGGCGCTAGCCCAAGCGGACGTGGGCGTGGCCATGCAGACCGGCACGCAGGCGGCGCGCGAAGCGGCGAACATGGTCGATCTCGACTCGAGTCCGACCAAGCTCATCGAGATCGTTGAGATCGGCAAGCAGCTCCTGATGACGCGGGGCTCCCTCACGACCTTCTCCATCGCCAACGACGTCGCAAAATATTTTGCCATCATCCCGGCGCTGTTCCTGGCGACCTATCCGGCGCTTGCTGCCTTGAACGTCATGGCGCTCTCTTCCCCGCGCTCGGCGATCCTGTCGGCCGTCATCTTCAACGCCTTCATCATCATCGCCCTGATCCCCCTCGCGCTGAAGGGCGTCACCTATCGCCCAGTGGGCGCTGCGGCGCTCCTCCGCCGCAACCTGCTCGTTTATGGCCTCGGCGGCCTTGTCATGCCCTTCATCGGCATCAAGCTGATTGACATCGCCGTCTCCGCCCTTTCGCTGGTGTGACCATGCTCTCCCATCTCCGCCCTGCCCTCGTCCTGATCGTCCTCTTCACGCTGCTGCTCGGGCTCACCTTTCCCCTCGCCATGACCGGCGTGGCGCAGCTCGCCATGCCCGGCAACGCCAATGGCAGCCTCCTGCGCAAGGGCGATACCGTGATCGGCTCCTCGCTCATTGGCCAGGCCTTCACCTCCGACCGCTACTTCTGGCCCCGCCCTTCCGCGGCAGGCAACGGCTACGACGCAGGCGCCTCGAGCGGCTCCAATCTGGGCGCCACCTCCCAGAAGCTGAAGGACCGGGTGACGACCGATGTCGAGCGCCTGCGTGGCGCGGGTCTGGCCGGCGACCTTCCGGCCGATTCCGTGACCGCCTCCGGCTCCGGCCTCGACCCCCACATCTCGCCGGCCTTCGCGGAAGCCCAGGTGGCGCGGGTCGCCGCCGCACGCGGAATGCCCGTGGAAGAGCTTTCGGCACTGGTCAGGCAGCATACCGAGGAGAGGCTTCTCGGCTTCATCGGCGAGCCCCGGGTCAACGTCCTTGTCCTCAACCTCGCGCTGGACGCCGCAAAGCCCTAAACTGGAGACCATGCCCAACAGCGATACCCTGGACGAGATTCGCGCGGATCCGGATGCGCTTCTGACGCTCGCGGGCCGTCCTGGACGCGGCCGGCTGACGATCTTCCTGGGCGCAGCGCCGGGTGTCGGCAAAACCTACGCCATGCTGACGCGCGCCAGGCGCCGGAAGGCCGAGGGCGCCGATATCGTCATCGGCCTCGCGGAGACGCATGGGCGAAGCGAAACCGCCGAGCTCCTGGGAGGGCTCGAGCTCATCCCGCGCCGGTCCGTCGCCTATCGCGACCACACGATCGAGGAATTCGACCTGGACGCGGCGCTGGCGCGCAAGCCGGCGATCCTCGTGCTTGACGAGCTTGCCCACAGCAACGCTCCGGACAGCCGGCATCCCAAGCGCCATCAGGACATCGAGGAGCTGCTGGCCGCCGGCATCGATGTCTGGACGGCCCTCAACATCCAGCATCTCGAGAGCCTTTCCGACGTCGTAGGCCAGATCACCGGCGTGCCGGTGCGCGAGCAGGTGCCAGACACCGTGCTCAAGCAGGCGGACGACGTCATCCTGATCGACCTGCCGCCGACCGAGCTGATCCAGCGGCTCGCCGAAGGCAAGGTCTATCTGCCCGAGAACGCCCGGCGCGCGACGGAGAGCTATTTCCGCCTCGGCAACCTGACGGCGCTGCGCGACCTGGCGCTCCGCCGCGCGGCCGACCGCGTGGACGACCAGGTGGTGGACTACGTCAAGCAGAACGCCATCGAGGGCCCCTGGCTTTCGGCCGAGCGGCTCCTGGTCTGCATCGGTCCCGATATGCTGTCGGAGAAGGTGGTGCGGACAGCGAGCCGGCTTGCCTCCGGCCTCAACGCGCGCTGGCTCGTGGTTTCGGTAGAGCGCAGCTCGTCCGCCCCGGACCCTGCCGAGGGTCGTCGTCTCGACGAGACCTTCCGGCTCGCGGAACGGCTCGGCGCGGAAACGCGGCGGGTGAAAGGCCGCGACTTCGTGGAGGAGATCCTGAAGCTTGCCCGACGCGAGCACGTGACCCAGATCGTCATCGGCGCGCCGCGTCGCTCCCTGCTGGCGAAGCTCGCCGGCCAGTCGCTGCCGGAAGCCGTGATGGAGCGCGCGAGGGGCATCGGTGTCCATGTCGTCACCGCCGAAGCGGACCCGCCGCGGCGCACCCTTCAATGGGCGAGGCCGTCGCCCAGGAATATCCTGAGCAACATAGCGGTGGCGTTCGTCTCGGTCGCGCTGGCGACGCTCGCGGGTCTTGCGATCGAATCCTTTGTCGATCTGCCGAATGTATCGATCATCTATCTCCTGGCGGTTCTCGCCTCCGCGATCGCTTCGGGCTACCTCGCGGCGATCGCCGCCTCGATCCTATCGGCCGTCGCCTACAACTTCTTCTTCATCGATCCCGTGAACACGCTGACAATCGCGCGGCCGCACGAGGTGTTCGCGCTTCTCATCTTTCTGGCGGCCGCAATTCTCGGCGGCGGCGTCGCCTCGCGGCTGCGCGAGCAGCTCAAGATCTCCGCCGACCGCGCCGTCGCCACCCAGAAGCTCTACGATTTCTCCCGCAAGCTCTCGGGCGCCGTGAAGACGGACGACGTCATGTGGGTCGTCGCCACCCAGCTCCAGGCCCTGCTCAACCGCAAGGTCGTGCTGCTCATGGGCGAGGCCGGCGACCTGCAGCTCACCACCGCCTGGCCACCCGATACCGATCTCGGCGTGGCCGAGATGACGGCCGCGCGCTGGGCCTTCCAGAAGAACGAGCCGGCCGGCCACGGCACCGGGACGCTCCCCAACAGCAGCCTGGGCTTCCTGCCGCTCGCCACGCCGCGTGGCGTCATCGGCGTCTGCGGCATAGACGAGAGCGAGCGGCCCCTCGACAGCGCCGAGGACCGGACGCTCGCCACCATCCTCGATCAGGCGGCGATAGCCATCGACCGGGCGCGGCTCTCCAAGGCCAGCCTGGAGCAGGCGACGGCGCTCGAAAGCGCCCGCTTCCGCGCCGCCCTGCTGGCCTCGGTCTCGCACGACCTGAAGACCCCGCTTGCCACCATCACCGGCGCGGTGACGAGCCTTCGCCAGCTCGGCAGCCGCATGAGCGCCCGGAACCGCGACGACCTTCTCGCCTCGATCGAGGAGGAAAGCAGCCGGCTGACGCGATTCCTCGCTAATCTTCTCGACATGACCCGCATCGATGCCGGCGTAATCGAGGCGCGGCGCGACTGGATCGACGTCGCCGACGTCGTGCGAAGCGCCGCGCAGCAGGCCCGCAAGACATTTCCCGGCCAGCAGATCGACCTCAACCTCGCGACGGAGCTTCCCCTGATCCGCGGCGACAGCGTGCTCCTGGGCCAGGTCCTCTTCAACCTCCTCGACAACGCCAATAAGTATGGCGGGTCCGAGCCGGTCTCTATCTATGCGCGGGCGGAGAAGGGCGAGGCGGTGATCTCCGTCGTCGACATGGGCAAGGGCATTCCGCCGAAGGATCTCGAGCGCGTCTTCGAAAAATTCTTCCGGCGAGGCAGGGGCGACGGCCGCGCGCCCGGGACCGGCCTCGGCCTCGCCATCGCGAAGGGTTTCGTCGAGGCGATGGGCGGCACCATCAGGGCCGAAAGCCCCGCCCACAAGCGACGCGGCACGCGCGTCAACCTTCGATTTCCGGTAGAGCCCCAGCCGCAGGCGAGGGCCGAATGACCGGCACGCGCATCCTGGTGGTGGACGACGAGCCGCAGATCCAGCGTTTCCTCAAGCCCGCTCTCACGGCCGCGGGCTACGAGGTGGTGCAGGCCGGCGATGGCGCCTCGGCGCTGAAGGCGCTGGCGACCGCGGCGCCGGATCTCGTCATCCTCGACTTGGGACTGCCAGACATGGACGGCAAGGCGGTGGTGCAGAACCTCCGCGGCTGGTCGAAGATCCCGGTCATCGTGCTTTCCGCCCGCGACCGCGAGGCGGAGAAGATCGAGGCGCTCGACCTCGGGGCGGACGACTATATCGAGAAGCCTTTCGGCATCGGCGAATTGACGGCGCGTATTCGCACCGCGCTTCGCCACGGGACCCAGGCCGATGGAGGCGAGACAAGTGTCTCCATCGACGGGCTCGAAATCGATGTCGTCAGGCGGCTCGTCACACGCGATGGCGCGGCAGTGCATCTCACGCCCAAGGAATATGACCTTGTGCTCATGCTCGCCAAGCATGCCGGTCGTGTCGTGACTCACCGCACGCTGCTCACCTCCGTCTGGGGGCCTGCGCATGCCGACGACATCCACTACCTGCGTGTCTTCATCGGCCAGGTGCGCGGCAAGATCGAGCGCGACCCGGCCGATCCGAAGATCATCCTCACCGAGCCTGGCGTAGGCTACAGGTTCTGGACAGGCTGAAGATGAGTACCAATCGCTGCCGCTACGCCGGCATTCCGGCGTCGTTCTAGCGGCTCCGCCTCCACGCCTCGAACGCCTTCAGAGAGTCCTCGTTCGGCGGGTAGAGGCCGAACGTCGATGCCCCTCCCCTCACCCGCTCGGCCACGAAGTCCTCGAACAGCGTCTGCTCGGCGCCATCGCGCGCCACCTCGTCGGCCAAATGACGCGGAATGACGACCACGCCCTCCCTGTCGCCCACGACGATATCGCCCGGATAGACCGGAACCTCGCCGCATCCGACCGGCACATTGATATCGACTGCATGGTGACGGGTCAGGTTGGTCGGCGCGGCCCGGCCGGCGCAGTAGACGGGGAAGTCCATCTCCTCGATCATCGGCGTGTCGCGCAAGCCGCCATCGGTCACCACGCCCTCCGCGCCCCGCATCATCATGCGCGCGACAAGGATGCTGCCCGCGCCGGCCGCCCGCTTGTCCTGGCGGCAGTCGATGACCATGACATGGCCTGCCGGGATGGTCTCGACAGCCTTCCTTTGCGGGTGCTCGCGGTTTTCGAACACGGCCGACACGTCGATATCCTCGCGCGAGGGGATGTAGCGGAGCGTGAAGGCCTCGCCCACCATCCGCCGGCGGCAGCCGGTAAGAAGCCCGACGTTCTGCATGAAGGTATTGCGCAGGCCTCTCGCCATGAGCTGCGAGGTCAGCGTTGCGGTCCCGATCCTGCGCAGCAGTTCGCGCGTGTCGGCCGAAAGCGGTGCAGCGGTCATGACGCCCCTTCCCTAGATCACGATCCATCCGGGTTGAATCGACCCGGATGGATGAACGTGATCGATTCCAACAAGTTGAGCATGATCTTGTCGGAAAAGTGCTTCACACTTTTCCGGATCATGCTCTAGAGAACCCGATCGCCGATCTTCGGATAGACCTCGTGCCCCCAGACCTGGCGCTCGCGAATGATGGCGCGCGGGCGCTCCGGGTTCTCGTCCTCGAATTCGCGGGCGATGCGGTGTCCGTCGAAGATGGCGTCGGCGAGATAGCGGGGCGCAAGGCAATCGCCGGAGCGCACGACGGCGTCGATGCCCCTGTCGCGCCACTCGCCGCGGCGCGCCGCGAGGCCACGGTAGAGCCCGTCGTTCGACTCCCGTGCCGTGCAAAGCAGGACCGTGTCGCATTCGAGCACCTCGACCGCGTCGCCGAGCCTGCGCGGATAGACGCCCTTGGCAGGCTCGGCGGTTCGGAGCGAGCCGTCGCGGTGCAGATCGTAGATCGTCACCTCGACGCCATGGTTGGTGGCATGGATCTTCTCGACCCAGTGGCCGGTGCGCTCGCGGATGTTCTTCTCGCGCATGAGCCTGCGGAAGTTGTGGCTCTCGAGCGTCAGATCCATCATGGGCGCCACCATGTCGAGATGGGTGAGGATCGTTACCTCGCGGCCCTGATCCGCCAGCACCTCGGCGATGCTGGACGCCATGTAGTAGCCGTCGGAGTCGAGGATGAGGACCCTTTCGCCGATCGCCTTGCCGGCGAAGAATTGGTCCGGCGTCACACAATGGGAAAGGCCTGCATCGACGCCCGGAATGGGGTCCGGCCCCGAAGCGCCGAGGCCGTTCCCAACCCAGCGGGCGCCAGTCGCCAGCACAACGCGCGAGGCGCCGTAGTCGAGGATGTCCTCCGCCGTCACATGGCCCGCGCCGCGCAGGATGTTGACGTTCGCCATGCGCGAAAGCTGCGTCTCGCGATAGGTGACGACGCGGTTCCACTCCGAGAGCCCCGGCAGCTTGACGACATCGCGGAGATGCCCGCCCAGCGTCTCATCCGACTCGCAGAGATCGACGCTGTAGCCCCGGAGCGCCAGCACGCGCGCGCATTCCATCCCTGAGGGCCCGGCGCCGACCACAAGCACGTTGGACGGGCTCTTCGTGATTGCGAATTTTTCCGGATGCCAGCCGCGGCGGTATTCCTCCAGGGCGGTCGGGTTCTGGGTGCAGATGATGGTACTGTTGAGGTTGAAGCGCGAGACGCACATGTTGCAGCCGATGCACTCGACGATGTCGTCGACGCGCCCTTCGTCGATCTTGCGCGGCAGCCAGGGATCGGCGATCGAGGGCCTGGCGCAGCCGATGATGTCGAGCTGCCCGGATTTCAGCACCCGCACCATCTCGTCCGGGTCGGTGAAGCGGCCGACGCCCACGACCGGCGCCCTGGCGATCTTCTTGACCTCGCGGTTCCAGGGGGCCTGGTGGTTGCTCTTGTAAAAGCGCGAGGGGCCTGAATCCTCGCCCCAGGCGTCGTGGCCGGCGCCTCCCACGATGATGTCCCAGAGGTCCACGAGCCCCAGCTTTTCGGCATATTCGACCCAGCGCAGGCCCTCGTCGAACATCTCGATGCCCCAGGGCCCGGCGAGATCATCGATCGCAAGCCGGGTGGCGATGGCGCACTCGTTGCCCGCGACCCGCTTCAGGGTTTCGAGCGCCTCCACCCAGAAGCGCGCCCGGTTCTCGAAGGCGCCGCCATAGCCGTCGGTGCGGCGGTTGAAGCGCCGCGACAGCGCATGCGCCGGGAACACCCCCGCAGCGCCGTGGATATAGAGGATGTCGAACCCCGCATCGACGGCGCGCCGGCCTGCCTCGTCATACATCCGCATGACGCGCCGGATGTCGTCGGCGTCGGCCTCGTAGGTATAGACCTTGGGAACGCCCGACGAGGGGAAGCGGTCGAATGCCGCGGCGACATAGCGGGTCGCGAGATTGTCCTTCACGCCGCCCGCGCCGAGCTCCACGCCGGCGAGCGCACCCCATCTGTGCACCTCGTCGGTCATGTAGCGGTGGTTGATGACGTCGCCCTCGTCCCAGAGCGTGGTGCAGGTCGAGGTCGACTGGTTCACCTCCGGATGGATGGAGCAGGACTCGGTGCAGAGCGCGGCCCAGCCGCCTTCCGCCTTCACGGCCCGGTGCATGGCATTCGAGCCGGGCTTCAGGACGCCCGCGCCGGTGCATTGCGGCACCTGGTAGAAACGGTTCTTGAGCGTCTTCGGCCCGATGCGGATCGGCTCGAACAGCGGATCGTGCCTAGGATCGCGCGGCATGCCTCACCTCTTCCAGTGCTGTTCCGGCGCGATCTCGACGATGGCCTCGACCTCGACGCTCACACCGCGCGGCAGCGAGGCGAGCCCGACGGCGCTCCGCGCATGGCGGCCCGCATCGCCGAACACCTCGACGAAGGCATCCGACGCGCCGTTGATCACCTTCGGCACATCGGGATAGTCGGCCGTGCAGTTGACGAAGCCCGTGAGCTTCACGATCCGCACCACACGCGCGAGCGAGCCGCCGCAAGCTTCCCGGATCTGGACGATGAGGTTGAGGGCGCAGGAGCGCGCCGCCTTGTAACCTTCCTCAGTCGTCAGCGTCTCGCCGATCCTGCCCTTCCAGTCGATCCGGTCGCCACGCCGCGGAATTTGACCCGCAAGGTACAAAAGACCGCCACCGGTCACAAACGGGACGTAGTTGGCGCCCGGCGTGCTCGCGGGGGGAACCTCCTCCCCGAGTTTCTTGAGCCTCTCGTCATGCTCAGAAGCCATGCCTGAAAGACCTGTTCTCAGAAGAAGGTGCGCACGGCGGAGACGATGTTGTAGTCGTCATCCACCACCGGGATCACCTGCCATTTGTCGAAGGTCGTGCAGGGATGCGAGATGCCGAGCGCCAC
This sequence comes from Parvibaculaceae bacterium, assembly GCA_050181295.1. Classification (GTDB taxonomy): domain Bacteria; phylum Pseudomonadota; class Alphaproteobacteria; order Rhizobiales; family Aestuariivirgaceae; genus JBFXDI01. Next base: position 8,627 of record JBFXDI010000022.1, on the reverse strand, counting down.
CATGTCGCCGACCTTCAGCGGGCTATCCTCCGGCAGCGCCAGGTGGCAATGCTGATCGTTGAGCCCGGTCACTGTATGGCCCTCCCCGACCGGGCGGATATCCGCTGCCGTAGCGCCGGCTGAAGGCCGCAGCCACTTCAGCGGCTGTGGCAGGCGGGAGTCGAACGAGATGTCCCGCTTGCCTGCCGTGAGGATGGCCTTCGTCGGCTCCGGCCGCGACTGCACGTAGGCCCAGACCTCGAGGGCTGGAACGAGTGGTTGTCCGAGGCCATCGATGGAGGGTGTGCGCTTGCGGAGCTGCTGGAACCGGTCCCTGTACTCGCCCGAGTCGTGCGTGAGGTAGCAGCCGCTGCGGGTGAGCACCTTGAAGGGCCGCGTCACGCCAGCCTTCGCAAAGCGCTCGGGCACGAGATCGTAGAAGGTCGAGCCGCCGGCCGTGAGCAGCACTTCCCCTTCGCCGAACAGGTTCTCCCGGCCGCAGGCGATGGCGATGTCCACGAGATAGTCGAGGAACCGCCGCACCATGCCATCGAGTTCGTCCTCGTCCGGGGAGCGCAGAAGCCCCTCGTAGCCGCCGACACCCCGGAGCGAGAGAAAGGGAGACGCGGCCTTGACGATGCGGGCGACCTCGAGCGCCTGCTGAAACGTCCGGCAGCCGGTGCGGCCGCCGACAAATCCGCCCTCCACGATCAGCTGCAGCGGCCTCGGCAAGCGGGCCGCGCGCGCCGCCTCGGCCAGCCGCGTCGCCTGCTCGACGGAGTCGACCAGGCTAAAGAAGTCGAAGTTTTCGTCGCGGGCGATCTCGTCCAGGACATAGCGGATGGCCCGCGCTCCCACGAGCTGGTTCGCCATCACGACACGGTCGAAGCCGTAGCGGCGCGCGACCTGCAGTTGCTGCACCGAGCCGACGGTGATGGCCCAGGCCCCGTCCTCGATCTGCAGCGCAAAAAGCTGCGGGCTCATCGTCGTCTTGCCATGCGGGGAGATGACGGCGCCGGATTCGAGGAGAAACCGGCGCATCCAGTCGCCATTGTGGCGAAGGGCGGATCCCTTGAGGACCGCGAGAGGGAGCGGCATGTCCTCCCGAAGCACGTTCCAGCCCTGACGGCCAACGTCGCGCAGCGCGATCGGAGCCATGCCGCCCGGCATGCCCTTGATCGTTCCGTCGATGAGAGAAGCCTCGATATCCCGAACGTCCATCCACGAAGCCCGAAAGGATCTGGAGATTGGAGCGTGACTCGTCTTACATCCTTACGGGTCGGCATGGCAATGGACTCCACACGTGACCTCAACGGGCGTACACGACCAGCATCGCCACATCCGAAAGGACCGCCCCATGGCTTCGCGGGACATGATCGAGGAACTTGGCTTGACCAGACTCCTCAACGCCTCGGGGACGGAGACCGTCTACGGCGCCAGCCCGGTCCATCCGGAGATCATCGAGGCCGTTGCGGGCATTTTGCCGCACTCCGTCGACATGGCCGAGTTGCAACGAGCCGCGAGCCGCGCGATCGAGGAGGCAACGGGCGCGGAGGCGGGCTTCGTCACAGGCTGCACTTCGGCCGGCATCGTCATATCGGTGGCTGCCTGCATGACGGGCCTCGATCTCGCGCGCATCGAGCGGCTTCCCGACACGGACGGACTGAAGAACGAGGTCGTGATCCAGAAGGGGCATGTTGTGAACTACGGCTCCTCGATCACCGGCGACATACGGCTTTCCGGCGCGCGCGTGGTGGAGTTCGGCGCTGCCATGGAAACGGGCGCCTATCAGCTCGAGGCGGCGCTCGGCGCGCAAACGGCTGCCGCCGTCTATGTCGTGTCGCATCACGCAGCGCCAACCGGCATGATCCCCTTGCCCCGGTTCATCGAGATCTGCCACGCCCGCGGCGTGCCCGTCGTGGTTGACGCGGCGGCGGAATATGGCTGGCGGGAGTTTCTTTCGATAAGCGCCGACCTTGTGCTTTTCAGCGCCCAGAAGGCGCTTGGCAGCCTCACCGCGGGGATCGTTGCCGGACGCAGGGACCTGGTCCGCGCCGCCTATGCGCAGAGCCGGGGGATCGGCCGGCCGATGAAGGCCGGAAAGGAGGCGGTTGTGGGAACCATCGCAGCACTCAGGCGCTGGACGCAGCTTGACCAGGAGACCGCTCGACGGGACACGGAACGCAAGGCTGCGACGCTGGCGCAGCGGCTCTCCGGTCTTCCCGGCATATCGGCGGTGAGCGTGGCGGACGAGACCGGCAATCCCTTCAGCCGCCTTCATCTGACCATCGACGCCGCCGTCGCCGGCTTCAGCGCCCACGGCGTCGCCGTGGCGCTCTCCCGGGCAAAGCCCCGTGTCCTCGTCCGCACGCTCCACGCCGACCGCGGCGTGCTCATGGTCGATGTGCGCCGCCTGGACGACGCCGGGCTCGACCTCGTCTGCCGGCATCTGCAATCCGCGATCGATGGCGCGCGCGCAGCGGGCGACAGGAGCATGCCTCCGCCTCCGGGCGACGGATCGGCCCGCGCGGTGCTCGAATGGCTCGCCGAGCCGAGCGAATGACCGCCGCGCAAACCTGACTGACAAGTTGATGAATTTGTTGACAGCCCTGCGGCTCCATGCGAGCCTTCGAGACGTGCTGGGCCAAAAAGAACGGCTCCGGGGGAGCATCCAGACATCACAAGTTGACAGCGGAGGGCGTGATGACGGTTAGCACGTGTCTTTCTCGTTCGACCCACGGAAAGCGCCTGTCGAAGGTCTCGCGCGCCGCGACCTTCCTCGGCGCCCTTGCGATGGGCGCGACATGGTTCGGGTCGGGTCTCGCGGCGGCTGAGTATCAGGAAGCGCCGATGCTGGCCGACATGGTGAAGGCGGGCCAGCTTCCGCCGGTCGCGGAGCGGCTGCCCGAGAGTCCGCGTGTCGTCGAGCCGGTGGAGAAGGTCGGCACGTATGGCGGCACCTGGCGGTCAGGCATGGTCGGCGGCTCCGACCGCAACTGGCTGTTCCGCATCGCCGGCTACGAACCTCTGATGGCCTGGGACCGCGAATGGTCCGGCAAGGTGATCCCCAACCTCGCCGAATCCGTCACCAGCAACGATGCCGCGACGGAGTTCACTGTGAAGCTCCGCAAGGGCCTGAAGTGGTCCGACGGCAAGCCTTTCGGCAGCGACGACGTCGGCTTCTTCGTGAACGACATCGTCGGCAACAAGGAACTGCTTCCCAACGCGGTCGACTGGATGGTGAACGGCGGCGAGGTCGGAAAGTTCGAGAAGATCGACGACCAGACCTTCAAGATCACGTTCAAGGAGCCCTACGGGGTCTTTCCGCAGCGTCTAGCAAGTGTCTACGGCGTCCAGATGACGATGATGGCCAAGCACTACTGCTCGCAGTTCCATCCGGCCTACAACAAGGACGGGATTGAGGCGCTGCAGAAGGAGGCAGGAGTCGGAACCTGGACGGAGCTCTTCATCAAGAAGTGCGCCGTCGACACGGAAGCCAACGAGCGCTGGCAGAATCCGGGCCGCCCGACCATGGAGCCCTGGGTCATCAAGGACCCCTATATCGGCGGCGCGACGCTCGTGACGCTGAAGCGCAATCCCTACTACTTCAAGGTCGACACCGCCGGCAATCAGCTTCCCTATATCGACGATCTTTCGATCTCGGTGAACGCCGACAAGCAGACGCTGGTGCTGAAGGTCGTGAACGGCGAGATCGACTATCAGGACCGGCACATCAACGCCAACGCCAACCGCGCCGTGTTCATCGACTCGGCGGAGAAGGCGAATGTCCGGATCGTGGACGGCCCCAACGCCGATATGAACACGACGGTCATCTCCTTCAACCTGACTCACAAGGATCCGGTGAAGCGCGAGATCTTCAACAACAAGGACTTCCGGATCGGCCTCTCCCACGCCATCGACCGGCAGGCGATCATCGATTCGGCGTTCGTCGGCCAGGGCGAGCCGTGGCAGGCCGCGCCCCGCAAGGAGTCGCCCTACTACAACGAGAAGCTCGCCAAGCAGTACACCGAGTTCGACCTCGCGAAGGCCAACGAGCATCTCGACAAGGCATTCCCGAAGAAGGACGCGGAAGGCTTCCGCCTCGGACCGGACGGCAAGCGCATCTCCTTCAACATCATGGTGATCCCGGCGCTCGGGGACTTCCTGGATTCCACTCAGCTTGTCGCCCAATACTGGCAGGCGGTCGGCGTCGACGCCAAGGTGCAGACGGTCGACAGGACCCTCTTCTACGACCGCAAGGACAACAACGACCAGGACGCCTCCGTCTTCCTAGGAAGCGGCGGCATGGCGGACGCGCTCTTCGAGCCGACCTTCTACTTCCCGTTCTGGAACGAGTCGCTCTTCGCCGTGCCGTGGGGCAATTGGTACGCCTCGGGCGGGAAATCAGGCGAGGAGCCGCCCGCGGAGGTCAAGAAGCAGATGGAGATCTATCGCGAGGTCACCAAATACGCCGATCCCGCGAAGCAGGCGGAACTCATGAAGCAGCTCCTGGATATCGCCGCCGACCAGTTCTACTGCATCGGCATCAGCACTCCGGGACCGCTCTACTCCGTGGTCAAGAACACCATGCACAACGTCTATCCGCGGCCCTTCGCCTGGACCTATCCAAGCCCGGTCGCGAGCAACACCGAGCAATACTACTTCGATAGCGCGCAATAGCGCTTCGTGACAGGATGCCGGCCGGCGCCTCGGAAGCCCGGCCGGCATTCTCGTTCGGCCAGCCCGCTCGGCGAGCTCCAAGCAGGAAGGGACGATGCTCCGCTTCATCCTTCGCCGCCTCTTGTGGATGATCCCGTCCTTCCTCGCCGTCTCGGTCGTAGCGTTCATCATCATCCAGCTTCCGCCCGGCGATTTCGTCACGAGCTACGCGGCCGACCTGGCCACTTCAGGGTCGCCGGCGAGCGCGGAGAAGCTCGCGGAGCTGCGCGTGCGGTACGGTCTGGACCAGCCGCTGCCCGTTCAATACTTCCAGTGGATCGGCAATGCGCTCAGGGGCGATCTCGGGCTTTCCTTCGAGTATCGCGCGCCGGTGGCCGACATCATCTGGAACCGCCTCGGCATGACGACGCTGGTGGCGTTCTGCACCCTCCTCTTCGTGTGGCTCATCGCGTTTCCGGTCGGCGTCTTTTCCGCCGTGCGCCAGTACAGCGCCGGCGACTACGCCGTGACCTTCCTGAGCTTCCTCGGCATGGCGACGCCCAACTTCCTCTTGGCCCTCTTCGTCATGTATCTGTCGGTCGTGTTCCTCGGCTACTCGGTCGGTGGCCTCTTCTCGCCGGAGTTCGTCAACGCGCCCTGGAGCTGGGCGCGTGTCGTCGATCTTCTCCAGCATCTGTGGATCCCGGTGATCGTGCTCGGGGTGGCGGGGATCGCCGCCCTGGTGCGGGTCATGCGGGCGAACCTGCTCGACGAGCTGGGCAAGCCCTATGTGGAGACGGCGCGCGCCAAGGGCCTGCCCGAGCTCACGCTCACGCTCCGCTACCCTACCCGCGTGGCGCTCAACCCGTTCGTGAGCACGGTCGGCTGGGTGCTTCCCGTGCTCGTGTCGGGCGATGTGATCGTATCCAGCGTCCTCAGCCTTCCCACGGCCGGCCCCATCCTGATCCAGGCTCTCAAGACCCAGGACATGTATCTCGGCGGGGCACTCATCATGTTCCAGTGCATCCTGGTGCTGATCGGGACACTTCTGTCCGACCTGCTGCTCGTCTGGCTCGACCCCAGGATCCGCTATGACCGCTAGCCCGCTGTCGCCCTCCCTGCCCGACGAGGCGCCGGCAGCAGCGGCGCGCAAGGGTTCCGCGTCCCAGTGGCGCCTGATGTGGTGGCAGTTCCGCCGCCACCGGCTCGCGATGGCGAGCGCTGTCGTACTCGGCGTGATCGCGCTCATCGCCATCTTCTGCGAGCTCCTCGCGCCCTTCGAGCCTACTGCCTTCAACCCGCGCTACACCTACGCGCCGCCGCAGGCCCTCTCTCTCCTCGACCGCGACGAACAGGGAAGCCTCACCTGGCGGCCGCATGTCACGGGCTACAAGGTGGCGATCGACCCGGTGGCGCTCCGGCGTTCGTTCGTGAGCGATCCGTCGCAGAAATATCCGGTCGGCTTCTTCGTGAAGAGCGACCCCTATCGCATGTGGGGACTCTTCACGCTGGAGACGAAACTCTTCGGGCCCCTCAAGAAGAGCGATCCCATGTACCTTCTCGGCGCCGACCGGCTGGGGCGCGACATGCTCAGCCGCATCGTCCACGGCACGCGCATCTCCATGTCGATCGGACTGATCGGCGTGGTGCTGAGCCTCATCCTCGGGATCGTCCTCGGCGGCATCTCCGGCTACTACGGCGGCTGGGTGGACAACGCCATTCAGCGCGTCATCGAGTTCATTCTCTCCCTGCCGACAACACCCTTATGGCTGGGCCTCGCCGCCGCCATGCCGTCCAACTGGCCGCCGCTCAGGATCTATCTCTGCATCACCATCATCCTGTCGCTCATCGGATGGACCAGCCTTGCCCGTGTCATCCGGGGGCGTTTCCTGTCGCTGCGCACCGAGGACTTCGTGACCGCCGCGCGCCTGGACGGGGCGGGCGAGCGCCGCGTGATCTTCAGGCACATGGCGCCTTCCTTCCTCAGCCACATCATCGCGGAGGTAAGCCTTGCCATTCCCGGCATGATCCTCGCCGAGACGGCCCTGAGCTTCCTCGGCCTTGGCCTGCAGCCGCCGATGGTGAGCTGGGGCGTCCTTCTGCAGGAGGCCCAGAACATCCGCGCCATAGCGACGGCGCCCTGGCTCTTCCTTCCGGGCGTGGCGGTCGTGATCGCCGTCCTCTCCCTCAACTTCGTCGGCGACGGTCTGCGCGATGCAGCCGATCCCTACCGCCAGTGACATGAACGCCATGGCGCCAGCGGCCGGCAGCCCCGTGCTCGAGGTCAGAAACCTCAGCACGTGGTTCGATACCGGCCGCGAAGTGATCAAGGCCGTCGATGACGTGAGCTTCACGCTGAAGCGCGGCAAGACGCTGTGCGTGGTGGGTGAGAGCGGCAGCGGCAAGAGCATCACCGCCCGATCCATCCTCAACATCGTTCCGAAACCGGGCCGGATCGTGCAGGGAAGCGTCCTGCTGCATCAGGCAACGGAAAGTGGATCGGGTACGATCGACCTCGCGAAGCTCGATCCCAGGGGCCGCAGCATCCGCGCCATACGCGGGCGCGAGATCGCGATGATCTTCCAGGAGCCGATGTCGAGCCTCAGTCCCGTGCACAGCATCGGGCAGCAGATCATCGAGGCGATCCGGCTGCACCGCCCGATGTCCCACGCCCAGGCTCGGGCGCGCGCCATCGAAGTCCTGGAGCAGGTCAAGATTCCAAGGCCGGAGCGCAGCATCGACAGCTACCCCTTCGAGTTCAGCGGAGGCATGCGGCAGCGTGCGATGACCGCCATGGCGCTCGTCTGCGAGCCCAAGCTGCTCATCGCCGACGAACCGACGACGGCGCTCGACGTCACGACGCAGGCCGAAATCCTCGAGCTCATGCAGAGCCTCCAGTCCCTCTATGGAATGGCCCTCATGTTCATCACCCACGACATGGGCGTGGTGGCCGAGATCGCCGACGACGTCGCCGTCATGCACGACGGCAAGCTCGTCGAGCAGGGCCCAGTCAAGGATATCTTTCTCACCCCTCAACACCCCTACACGCAACGCCTTCTCGGCTCGGTCCTGGCGCTTGAGCGGCGCTCGCGCCGCGCGGCGGAACGGCCGGCAACGGAGACGCAGGACAACATCCTCGAGGTGAGCGGCCTCTCAATGCGTTTCGAGGGCCGCAAACGCTTCTTCGGCGGCTCGAAGGGAGAGGCGGTGCAGGCGCTGGACGGCATCGACTTCTCGCTCGGCAGGGGCGAGACCCTCGGCATCGTGGGCGAAAGCGGCTCCGGAAAGACGACGCTCGGGCGCTGCATCATGCGCATCCTCGAGCCGACCTCCGGCCGGATGCTCTTCAGGAGCCGGGACGGCAGGGCCGTCGATCTCGCCGCTCTCCCGGAGGCCGGGATCAAGCCCTTCTGGCGGGAAATGCGGATGATCTTCCAAGATCCCTTCTCCTCGCTCAATCCGCGCATGACGGTGCTGCAGATCGTCGGCGAGCCCCTGCGCAACCACGCGGTCCTGCCGGCCGCCGAGATCGAGGAGCGCGTGGCGGACCTTCTGCGGCGGGTCGGTCTTTCGCCTGACGCCATGCGCCGCTACCCGCACGCCTTCAGCGGCGGCCAGCGGCAACGCATCGGGATCGCGAGGGCGATCGCGCTGCGGCCGCAGCTCATCGTCGCCGACGAGCCGACCTCGGCGCTCGACGTCTCGTTGCGCGCGCAGGTACTGGACCTGCTGCTGGACCTCGGCCAGGAACTCGGCCTGAGTTACATCTTCATCAGCCACGACATCAGCGTCATCCGCTACATGTGTGACCGGGTGGCGGTCATGCATCGTGGCCGCATCGTGGAGATCGGAGCGACCGAGCGCGTGTGCGAGGATCCACAGCATCCCTATACCCAGGCTCTCATTTCCGCCATTCCGAAGCCCGATCCTCGGCTGCGCGGCCGAATCCAGCGGCGGCGCTACGAACCGGAGGCAGCAGTTTGAAGACA
>JBFXDI010000021.1:0-40976 GCA_050181295.1 Parvibaculaceae bacterium | reverse complement strand
GCGGCGGCGGAACGGCTGGCATCCATGTCCGGCGACACGGCCGGCGTGGAGTCGGCTGTCGCAAGGGGCGCGCTGGCCCGCCTCTATGCCTGGACCGCAGGTGCCAGACTATGAAGGTGCGCGCCATCCGGCTGCGCGAGGTGGGCTGCTTTGCGAAGCCGACGGTGGTCGAGGGGCTGACCGGCGGACTCGACGTGCTGGCGCAGCCCAACGAGGCAGGCAAGTCCACGCTCTTCCGGGCGCTCCGCGCCGCGCTCCTGGAGAAGCATTCCTCGAAGCGCGAGGAGTTGCGCGACCTGCGTCCCTATGACGGCGGCGCTCCGCTCATTGAAATCGACTTCGAGACAGGCAAAGGCGGTTTTCGGCTTCGCAAGCAGTTCCTGTCGGCCGCCATGGCGGAGCTGAAGGATCTCAAGTCGGGAGCGATGGTGGCACGCGGCTCGGACGCCGATGACCGTGCGCTGGAGCTTATCGGCGCGGTCGGCGGCGAGAAGGACCCATTCGGCCTTTTCTGGGTGGCGCAGGGGGAATCGCTCGGCAATGTCGAGCCGGGCAACGCCGACGCGAAGGCACTGAGCGACGTCATCGAGAGCGAGGTGAAGACTGTCACCGGCGGCAGGCGTGCCCGTGCGGTGCTCGATGAGGCGCGGAAAGCGCGCGAAACCTTCGTCACCGGCAAGCAGGGGCGGCCGAAAGGCGACTATGCCGCCGCCATCGAGCGCAGCAAGGCGCTGACGGATGAAGTCGCGAAAGCCGAAGCGGAGGTGGCGGCAGCCGAAGGGCTTCTCCGGCGGCTCTCCTCTCTCAGGATGCGGCGTGCTGCTCTCGCCGAACCCGGCGAAGAAGCCGACAGGAAAGAAGCCGTGATCTTGGCGCGAGAAGCGCTCGGCAAGGCCCGTTCGGCGCACGAGCGATGGCAGGCGGCTGAGCAGGCCCTTAAGCTTGCCGTTGCGGAACGTGACGCGGCTGCGCTTGCGCTTGCCGATCATGACCGGCACGTCGCCGAGCTTTCCCGCCTCGAGGACGACGTCGCGAAATGCTCGGATCTCCTTGACGAGAAACGCAAGGCCGCCGCGGCAGCCCGGGCTGACGCGGTCGCCTCGGAGGAAGCCCTGAGCGAAGCCAGGGGACACGCCGCAGGGATCGAGGAGATGATCCGGCGTATCCGCATTGAGGAACGTCGGGCTGCGGCTTTGGCGGAGCGGAGCGCCCTCGAGCAGCGCCTGACGCAGGCAAATGAGGCTACGGCCGCTTTGGCCCTGGCGACAAAGTCCGTATCCTGCAACTGCGCTACGCCTGAGGCGCTCGCCCGGATCGAGCGCTTGACGCGCGATGTGGAAGTGCTGCGTGCAAGGCTCGCAGCCGGCGCGCCCTCGCTCTCCATCGCCTACCTACCCGGCGCGGAGGGCCGCATCTCGGTCGATGGCCAGCCGCTCAGGGCTGGCACGTCATTAAAGGTCACCGCCTCCCTTGAGCTGAAGCTCGACAAGATCGGTATCCTCACCGTCGAGCCGGGGACCGATGTGAAAACCGGAGAGGATCGCGACAGGCTCAGGGCACTGGAGCAGGAGCTCGGCAGCGCGCTCTCGGAGATTGGTGCAACCGATCCCGCCGAAGCCTACCGGCTCAAGGCCGAGCGCGACATCGCGGAATCCTCCCGGAGACTCGCGGCTGAAAAGCTCACGATCATCGCCCCGGAAGGCATGGAGGTACTGAAGCGGCGTTTCCAAACGCTGCCTGAGCAGGAGACCGAGGAAGGGCCTCCGCTGCCGGACCTCGAGAAGACGGAAGTTGAGCTTGCCGAGGCGCGCAGGACGGTCTCGAACCTCGAAGCAGCGCGCACCAGGCTCGCGTCGAATGTGGCGGCCATCGACGTCCTGACGGCAGGAGAAACAGCAAAGCTCAGGGCGCTGAGAGATCAGCGCGACGCCAGGGCCCAGACCCTGCCGCCTCCGGCGGACCGTGAAACGTACGGAGCTGGACTGGCGGAGAGGCTGGCGCACCACGAGGCGCGGGTTGCGGAGGCGCTCGCCGTGGCCGAGACGGCACGCGGAGACATGGGCGGCGCGACGGACACAGCGCCTTTCGAGATGCGCCTGAAGCGCGCCGAGGAGGCGCAGCGCAATGCCCGCGACGACCTTGCGCGCTGCGAAAGGGAGATTGCCGGCATCGACGGCGAGCTGAAGGCGCTCTTCAAGGCCGGCACCGGCGAGCGGCTGGAGGAGCTGAGGGGACAGCTCGAGGCGTCCCGCGCCCGCATCGAGGGCTTCAGGCGCGAGGTGGCCGAACTCGACCTCCTGATCGCGGTGCTGGAGCAGGCGGCGAAAGAGGCGCAGGACACCTTCTTCCGCCCTGTTTTCGAGCGCCTGACGCCGATGCTGCAGCAAGTCTTTCCCTCGGCCGAAATGGAGTTCGGCAAGGACTTGCGTCCCCAGCGGCTGATCAGAGGCACGCAGCCTGAGGAACTCAGGTATCTCTCCGGCGGAACGCGCGAGCAGATCGCGGTGCTGGTGCGCTTGGCCTTCGCGGGGCTGATGGCGGACGGCCGGAAGCCCACGCCCGTCATCCTCGATGATGCGCTGGTCTTTGCCGGCGACGAGCGTCTGGGGCCCCTCTTCAACGTGCTGCACATGGCCGCGGCGCGCCACCAGGTGATCGTGCTCACCTGCCATGCGCGCGCCTTCGCGCCCTTGGGCGGCAACCGGATCGCGATCGAGACCCGGGATTTCGTCTGAGAACTCTTACTTTCCGACGATCTTCTTCGCGATCTCGGCCACGTGTCGGCCCTGGTAGCGCGCGCCCTCGAGCTCGATGGCCGAAGGCTGTCGGCTGCCGTCGCCGGCCGCGATCGTCGAGGCGCCGTAGGGTGTTCCGCCCATGACCTCATCCACGCCCATCTGGCCCTGGAAGGCGTAAGGCAGCCCGACCACGATCATGCCGAGGTGAAGCAGCGTCGGGATGAAGGTGAGGATGGTCGATTCCTGCCCGCCATGCTGGGTGGCGGAGGAGGAGAAGACCGAGCCGACATTGCCGACGAATGCGCCTTTCGCCCAGAGGCCGCCCGTCTGGTCGATAAAATTCCGGAGCTGCGAGGTGACGTTGCCGTAGCGGGTTCCGCTGCCGAAGATGATGGCATCGTAGTTGGCAAGCTCATCGACGGTCGCGATGGGCGCCTTCTGGTCGAGCTTGAAGCCGGATTTCTTGGCGACGTCCTCCGGCACGAGCTCGGGCACGCGCTTCACGTCCACCTGGGCACCGGCCGACTTCGCGCCCTCGGCGACGGCATAGGCCATGGTCTCGATGTGGCCGTAGGACGAGTAGTAGAGGACGAGGACTTTCGTCATCGGGTTCTCCTTCTTTGAAAATATCGACTTGGTTCAGGCGGCTTGCGCGATAAGATCCTGAAGATCGAGGCGGCGGGTGAACATCTCGAGCCCGCCCTCCACATCGCGCGGCCATTCCGCCGCCGGACGGTCCCAATAGAGCTCGACACCGTTCTGATCCGGGTCACGCAGATAGAGCGCCTCGCTGACGCCGTGGTCGCTTGCGCCGTCGAGCGGGATGCCGGCCGCGATGACCCGCTTCAGCGCATCGGCGAGCGCGGCCCGCGTCGGATAGAGGATGGCGGTGTGGAAGAGGCCCGTGGTGCCGGGCGCCGGAGGCCGGCCGCCCTTGCTTTCCCAGGTGTTGAGGCCGATGTGGTGGTGGTAGCCGCCGGCCGAGATGAAGGCGGCCTCGCTGCCATAGCGCTGCATGAGTTCGAACCCCAGCACGCCGCAATAGAAGCCGAGCGCCCGGTCGAGATCGGCCACCTTGAGGTGGACGTGGCCTATCCGCACGCCAGGCTCGATGGAGCGCGGGGTGATCTCGCTCTCACGCGGCTTTAGCTGCATGTCAGTGGTGGTCATGGCCTCACCTCCTTGCGAATTGCCGCTCTGTCAGGCGGTTTTGAGCGCCGGCGAGCTGCGGGAAACCGCATAGGCGCCGTCGCCGAGCAGGCTTTGCACCAGGAGCGCCGCCGTCCAGAATACAGGAAACTCCCAGCCGCCATTCGGGTTCGAAAACACCCAGCCATTAGGAGCATGCACCCAGGCAGCGCCGAGAAGCACGGGAACAGCGATGAGCGCCGCGATGCGGGTCTTGAAGCCCAGGATCAACGCCAGGCCGGCCACGACCTCGACGAGCACGACCAGATAAGCGAGAAAGCCCGGAAGCCCTAGCGACTGGAAGAAGCCGACGGTGCCGGGGAGCGTGAAGACAAGGATCTTCATCAGGCCATGCGCCAGCAGCGCCACGCCGAGCGTAAGGCGCAGAAGCAGCGCGGCATAGGGAGCGGTGCGGGCGTCGATCATGTCTTCTCTCTCCATTGGCAACTTGGTGCCGATCTGATAATCAGTTCCGAAACGGTACCGACGATCTATTCGGCCGTGCCCCCCCGCGCAAGAAGGGTCGCACGCGATACTCGGTATCATGGCGGTTACCGGAGAAGGACGATGACACTTCACAGGCAGAAGGGCTCGGCGCATGACGCCTGCCCGATCCGCGATGTTCTGGAACGTGTGGGCGACCGGTGGAGCCTGCTGGTGCTGGAGAAGCTGGCGCATGGGACGCTGCGGTTCACCGCCATCCGGCGGGAGATCGGCGACATCTCCCAGCGCATGCTGGCGCAGACGCTGCGCCGGCTGGAGCAGGATGGGCTCATCACCCGCACCGTCCATCCGACCATCCCTCCCCGCGTCGACTACGCGCTCACCCCCCTCGGCCGCTCGTTCCTGGAGCCCATCGAGGCGCTTATCCACTGGGCCAACGAGAACCACGGCGCCATCCGCGCCGCCCGCGAGAGCTACGTCCCTCCCCCGGCGGCCGTGGCGCTCTAGCTCTGGGCAGCAGGCTCGTTCTTGGCGAGCACGATGCCGGTCTCCTGGATGGGCTTTCCGTGGTCGAACCGGTCGAGCGCGAAGGGGCGCATCCTGTCGTCCACCTCGCCCCTGGCGATCGCCTTCGCGAGCAGCAGGCCGCCCGCCGGCGCGCCGGCGAAGCCATAGGACCAGCCGGCGCTGAACCAAAGCCCGTCGAAATCCGGATATTGCCCGAGCAAAGGCGCGAAGTCGGAGGAGATGTGCAGCATCCCCGCCCACTGTCGCAGAATGCGGACCTCCGCCAGCTGCGGGAAGAGCCTGAGATAGACCCGGGCCATCGCCGCCATGGCGGGGACGTCCGCCCGTAGCGTCGTCTGCGGGCGCTCCGGAACCTCCGCGCCGCCCACGATCTCGCCACGGCTCGTCTGATGGAAATAGGCGAGGCTGTCGATGAGCGCGAGAGCCGGACGGATGAGCGGGCGCATGGGTTCGAGCGCCATCGCCTCGATCCGCATCATGTAGCCGTCGAGCTTCGCGCCGAGCATCCCGGCAAGGGCAGGATTGTGCGGTCCGGCCGCGATCACCAGCATGTCGCATGCGATCCGCCGCTCTCCGACATGAACGCCTTTCACGCGGCGGTTCTGGACATCGAACCCGGTCACCGGCGTCCGGTAGTGGACGGCAACGCCCCTCTCTTCGCAGGCATGAAGATACCCTTTCATGACGGCGTGATGCGGCGCCATTCCGCCTCGCGGCTGGTGCAATGCCGCGACCACATGCTGCTGGCTCAGCGCCGGCAGCAGTCGGGAGATCTCGCTTGAGGTGAGCAGGCGGGATTCGATGCCGTAGCGCTTGTGGACGCCGATCGCCTGTTCGAGCACCGCAGCGGTTGCGGGGGTCTCCGCCACCATGGTGTAGCCGCGCTCGGTGAACATGATGTTGTGTCCGAGACGCCTTGAAAGCGCGATCCATTCGCGCCACGACAGTTCGAAGAGGCCAGTCCACTCGTCGCCGCCGAAGCCGGGCCGGATCAGCGTGCCGTTGCGCCCGGAAGCGCCGCCCTGCCAGTAGCTCGCATCGAGCACGAGAACGTCCCTGACGCCGAGATCGGCGAGGTTGAAGGCGCAGCTCAAGCCCTGCACGCCGCCACCGACAATGATGATCGAGGCCCTGTCCGGCAGAGGACGGCTCACCGGATGACCTCCACCACATCGCAGAGCCCGGCCGCCTGCGCGACCGTCATCGCCCGTCGAGGCGGCCTGTGGCTCGGCCTTGTGTGATCGGACGCTCGCGTGCCGGTACGGCTTGCTAGGAGCGCCAGCATCAGCTCCCAGCAAGGGAAGCCCTGGCACGGACCCATGCCGCAGGAGGTCAGTCGCTTCAGCACTTCCGGATCGGTCTCGCCGCCATCGATCAGATGAACAAGCTCTCCCGCGGTCACGTCCATGCAGGGACAGATACGGGTATAGGGGTCGAGACCATCCGGCACGAAAATATCCTCGTCGCCTTCGGCAGCGGTGCCACGGATCTCGACATCCGCTTCGACCATGACATCCGACACCTGGAACTGGCCTTCGGCACGCGCCTGGAATTCCAGGCTCGGATCGCAATGCCATGGGCCCGCATGCACCAGCGCATCGCAGGAGACATGTCGCCCGACATCGATCCCCGCCACGCGCGAACGCCCGCGGATCCGCCTCAATGCGCCGACCGGTCCCGCATGCACGATCCGGACACCCAGCGCGGCAAGCCGCTCGGCGATGGACGATGCGCCTACCGTTCCGATGACCGCCACGGCCCGGCCGGGAGGAACGCCATGCGCATGGGCGAGAAGCAGCGCCGTGTGGGCGTCCATCACGGCGGGCAGATGATTGCCGGAAACCAGGGGCGGCATGGAGCGGCGGCCGGTCGCCAGCACCAACCGGCCCGCCTCGAACGCCACGGCGCCCTCGTCGTGCCTTATCGGCGCGCCGAGCATGAGGGTTCCACGCCGATAGCAGCCGAAGAGTTCCATGCCCAAGAAGAGCTGCACGGCTGCCGGCAGCCTCTCCTCCGCCACGCCCATGGCTGTGGCGTGGCGGGCGAGCGCCTTGCCACGCGTGACGAGAGCGACTGACTGGCCCGCCCCGGCAGCCTCGATGGCGGCCTTCTGCCCTGCAGGACCTCCACCCGACACCAGAACGTCCACCTTGACCTTGCGCGCCGGACGCTCCTGTGCCGGCAGGCGCGGATCCGGGGGCTGAGCGACCCCGGCAAGGTTGGCGAGCAGCCGTTCCCACGCCAGATAGGCGCGGCCGCTTCGGGGCGCGAAGCGCCCATGCTCGAAGCCGCCATGGACGAGCCTTGGGCGAATGAGACGGGCGGCCCGCAGGAGATCGAAGGACGGCGCGGGCCAGGTGTTCTGCGCCTCGACCGCCATGCCGTTCCGGGCTTCCTCCTGATCGAGCCGGACATTCGGGCGACCGTCCACCCGCGCGAGCACGCCCGCGATGAAGCTTCCGGAATAGCCCAGGGGTTCGTGCAGCTTGCGCGTGCTGGCGATGGATGTGATGCCGGCCCGGTAAAGCGCCGCGGCGACCGTGTCTCCGGCCCGTGCCGGCACGATCCTGCCGTTCCAGGTGAACTGTCGTGAACGATCCGCCATCGTTTGTGATCCGGTCCCGCTCTTCTGCCGGCCAAGGAGGCTAAGGCCTGGCCGGCGCCCGGTCCACGGGATGTTCGCATGACGCGAAGTTGAAACGTGCCGCATTGCGGACCGCTTCGCGCCGGGGCATGAGGATGCCATGACGGTTTCCCTCAGCGCCGCATTCCTCGCAGGGCTCGTGAGCTTCCTGTCGCCCTGCGTGCTGCCGCTGGTTCCGCCCTATCTCTGCTTCCTCGCCGGCGCCTCGCTCGAGGACCTGACGGCGCGCGAGAACGCGCGTCCCGTCGCCTCCGTCGCGGGACCGGCGATCGCCTTCGTGCTCGGCTTCTCGACCGTCTTCGTCATCCTTGGTGCCACGGCATCGGTGCTCGGCCAGCTCCTGCGCGACCACCTGACGACGCTGTCGACCATCGCAGGCGTGGTGATCATCCTCATGGGCCTGCACTTCCTCGGCGTGTTCCGCTTCGCGCTCCTCAACCGGGACACCCGCTATGCTCATGCCTCGCGACCCGCGGGCCTCCTCGGCGCCTATGTCATCGGGCTCGCCTTCGCATTCGGATGGACGCCCTGCATCGGCCCCGTGCTCGCCGTCATCCTGTCGCTTGCCGCAACCGAGGAAAGCGTCACGAGCGGAGCCTTCCTGCTCGCCGTCTACTCGGCCGGACTTGCCGTCCCGTTCCTCGCCGCGTCCTTCGGCATCGAGCGCTTTCTTGGATTTCTCAAGCGATTCCGCGCGCATCTCGGGCTGGTCGAGCGCGGCATGGGCGTGGCTCTGATCCTCACCGGCGTCCTGTTCCTGACGGGCGGCCTCCAGTCCATGTCCTACTGGCTGCTCGAAACCTTTCCGGCGCTCGGCAGGCTTGGATAGCTGCAGCGATGCTGAGGCGGATCTGGCGTCGTATCGCACTTGCGACCCTCGCGCCGGATGCACGCGCCATCGTGAACGACAGGCTCACCTATCTGGGCGCGGGCAAGATCCGTCGCATCGAGGATGCGGTGAGACGCGTCGATGCCGCGGGTGTGACGGGAGACTTCGTGGAGTTCGGCGTGGCGCTGGGCGGCTCCGGCATCCTTCTGGCGCGACGCGCGGGGAGCCGGCGCAGGTTCCACGGATTGGATGTCTTTGGCCTGATCCCGCCTCCCACCCCTCCGAAGGATGGTCCGGAATCGACGCAGCGCTACGACGTCATCGCGGCGGGCAGATCAACGGGGCTGGGAGGCGACACTTACTACGGCTACCGCGAGAACCTCTTCGCGGAAGTGGAGGCGAGCTTCCGCCGTCATGACGTCCCGGTCGACGGCGACCGGGTGCAACTCCACAAGGGGCTCTTCGAGGACACTTGGCCCGCCCTGAATATCCAGAAGATCGCCCTCGCCCATATCGACTGCGACTGGTACGACCCCTGCAGGTTCTGCCTGGAGGCCGTGGCCGATCGCGTGCCGGCGGGCGGCATCCTGATCCTTGACGACTATCACACCTACAGCGGCTGCCGGGCGGCCACCGACGAATTCACGGTGGCGCACCCTTGGTTCAGCTTCGAGGACGGCCCGAATCCGTTCCTCGTCCGTCAGTCGGTCAGCTGACCGGAACGCCTCTTTCTGCGAGGCGCGCCTCATAGGCCTCAATGGCATCGGCGAGAATGACGCGCGCCGGTTCGAGTTCGGCCGCGTAGTTGCGCCAGCGGCCGGCAGAGGTTCCGTAGACCTCCTGGCGGACCTGCATCAGGCTTGCGGTGCGGACCGGACGCGCGGACTTGTGCGGGCTCAGGCAACGATCGTCCCAAGGCAGGCCTGCATGCGCGACAAGCCGGCGCGCCTCCGCGTCGAAATCCTGGATGAGCTTCTCATAGAAGATCTCGAGCGGCGGAGCGGGAAGGGTTTCCTGCAGATGATTCATGAGCCCGAGCGACGATCGGATCATCTCGGCGAGCGCGGTCAGACTCTGAAGATACCCGCTCGCCTCCGTGAAATGCTGCGTATACATCGAAAGGCAGATATCCATCGGATGGCGGCGGCAATGGATGATGGGCGCCTTGGGGAACATGAGGCGTATCAGCAGCCCGTGCAGGATGTTGCCGGGAAGCTTGTCCGTGATGCAGGTGTAATCCAGCGCCTCCGGCGGAAAGGAGGAAAGGTAGCGCATGCCGAGACGCTTCCCCTCTCCCATGGGGATGCGCGCGACAACGGCGGGATAGGTCACATTACCGACCCGCAACGAGCCAGCGAGCATCGTCAGCGTATCCCGCTCGCCGCCGGCATAGACCTCCGGATGCGAGGCGAGGATCTGCTCGACAAGCGTCGTCCCTGAGCGGGGCAGCCCGGTCACGAAGACAGGCTTCCGGCTTGGGTGGCCTTCCGAAGCCGGCCTGAGTGTGCCGGGTTCGGCGACTTTCCGCAGATCGTCCATGAGCCCCATGAACTGCGCGCGGTCCCATCGCAGGTGCTTGGCCCGCGTGCGGTTGGCTTCCGCGAAAGCCGCAAAAGCCTCTCCATACTGCCCATTCCTGTCGAACTTGCCTCCCAATGCGAAATTGAGCGTGATGCGCTCATCGTCCGTGATTTTGTCGTCGGCCAGCAGGCTGCGGACCTTTTCCAGGTCCTCGGTCGTCAGCCGCGATATCAGCCCGAGCCGGTAGTAGCAGCGGCTGAGTTCCTGGCCTTCCTCGATCGAACGCCGGAGCGCGGCTTCGGCTTCGTCCGATCGGCCGCACTGGATCAGCCAGAGACCCCGCCGGGCATCGAGCCCCTGCACGTCGGGCGCAAGCTGCGTTGCCTGGTCGAGAACATCGAGCGCCTCGGCGGGCTTACCGCTGCCAGCAAGAAAGCTGGCCTTTTCCATCAGCAACGCCGCGTCGCCAGGCTGCTCGCCGAGCAGGCCTTCAATCACCATCAGCGCTTCTGTGTATCGCTTCGATTCGCGCAGGTTCTTGAGAAGCTCCATCCGCGATTGGAAAGGGCTTTTGCGCTCCGACTCGAAGGAGCCGGTTGTGCCGAGGACGGTGCCCGCGCTCATGCGCTCTTGTCCGTCTGCTGCGGCGTCCTCGCCTGCGCCAGGAGAGGAGCGATCCCCGGATGATCGGGATCGATGGCCTCGGCCCGCCGCAGCATTTTCACTGCCTCCTCCGCGCGTCCGGCGGCGATGAGCGCGCGAGCATATCCCGTCAGCACCTCGACGTCATGCGAAGCATCCTTCAGCAGCCTCTCGAAGGTCTCGAGCGATTTCTCCACCTGGCCGCCAAGCCCGTAGGCGCGCGCCAGAAGATGCTGCGATTCCGTCGAGGTCGGGCTGACTTTGACGGCCGTCTCCAGTGCCGCCACGGCTTCGGTCGCCTGCCCCGCATTGAGCTTCAGGAGCCCGAGGTTGGTGAGCGCCCGCACGTGGTAGGGGCGAAGCCGCAGGCACTCGACATAGTGATGCTCCGCCTCGCGCGGGCGGCCCGTGTTGTGGAGGACCGTCGCCAGCACGACATGCGCATCCGCGTTGTCGGGCGTGAGCGCCACTGCCGCATTCGCGGCCTTCTCGGCACGCGCGCGCTGGCCGCTCTGAAGCGCCATGATGGCCTCCTGCAGCAGCGCGCCGAGACGCTGTTCCAGCGGTCCCGGAGCGGTCGTCGTCTGGTTCATTGCATGGCTTTCCATGAAAATGCGGCCGGACCATAGAGCATCGGGCACGGAAGGCAAAAGGACAAACCGCCGGGGACGGCCTCAGTCCTTTGGCAGGACGACGGGCTGCCCGTGCGGGGTGGCCCGCGCGGCCCGGTCCCAGGCCGTTTCCCGAGCCTTGCGCTGGTCTTCCGGCACAATGTTCTTGGCGGCGAGCAGCCTTTCGAACGCCGAAAGCCAGTGCTCGTAGTAGCGCTCTCCGGTATCCGCCCGCCCGGCGGCAGCGATCTCGCGCCCGAGCGCTTCTGCCCACTCCGGCCAGGTGAAGAGGCCTTGTCTGTGCAGGCTCACGACGAGGGCGAAGACTTGAGCCTCCCATGGCGCGGCAAAGATGGGAGCCTGCCCGTCGCCTGGAAGCGCCAGCCGCGGCCCTTCAGGCGGCGTCGAGATAGGGCTCGAAGAGGTCGGCATGGACGCTGTCGTTCGGATTGCGGCCTTCGCCCCAGATCGTTCTGGCGGAGAACCGCACGGTATAGAGCCATTGCGGATTCTCGCCGTCGCCTTGGGCGTGTGAGTCGGGAAAGACATGCGCACCGCGCACGGCGACGATCTTGCCAGCGTGACCGCGCAAGTAGCGCGGCAGCCGCGTATGGCCGAGGGGATGCATGTTGCGCGCCCTGACGGCATCGCCAGGCGCGAAGCGTGCCGCCGCGGATGCTTGCCGCGATGTCGGCCCGCCGGCGCTGAGCACCTTCGCCACGTCGCCGGCCGCGAGCTTTCGCTTGAGGGGCTTCGGCCCGTCGACAGCGCTGCCTTCCTCGATCTCCCGCGCGGTCACAAGCCCGCGCTCTCGCATCAGGCGGCAAAGCCCCTCGAACCAGATCTCGTAGTAGGACGACGCCAGATAGCGCGCCGGATCGAGGCTTTCGCGGGCATGCCGCGACTGGTCGAGATTCCAGGCGCCGGTCGCGCCCATGGCGAGCGTGAGCGCGAACACCCGCCGCTCCCATTCGGCATGGAACCAAGGTTCGTCGGCTTCGGACGCGATCGGACCGAAGCCCATCATGCCGCCGAGATCCTGCGCGCCGTTCATGGCCGCGACCCGGAGGCGGGAAGCGCGAGGTTCGTGCCGATCATGGAGTCGCGGGTGACGAGGCGGGCAAGCTTCTCCTCGGACCAGCCCTCCGTGCCTTCCGGCCGCATGGGCACGACGAGATAGCGGACCTCGGCCGTGGAGTCCCAGACGCGCACATCCACGTCCTGCGGCAGCACGACGCCGAACTCCTGCAGGACGCCGCGCGGATCGATGACGGCGCGCGACCGGTAGGGCGCCGACTTGTACCAGACGGGAGGCAGACCCAGCACCGGCCACGGATAGCAGGAGCAGAGCGTGCAGACGACCATGTTGTGGATCTTGGGCGTGTTCTCGAGCGCCACCATGTGCTCGCCCTGCCGGCCGATGAAGCCCATGGAGGCAATGGCGTCGGTCGCATCGGAGAGGAGCCGCTCGCGGAAGGCGGAGTCGCTCCAGGCCTTCGCCACCACCTGCGCGCCGTTGCGGGGACCGACTTTCGTCTCGTAGGTCTCGATCAGGAGATCGAGCGCCGCAGGGTCCACATAGCCTTTCTCAACCAGCAACGACTCGAGCGCCTTGACGCGCAGCTCCATGGGCCCAAGCTCGGACCCCTGATTGTGCTGGTGGTCGTGGTCCTGCATCGACTGCTCTAGCCGAACAGATAGACGAAGATGAGGATGCCCAGCGCGCAAAACCCAAACACGAAACCGATCATACCCACCTGCACCAGCGGTTTGCGCGTGCGTCGGCGCGCGACGATGTCGTCCTTGCTCGAAACGCGAAGCCGACTGACTGTGTTCAAGAATCCGCACTCCCGCCTTCAATGCTGCGCGGGCACGACTAACAGCTCCGAGTATAGGCCCTGTGACGGAAAGTGAAAATGACTGGGGCTTTTTCTTAGCTTTCACATTTCACGGGCGACTTTGCGTTGACATCGCGCTCGATGGGGATTTAACTCCCGCACGTTGCCAGGGGAGCTCCGGCAAGGAGCTGAGAGGCCGCTACAGGGATCTTCCTCCCGCAGGCGCGGCGACCCTTCGAACCTGATCCAGCTAGCACTGGCGTAGGGATGGCGAACGGGTCGCGGGTCATTCCGCTTTTTCCCCGAAAGCTCTTCCTCCAACGTTCGGCTGGATCCCGCCAACCGGTAGGGAGAGCCACATGAGCGCCACCATTCCATCCGTGACCCAGGGTCCGCTTCCGGCTTCGCGCAAGGTTTTCAAGCGCGGCCGTCTTCATCCCGACATCTGCGTGCCGATGCGCGAAATCGCCGTGCATCCGACCGCGGGCGAGCCGCCCATTACCGTCTACGACAGTTCCGGCCCCTATACGGACATCGGCGCCACCGTTGATATCGGCCGCGGCCTCCCGCGCCCGCGCGAGCGCTGGATCTTGGCGCGCGGCGACGTGGAGCGGCAGCCGGGCCGCAAAGTCAAACCCGAGGATAACGGTTTTGCCTCGGGCGACAGGCTGACGCCGGAGTTTCCCTCGCGTCACGCGCCGCTTCGCGCCAGGAACGGCAAGGCTGTAACGCAACTCGCCTATGCGCGGGCAGGCGTCGTCACGCCGGAGATGGAGTTCATCGCCATCCGCGAGAATCTTGGCCGCGAGACCGCGAGAAACATCGCCGAGCGCGACGGAGAGAGCTTCGGCGCTTCCGTTCCGGACCATGTGACGCCGGAGTTCGTGCGTGACGAGGTGGCGCGTGGTCGCGCCATCATTCCGGCCAACATCAACCATCCGGAATCCGAGCCGATGATCATCGGCCGCAACTTCCTCGTGAAGATCAACGCCAATATCGGCAATTCCGCCGTCACCTCCTCCATGGCCGAGGAGGTGGAGAAGATGGTGTGGGCGATCCGCTGGGGCGCCGACACGGTCATGGACCTCTCGACCGGGTGCAACATCCACAACATCCGCGAATGGATCGTCCGCAACGCGCCGGTGCCGATCGGCACGGTGCCGATCTACCAGGCGCTCGAGAAGGTGGACGGCATCGCCGAGGAGCTGACCTGGGAGGTCTATCGCGACACGCTGATCGAGCAGGCCGAGCAGGGCGTCGATTACTTCACAATCCATGCGGGCGTTAGGCTCCGCTACATACCGCTTACCGCGAGCCGCGTCACGGGCATCGTTTCGCGCGGCGGCTCCATCATGGCTAAGTGGTGCCTGGCCCATCACCGCGAAAGCTTCCTTTACGAGCATTTCCGCGAGATCTGCGAGATCTGCCGTGCCTATGACGTGTCCTTCTCGCTGGGCGATGGCTTGCGGCCGGGTTCGATCGCCGACGCCAACGACGCGGCGCAGTTCGCCGAGCTGGAAACGCTCGGCGAGCTCACACGGATCGCCTGGGAGCGCGACTGCCAGGTCATGATCGAAGGCCCGGGCCACGTGCCCATGCACAAGATCAAGGCCAACATGGACAAGCAGCTCAAGACCTGCGGCGAGGCGCCCTTCTATACGCTCGGACCGCTCACCACCGACATCGCGCCGGGATACGACCACATCACCTCCAGCATCGGAGCGGCGATGATCGGTTGGTTCGGCACTGCCATGCTCTGCTACGTGACGCCAAAGGAGCATCTGGGACTCCCCGACCGCGACGACGTGAAGACAGGCGTCATCACCTACAAGATCGCGGCGCATGCGGCCGACCTCGCCAAGGGACATCCGGCGGCGAAGGTCCGCGACGACGCGCTGTCGCGCGCCCGCTTCGAGTTTCGCTGGGAGGACCAGTTCAACCTCTCGCTCGACCCCGAGACGGCGCGGAGCTTCCACGACCAGACGCTGCCCAAGGAGGCGCACAAGGTGGCGCATTTCTGCTCCATGTGCGGCCCGAAATTCTGCTCCATGCGGATCTCGCACGACATCCGCGCCGAGGCGCAGAAGGAGGGCATGGCGGCCATGGCGGAGAAGTACCGTCAGGGCGGCGACCTCTACATGCCCGTGGAGGAGCGCACGGAGCCCGCGGAGTAGCGGTCGTGAAGGTCGTGGTTGCGGGCGCGGGCGTCATGGGGCTTTCCGCCGCCCTGGCGCTCGCCGAGCGGGGCATCGAGGTGGAAGTGGTCGAGAAGGGGCCGCGGCCCGGCCCCCATGCCTGCGCGTGGCATGCGGGCGGCATGCTGGCGCCGTTCTGCGAGGGCGAGTCGGCGGAGCCCGAGGTCGTGCGGCTCGGGCAGGAGGCCGCTAGCTGGTGGGCGGAGCGCGTGCCGGGCGTCGTGAGGCGCGGGACGCTGGTGGTGGCGGCGAGACGGGATGCGGCTGAGCTGTCCCGCTTCGCCCGCCGGACGGAACGCCACCAATGGCTGGACGGGAACGGCGTCGCGGCGCTCGAGCCCGACCTTGACCGCTTCGAGCGAGCCCTTTTCTTTCCGGAGGAGGCGCATCTCGACCCGCGCGTCGCGCTCGCTGCGCTGGCCGAACGGCTTGCCGGGCTCGGCGTGCCGATCCGATATGCCACGCCGCTCGAGCAACACGACACGGACGGTCGACTGGTCATCGACGCCCGAGGACTAGGCGCCCGCGAGGCCCTTCCGGAGCTGAGGGGCATCAGGGGTGAGATGCTGGTGCTGCGCTCCTCAGAGATTTCCCTCACGCGGCCGGTACGGCTGCTGCACCCCCGCCATCCGGTCTATGTCGTGCCGCGGGGCAATGGCGTCCACATGGTCGGCGCGACGCAGGTCGAGTCCGAGGGGCGGGGACCGATCACGCTCAGGGGCGCGATGGAGCTCCTCGGCACCGCTTACACGCTCCATCCAGCCTTCGCGGAGGCCGAGATCCTGGAGACCGGCAGCAATCTCCGCCCCGCCTTTCCGGACAACCTGCCGCGCATCCTGCGGAAGGGCGGCACCATCCACGTCAACGGTCTTTACCGCCACGGCTTCCTGCTGGCGCCCGCCATGGCGCGTCGGCTCGTGGCCATGGTGGCGGAGCTGCTCGAAACGGAGAACGCACATGAAAATCGTCTTGAACGGGCAACCGCGTGAGGTGAGCGGCACGAACGTCACGGCGCTGCTGGAGGAGCTCGGCTATGGCAGCGCGCGCGTGGCGGCCGCCGTCAACGGCGCGTTCGTGCCCGCGAGCCTGAGGCCCACGACGATGCTTTTGGAGGGCGACCGGCTGGAGGTCGTGGCGCCCATGCAGGGAGGCTGAGCCATGCAGGCCTATGGCGTGACGCTTCGATCCCGGCTCCTGCTCGGGACCGCGCAATATCCCTCGCCGGCCGTGCTGGCCGAGGCTGTGAAGGCATCAGGCGCCGAGATCATCACCGTCTCGCTTCGCCGCGAGGCGGCAGGCAGCCTCGCGGGGCAGGGTTTCTGGTCGCTGGTGCGCGAGCTGGGCGTGCGCGTGCTCCCCAACACCGCCGGCTGCCATACGGTGAAGGAGGCTGTGACCACCGCCGAGATGGCGCGCGAGGTCTTCGGCACATCCTGGATCAAGCTCGAGCTGATCGGCGAGAACGACACGCTCTCACCCGACGTCTTCGCGCTTGTCGAGGCGGCGCGCATCCTCTCGCGCCAGGGTTTTCAGGTCTTTCCCTATACGACTGAGGATCTCGTGGTGGCGGAGCGCCTGCTGGAGGCGGGATGCGAGGTGCTGATGCCCTGGGGCGCTCCTATCGGCTCAGGCCTCGGCCTCGCCAACCCGCATGGACTGAAGACCCTCAGGGCCCATTTCCCGGACGTGCCTCTGGTGATCGACGCAGGTCTGGGCCTCCCCTCCCACGCCGCGCGCGCCATGGAGATGGGATTCGACGCCGTGCTTCTCAACACCGCCGTCGCAAAAGCTCGCGATCCGGTTGCCATGGCACAAGCCTTCGCTCGCGCCGTCGAGGCGGGACGGCTCGCGCATGAGGCCGAGCCCATGGAGCCGCGGGACATGGCCGCGCCTTCGACGCCCGTGCTCGGCATGCCGGTGCTCGCATGAGCGTAAAACTCGACCCCTTCTATCCGATCGTCGACAGCGCTGGCTGGGTCGCGCGCCTCGTGCCGCACGGCGTGAAGCTCGTGCAGCTCCGCATCAAGGACCGGCCAGCGGATGCTGTCGTCGAAGACATCATACAAGCCCGCGACATCTGCCGGTGCCACGGCTGCCAGCTCATCGTCAACGACCACTGGCGCGAGGCGATCGATGCCGGTTGCGATTTCGTGCATCTCGGACAGGGCGACCTCGACGATGCCGACATGTCCGCGATCCGCAAGGCCGGTGTGCGCCTCGGCATCTCCACCCACGACCATGCCGAACTCGACCGAGCGCTGGCGCTCGAACCGGACTATGTGGCGCTTGGTCCCATTTATCCTACGCTGCTCAAGGAGATGCCCTGGACGCCGCAGGGGCTCGACCGCATCCGCGAGTGGAAGCAACTCGTCGGCTCCATCCCGCTCGTCGCCATCGGCGGCCTCACCGTCAAGCGGTTGCCGCGCGTGTTCGCCGCCGGTGCCGACAGCGCCGCCGTCGTGACCGACATCCTCCGCCATGCCGACCCCGAGGCACGCACGCGCCAATGGCTCACCGCCACGCAGGCTCCCGCATGAGCACGCGCTACGCGAGACAAATGCAGTTGCCCGAGGTCGGCGATGGGGGCCAGGCGTGGCTCCGCGCGGCGCGCGTGCTGGTGGCGGGCGCTGGAGGCCTCGGCTCTCCGGTGCTGAGCTATCTCGCCGGGGCCGGTCTCGGCTGCCTCGTCGTCGTCGATCCGGATCGCGTGGACGAATCGAACCTGCATCGCCAGCCGCTCTACCGCATGGACGACATCGGCCGACCGAAGGCCGAAGCCGCGGCAGAGGCGATCACGCGCCTCAACCCGGAGGTCCAGGTCGAGCCGCACGTGGAGCGCCTCGATCCGGCCAACGTGTCGGCCCTTGCGCGCGGCGCGGATGTTGTGATCGATGCCGGCGACTCCTATGCGCTGACCTTCACACTTTCCGACCACTGCCGCGACAGCGGGCAGGCGCTCATCAGCGCATCGGTGCTGGGCTTCTCGGGCTATGCGGGGGGCTTCTGCGGCGGCGCCCCGAGCGTGCGGGCGCTCTTCCCGGACCCGCCGGACAACTTGCAAAGTTGTGCCAACGCGGGCGTGAGCGGTCCCGCTGTCGGGATGCTGGGCGCGCTCCAGGCGCAATTGGCACTGAACCACCTGCTCGGGCTTTCGCCCTCCTCGCTCGGCCGCCTTGTAACGCTCGATCTCAAGACTTTGGCGCTCTCGAGCTTTTCCTTCGCGAATGCGCCGGAGCCCGATACGGCATTCCCCTTCATCGCGGCGGGCGACATCGGCACCGAGGACCTGGTGATCGACCTGCGCTCGGCCGAAGAGGCGCTCCGACCGGCGACGCCCTCGGCGCTGCGGGTCCTGCCTCCTGAGATCGGCAGGCTGGAGCGGCCCGAGGACGGCGCGCGGACCGTGCTCTGCTGCCGCTCGGGGCTTCGCGCCTGGCGGGCCGCGCACGCGCTTGAAGCGAAAGGTTTCTCGCGTCTTGCGCTCGTAGCGCTCGGATAGAGCGTATGGACGCCGTTCTCGTCATCGCGGGTTCCGATTCGAGCGGCGGCGCAGGGCTCGCGCGCGATGTTGCGACGCTTGCCGCGCACGGGTTAGGCGCCTGCATTGCAGTGACCATGGTCACCGCCCAGACGAACGCGGGCGTTCAAGCCGTCGAACCCATGCCGCCGGCGCTGGTCCATGCACAGATTGTCACTGCGCTTTCGGGCGGGCGCGTGCGCGCCGTGAAGATCGGCGCGCTCGGGACTGCCGGCATCGTCGAAGCCGTGGCGGCCGCGCTGAGCGTCATTGACATGCCCGTCGTCCTCGATCCCGTCCTGGCCTCCACCTCCGGCCGCGCGCTGCTCGATGACGACGGCAAAGCCACTATGCTCCGGCATCTCCTGCCGCTCACGACGCTCGTCACGCCGAACCTGCCGGAGGCGGCGATGCTCACCGGAACGACACCGGCAACGTCGGAGAACGAGATCGCACGCCGGGCGGCACGGCTTCAGGCGCTGGGGGCACGCCACGTGCTGGTAAAGGGCGGCCATTCCACCGGCAGCGATGCCGTCGACCTCCTTTTCCCGCCGGCCGGGCTGCCCAAGCGCTTTCCGACGCCTCGAAAGGCCCATGGCATGCGCGGGACCGGCTGTGTTCTCTCGAGCGCCATCGCTGCCCATCTGGCGCGAGGGCACGCCCTGCCGGCGGCCTGCCGTCTCGCCAAGGCTTATGTCTCGCGCCTCCTGGACGAGACGGCAGGAGGATACGCATTGGAGACGGCTTCGTATCGCAAGACGTCGAACTGAGCTTCGTCACGTTGGTATTTTACGGTGCATCGGGCGTGCGAAGCTTGAGGCGACATTCCATGATGCAGGGAGAACCGCCAATGCCGCCGCTGACTGTCGCCCCGCGCGACGTGAACCTGACCTTCATGGGCTTTCCGCACTCGGCCGATCTCGACAAGCTCGATGCGCATGTGGCGATCCTGGGTCTCCCCTATGGAGACCCCTACACCGTCGATGAGGTCCACAACGACCAGTCTAACGGACCGACCGCCGTGCGCCGTGCCTCGCGCCGCATCAGCCAGAACCTCGACCGCTATGATTTCGACATCGGCGGCCCTGTCTTTGGCGGCAAGAAGGTCAAGGTCGTGGACGTCGGCGACGTGCCGGGCGATGCGCGCGCCCTCGGCGGTCACTACAAGGCGGCCGAGGCGGCGGTGCGGAAGATCCTGAAGGCCGGCGCGCTGCCGATCTCGATCGGCGGCGACCATGGCGTGCCGATTCCGGTCTTCCGCGCCTATGACGACCAGGGGCCGATCACACTTGTCCACATCGACGCCCATCTCGACTGGCGCGATGACGTGAACGGCGTGCGCGAGGGCTATTCCAGCACCATCCGCCGCGCGTCCGAGATGTCTCATATCGGGGAAATCTTCCAGATCGGCATCCGGGGCCAGGGCAGCGCCAGGCCGGCCGACGTCGAGGCGGCGCGGAAGTACGGCGCCCACCTCATCACCACCAACGAGTTGCAGGACGAGGGCGTCAAGGCGATCCTTTCCCGCATTCCCGACAAGGGCCGCTATTACCTGACGATCGACGCCGACGGGCTCGACCCGTCCGTCATGCCGGCGGTCGGCGCGCCGCAACCAGGGGGCGTCACCTACCGCGAGTCGATCGAGATCATCCAGGGCCTGGTGAAGAAAGGCCGCCTCGTGGGCATGGACCTGGTGGAGATCACGCCGGCGCGCGACGTGAACGAGATCACGTCCATCACGGCCGGCCATATCATCCTCAACGTCATCGGCGCGGCGGTCAGGGCCGGCTATTTCGAGTGACGCCGGAGGAGCCGCGTTGGCCGACCGCTCCAATCTCAGGGTGAATGGCCGCCGCCTCTGGGACGCGCACATGGCGATCGCGGAGATCGGCGCGCTGCCGGGCGGCGGGTCCTGCCGGCTGGCGCTTTCGGACGAGGATCGCGAGGCCCGCGACCTGTTCGTCCGCTGGTGCAAAGACGCAGGCTGCCGGGTGACGGTCGATGCCGCCGGCAACATTTTCGCGCTGCGGCCGGGTCGGCGGGACGCTTCGCCCGTCGTCATGGGGAGCCATCTCGACACGCAGCCCCATGGCGGCCGCTTTGACGGCATCTTCGGCGTGCTGGCGGGCCTCGAGGTCATCCGCACCCTCAACGATGCCGGTATCGAAACGGAACTGCCCGTGGCGGTCGTGAACTGGACCAACGAGGAAGGCGTGCGCTTTCCCGGCGGCCTCATGGGATCGATGGCCTTCGCCGAGGGCGAGCGGTTTTCCCGCATGCGCCAGCTGTCGACCGATGGCTGTCGCTTCGACGAGGAGCTTGCCCGCACGGGCTATGCCGGCGGGCAGGCGCCGGGCGACTTTCCGATGGACGCCTATTTCGAGGCCCATATCGAGCAGGGGCCGGTGCTGGAGCGGAACGGCGAGACGATCGGAGTCGTGACCGCCGTTCAGGGCCTGCGCTGGTTCGAGGTCACGGTGACCGGCGCCGACCGTCACGCCGGCACGACCCCCATGGAAGCCCGCAGGGATGCGCTCACGGCCGCCGCCGAGATGCTGGTAGCGCTGGATGCCCTCGGCCGCGAGCATGCGCCGGACGCGCGCGTGACGGTCGGGCGTCTTGTCGTCGAGCCCAATGCGCCGAGCACGGTGCCGGGTCTCGTCACGTTCATGATCGACGTTCGGCATCCGGATGTCGCCATCCTCGATGCGATCGAGCGCGAGATCGGCGAGCGCTCGCGGTCGGTTGTGAGGCGGCGAGGCGTCGAAATCGCGATCCGCCGCGCCATGCAGATGCCGCCTGTCGCCTTCGACGCGGCCTGCGTCGGCCATGTCGAGGCCGCCGTCCGCCGACTCGGTCTCCCGCATCGGCGGATGCCGAGCGGGGCCTTGCACGATGCCTGCCCGATCAGCGCCCTCGTGCCCTCCGCCATGATCTTCGTCCCGAGCCGCGACGGCATCAGCCACAACGAGGCAGAATGGACGGAGCCTGAGCATCTGGAGGCAGGCGCCAATGTGCTCCTGCATGCGGTGCTCGCGCGCATCGAGGAAGCCGCCAGGCGAGAAGCACGCACCTGAAACCTATGGCTGCTCCCTCATTCGCCCGGCGCCACGGCCTCGCGCAATCGGGGCGCCCGGCTGGCCTTGCGGCGTGACCGCGTGCTCACCGGCTCGGGCTCTGCCAGTACGTTGCCGCGACGGCGGAAGGCGTCGAGCAGATCGCTGACGAAGCAGCGCACCGCAAGCGGCGGGGGCGTTGACACCCTGTAGAGAAGCTCGTGGCAGGACTGGTAGTGCATGCGTTCCGGCATGAGCGTCCTGAGCTTGCCCCGTGCCACGAAGGGCTCGGCATAATGTTCGGGAAGGAAGCCGATGAACTGCCCGGAAAGCACGAGGAAGGCGATCGCCTCCATATTTTCCGCCATGGCGGTGGCGTTGAGGAACCCGGAATCGGGGATGTCCACGTCCGGCACGTAGGGTCGCTTCACATACTGGCAGCGCGAGAGCGCCGCGGTGTCGATGCTCCGCTCAGGCACAGGAAACAGCGGGTGATCCGCGCCGCAATAGAGCCGCTGCGTCTCCTTGAGGATCGAAATGTGGCTGATCCCTGAGATGCGCCGTGTGTAGCCGCCGATCCCGACATGCAGGCTGCCGTCCACGACGGCCCGCTCGATCTCCGCCGGCCTTCCGATCTGGATGTGGATGCGCACATTGCCGCCGCGCTGCTTGAAGAGGCCTATGGCCTCGCTTAGCGGGAAGCCGGGATTGGTGATGACGTTGTCGATGGTGCCGACATAGAGTTCGCCCGCGAGGCGGCCGCGGAGGCCCTCGACATCGGCCCGGAAGGATTCCACCGACCGGAAGAGCCGCTGCGCCGACTCGTAGATATGCCGGCCCTCCTCGGTGAGCCGGAAGCCGGCGCGTCCCCGCTCGCAGAGCCTGACCCCGAGCCGCGTCTCGAGGGCGGCCATGTGCGAACTGATCGTCGACTGGCCGACATTGAGCTCGATCTGCGCGGCCGCGAACCCGCCGCATTCGACGACGGTCTTGAATATCTTCAGCAGACGGATGTCCGCCTGGCTGATGTTGACGCCACCGCTCATTTCAGCGCCTCCCCGGGCTTCCAGAACCTATAGCGCACGAAACATCGAGAAAGGCAAATGTAAGCATGTTTGCCTCGCTATTGTTCGAGGCAAGGGCCGATGCAAGATTTTGCTCCTGCAACGCTGTGCCGGCGTGCTTGGGGAGGTGACGGATGGCGCGATCGGTGATGATGTCCGAGCTGAGCTGGGACGAATACCAGCGTCGTATCCGCGAGGAGGACGCCATCGTGCTCCTTCCGGCCGGCGCCGTGGAGCAGCACGGCTACCACCTTCCCCTCGGCACCGACTGGCTCATGGGCACTTACATGGCTCGCCGGGCGGCCGAGAACGTGGGCGGCGTGGTCGCGGCGCCGATCTCATACGGCTATCGCTCGCAGGTCAGGACCGGGGGCGGCGCGCACCGCTGCGGCACGACGAACCTCGACGGCGCCACCATCATCGCGCTGGTCAAGGACGTGCTCAAGGAGTTCGCCCGCCACGGCGCCCGCAAGCTCGCGGTGATCGACGCCCATTTCGAGAACCGCTTCTATCTCGACGAGGCCTGCCACCTCGCCGTCCGCGAGCTCGAATATGCGGGCATTCGCGACGTGAAGATCCTGAAGATGCTCTATGCCGAGCGCCTGAAGCCCGAGACGATGGCCAAGGTCTACGAGGGAACCGAGTTCCCCGGTCTCGATCTCGAGCACGGCGGCATCATGGAGACCTCCATGATGATGTACTGCTATCCGGACCTCGTGCGCATGGAAAAGATCGTCGACGAGGGGGTGGCGAAATTTCCCCCTTACGATCTCTTTCCTGGCGATCCCGATTGGGTGCCGGCGTCCGGTGCGCTGTCGCCGGGCGTCACCGCCACGGTCGAGATCGGAAAGCTGCTCGTCGAGGAATGCGTCGATCTCGTTACAGACTCGCTGAAAGCGGAATTCCGCAGCGGGCATTGACGGACTTGCGGTCGCGGCATCCGACAATGCCGCCAAATCCAACGGGAGGGTATGAGATGACACTGACCAGACGTTCTTTCAGCACCGTGGCGGCCGTTGCCTTCGGCCTCATGCTCGGCGCATCCGCTAGCGCGGCGGAGGACTTCAAGGCCGCGGGCGTCCTGCCGGGCTCGATCACGGACCAGGCCTTCAACCAGGCCGTCTATGAGGGCCTCGTGAAGGGCAAGGAGCGCCTTGGCATCGAGTTCGCCTATAGCGAGAAGGTGAAGCAGGCCGACCAGGCCGAGGCGCTCGCCGACTATGCCCGCCGCGGCTACCAGCTCGTGATCGCCGCCGGTGGCGAGTTCACAGCCTCCGCCGGCCGCGTGGCCAAGCAGTTCCCCGACACAACCGTCGCCATCCTCAACGGCGCCCCGACCGAAGGCACCGCCACCATCAACTACAACAACGAGGAGTTCGGCTACATCCTCGGCTATATCGGCGGCAAGATGTCGAAGACGGGCAAGGCGGGCCTCATCGCGGGCCAGGAGATCGCGGCCTTCCTCGGCGTCGCGGAGGGCTTCAAGAAGGGCTGGGCCGTCGGGCAGCCGAACGGCGAGGTCTTCATCGCCTACACCAACGACTGGGACGACGTCGCCAAGGCCAAGGAAGCCACCCTCAACTTCATCAACCAGGGCGCCGACGTGGTGCTGCCCTATCTCGACAACGGCTTCGTCGGCGTCATCCAGGCCGCCAAGGAGAAGGACGCCTGGGCTGTGAGCACGCTGAGCGACCTCAGCAAATCCTCGATCCCCGAGGTCAACCTCGCCTCGGCTCTCATGGACTTCAGCGAGGCGGCGGCGACCACCATGGAGATGGCCAAGGCCGGCCAGCTCGAGCGCAAGGACTACCGCTTCCCGCTCGGGAGCAAGCCCGGCCCGATGGGTCCAATCAGCGACAAGGTACCGGCTGAGCTCAAGGCCGAGGTCGAGAAGCTGGTTGCCGACATGGCCGCCGGCAAGTTCAACCCCTGAGATGGCGCAGGGTCAGGACGTGGCCGCCGGCACCGGCGGCCCGTCGCACGTGCCAGCCGGGGCTGTGGGCGCGGATGCGCGCCCCGCCCGGCTTGCACTCGAGGAAATCTCGAAGTCGTTCGGCTCGCTGAAGGCCAACGACGGGGTGAGCCTTGCCGTGCGCCAGGGCACCGTGCACGCCGTGCTTGGCGAGAACGGCGCCGGCAAGAGCACCCTCATGAACATCCTTTACGGGCTCTACCAGCCCGACTCGGGCCGCATTCTCATCGACGGGCGCGAGGTCGGGATCGCGGGGCCCCGTGCCGCGCTGGAGCTCGGCATCGGCATGGTGCACCAGCACTTCATGCTGGTAGGCCCCCTGAGTGTCGCCGAGAACGTGGCGCTGGGCATGCGCGGACAGGGCCTGCTGCTGCCGCTCGAAACGCATATCGGGAAGATCGCCGAGCTCAGCGCCTCCTTCGGTTTCGACGTCGATCCGAGGGCGGAGGTGGCAAAGCTGCCGATCGGCATGCAGCAACGCGTGGAGATCCTGAAGCTTCTCTACCATGCCGCCGACATCCTCATCCTCGATGAGCCGACGAGCGTGCTCACGCCGACGGAAACCGGCCCCTTCTTCGAGGTCCTCAACAGGCTCAAGGCCGCCGGCAAGACCATCATCTTCATCACCCACAAGCTCGACGAGGTGATGAAGATTTCCGACGACGTGACGGTCATGCAGCGCGGCCGCGTCATTGCCACGCTTCGCACCGCCGACACGAACCCGCGCGAGCTCGCGCGCCTCATGGTCGGACGCGACGTCGTCTTCGAGGTTCGCCGCTCGCGGCACGAGGTCGGCGCGGCGGTGCTGTCGCTCGAGAATGTCTCGGCCGCTTCCGACCGTGGCCTCCCCGCGCTCGACAGCCTGTCGCTGGAAGTCAGGGCCGGAGAGGTGTTCGGCATCGCGGGCGTCGACGGCAACGGCCAGAAGGAGCTGGCTGAGGTGATCGCCGGACTGAGGCCGGCGACCCAGGGCGCCCTCCATCTCGACGGCGAGAACATCACCGCCGCCTCGGTGTCCGACCGGGTCCACAAGCTGTCGATCGGCTACGTGCCGGAGGACCGGCATCGCGACGGCCTGGTGCTCGGCCAGCCCGTGGCCCAGAACCTGATGCTGCGGAGCTACGACCGGGCGCCCTTCGTCCGCTGGGGTTTCTTCGATTTCGGCGCCATCCGGACCCATGCCGAACGGCTCGCCAAGGCCTTCGACGTGCGCATGCAGGGGGTCGACCAGCCGGCTCGCCTCCTTTCGGGCGGCAACCAGCAGAAGCTGATCCTGGCGCGCGAGCTCGACCGCGGGCCGAAGATGCTCGTCGTCGCGCAGCCGACCAAGGGCCTCGACGTCGGCGCGATCGAATTCGTGCAGCGCCAGATCCTCGAGCAGCGCGACCGTGGCGTGGCGATCCTCTACATCTCGACGGAGCTCGAGCATCTGATGCATGTCGCCGACCGGATCGGCGTCATGTTCCGCGGGCGGCTCATGGGCATCCTGCGCAGCGACGAGGCGACCCCGGAGAAGATCGGCCTCATGATGGCCGGCGTGGAGGCCGCGTGATGGAGAGCGCCGTTCGCTTCCTGGTGATGTTCCGCAGCATCTGGGCCGTCCTCGCGGCGCTGCTTGTGGGCTCGGGCCTCATGCTTCTCGCGGGGACTGATCCCATCAAGGCCTATGGCGCGCTCTTCCATGGCGCCTTCTTCGACTACTGGGGCTTCGCGAGCACCCTGGTCAAGACCTGCCCGCTCCTGCTTGCGGGCCTTGCCGTGGCGCTGCCGCTGAGAGCGGGCCTCTTCAATATCGGCGCGGAAGGCCAGATCTATATGGGGGCGCTCGCCGCGACCATCGTGGCGCTCTATCTGCCCGAGCTTCCCGGTCCCATCCACATCTTCCTTGCAACCGTTGCCGGCGGAATCGGCGGCGCGCTCTGGGCGCTGCTGCCCGCTCTCCTCAAGGCGTATCAGCGCATCAACGAAATCATCGTCACGCTGCTCATGAACTTCGTGGCCCTGCATTTCGTGAGCTTCATCGTGTCCGGCCCGATGATGGAGCCCGGCGCGCCCTACCCCTATTCCCGCGAAATCCCGTTCTCGCTGTTCCTGCCGAGCATCCTCCCCCGCACGGACGCCCATCTCGGCGTCGTCATCGCGGTCATCCTGGCGATCGCCATCCACATCGTGATGCGTCGAGGGGTTGCCGGCTTCACGCTGGAGACGGTCGGCCAGAACCCGGCGGCGGCTCGTTATGCCGGCATGTCGGTCGAGCGCCACATCATCGTCTCGTTCCTGGTCGCGGGCGCCCTCGCCGGTCTCGCCGGCACCTTCGAGGTGCTGGGACACCGCTACCGGCTCTTCGACGCCTTCAGTCAGGGTTATGGCTATGACGGCATCGTGGTCGCGTTCCTTGCCGCCCTCAATCCGCTCTTCACCATCTTCTCGGCCTTCTTCATCGCCGGGCTCAGGAGCGGCGCCAATATCATGCAGCGCGCGGTGGGCGTGCCAGTGACGGTGATCGAGGCCATCCAGGGACTCGTCATCCTGTTCGTCGCCATGAGCCTCGCCGTCCGCTCGCAGACGGGCTTCATCGGACGCGCGCTCGAGCGTCGCCGCAGGACAGAGGCCGCGCTCGATCGCGCCCGCGAGGAAGGAGCATCGGCATGATGGAGCACCTGCTCAATCCGCAGTTCCTGAGCGACTTTCTCGGCACGAGCCTCAGGCTGTCGGTGCCCCTGGTGTTCGCGGCGCTGGGCGGCGTCCTCTCCGAGCGGAGCGGCGTCTTCAACATCTCGCTCGAGGGCATGATCCTCGCCGGAGCCTTCGGCGCGGCGGTCGGCGCCTTCTTCCTCAACGACCCGTTCGGCGGTCTCTTGGTCGGCATCCTCTGCGGCATGGCGGCCGGCCTGGTGCTCGCCGGGCTCGGCGTGTCGCTGGGCGTCAACCAGATCGTGACCGGCATCGCCATCAATCTCTTCGTGCTGGGCCTGACCGCCTTCCTCTCCCGCATCGTCTTCGGCGCCCAGGCGAACACGCTCCACCTGCCGGGCTTCCGGGCGCTGAGCATCCCGCTTCTCTCGGCCATCCCCATCGTTGGCCCCGTGTTCTTCGGCCAGGACCTTCTGGTCTACGTCATGTTCCTCTGCGTCTTCCTGGTGCACGCCTTCCTCTACTGGACCCCATGGGGGCTGCAGGTGCGCGCGGTCGGCGAGAATCCGGCAGCCGCCGACAGCGCCGGCGTCTCGGTGACGGCGATCCGCTACGGCTGCGTCATCGCGGGCGGCGCGCTCGCGGGCATGGGCGGCTGCTACATCGTGCTGAGCCAGGTGTTCCTGTTCTCCGAGCACATGAGCGCCGGCAAGGGCTTCATCGCGCTCGCCGCCGTGATCCTCGGCCGCTGGAGCCCTGTCGGGGCCATGGCCGCCTGCCTACTGTTCGGGTTCTTCGACGCCCTGCAGCTCCGGCTCCAGTTCAACTACCCGGCCATCCCGCACCAGTTCTTCGTGATGCTCCCCTACGTTATCTCGATCCTCGCCCTTGTTGGCCTGGTCGGGAAGCCAACCCCGCCCGCCGCTGCGGGCCGTCACTACCAGCGCGGGGCGCGCTAGCCCCGCTCCGACAGGAGGCCTCTGCATGCTCGACCGACCGAAGGCGTCGCCCGGCGCCGCCAGCGACACGTCCGTTCACCCTGTCTGCGTCCGCGCCGAGTGGGGCGCGCTCCGCGAATGTGTCTATGGCGGCTATGCGCAGTTCGTCTTTCCGGCCTTCCTGCAGGATGCGGACGTCCGCCCCTCGGGCGGTTTCCGCGAGTTCTGGTTCGCCAATCAGGAGCGCGACGCGCGGGAAGCCGATGCGGCCTTCTTCGCCCGCTGGAGCGCCCAGATCGAGGGCGCGGTGCGCTTTCTGGAGGGCGAGGGCGTCAAGGTGCATCTGCCCGAGCCCATGAGCGACGCGAACATGAAGTTCCCGCGCGGGCAGAACCACGGGGTCATGACCGGCTGGCTCCGCGATCCCTTCGTCACCATCGGCAGCAACGTCATCGAGCTCGCGCCCCGCTCGCTCTTCCACCGCCGCCAGCGCTTTCCCATCCGCCACATCCTGGCGTCCACCATGGAGCGCGGCGCCCGCTACTTCGCGCAGCCGGATTCCGGCGCCGACGACGACAATGACGGCAAGCCCGGCTGGGGCTATCTCGAGGGTGGCGACATCTTCGTGCTCGACAAGAAGATCCTCATCGGCCATTCCGGCAACGCATCCAATCCGGAAGGCGCACGCTGGCTGCAGCACATGCTCGGCCCCGACTACTCGGTCGAGATGGTGCGCATTGACCGCAACTTCGCGCATCTCGACTGCGTGCTGATGACGCCGCGCGAGGGCGTGGCCGCGATCTGCAAGGCCGCAATGCCGGACGGCGTCCCGCCCTATCTGAAGGACTGGGACCTGATCGACATTCCCTTCGAGAACGCCAAGGTCTATCTCGGCTGCAACAACCTGGTGCTCGACGATCGGACCGTGATCCTGCCCGAGGGCGAGCCGCACGACAGGCTGGCCCAGGAGCTGAACCAGCGGAGCTTCGAGGTGATCCGCCTGCCCTATGACGCGGTCTATGTCGTGGGCGGCTCCTTCCGCTGCGCGCACCAGCCGTTGATCAGGCTCTGAACACCATGCGGGCGATACTGGTCGAGGAGACAGGCGGGCCGGATCGGCTGGTCGAGCGCGATCTGCCGCTTCCGACGCCCGGAAAGGGCGAGGTCGCGATCGACGTCGCCTATGCCGCCGCCAACTGGGGCGACACCCAGAAGCGCGAAGGCGTCTATCCCAATCCCGTTTCCTATCCCCTGGTCCTTGGCCTTGAGGTCTCGGGCCGCGTAGCGGCCGTGGGCTCGGGCGTCCGACGGTTCAAGGTGGGCGACCGTGTGGCCGCCATCACCGGTCCTTCCGAGACGGGCGGCTATGCCGAGCGCTGCCTCGCGGGCCAGGAGTTCGTCATCCCGCTGCCCGATGCGGTGTCCTTCGAGAAGGGTGCTGCTTTCCCAGTGGTCGCACTCACGGCCTGGCACCTCGTCAACAGTGCCGCCAACCTGAAGCGCGGCGAGATTGTTCTTGTCCATTCGATCGGGGGAGGCGTCGGCCTCGCGCTGACGCAGCTTGCCGTGGCCAGGGGCGCGACCGTCATCGGTACGGTCGGCAGCGCCGGCAAGGGTGGCAAGGCGCTGGGCTACGGCGCGAGCCTCGTCATCGATCGCGGCAGCGAGGACTTCGTGCAGGCCGCTATGGCTTTCACGGGCGGCAGGGGTGTCGATGCCGTCATCGACTCCCTCGGAGCCGACATTCTCGAGCGGAGCTTCGACGCGCTTCGCCTCTACGGGCGGGTGGTCAATATCGGCGAGGCGGCCGGCTATCCCAAGTTCGATATCCGCATGAAGCTCTACCAGCGCTGCACGTCGCTCATGGGCTTCGAGCTCCTGAACAACATGCGCGAGCCGGCACGCTGGCGCCGCGGCCTGAAGGAAGTCATCGGCGCCATCGCTTCGGGCCGCCTCGAGGTGCCTGTCGCCGGTGTCTACGATCTTTCCGATGCGCGCGCCATGCACCGCGCCCTCGAAACCCGCTCGATCAGCGGCAAGCTGCTTCTGAAGGTCGCCGGTGACGATGCCTGAGAAGCGTCCCAAACGTCTCTGGATCAAGGATCCGCTGGCCTGTCTCGGCGAAGGCGCCGAGCGCGGCATCGTGATCGAGGAGGGTCGTATCGTCGAGCTGGTGGCGCGCGGGCGCGAGCCGGCGGTTCGGCCGGACCGGACATTCGACGCGAGCGCGCATGTCATGACGCCGGGCCTCGTGAACACGCACCACCACATGTATCAAACGCTGACGCGCGCCCATCCGGCGGCGATCAACAAGGAGCTGTTTCCCTGGCTGCAGGCGCTTCTGCCCTACTGGTCGCGGCTCACGCCCGAGGCGCATCGCCTGGCGACGCGGCTTGCTCTGACCGAGCTGCTCATGTCGGGCTGCACGACGGCGGCGGATCATCACTACCTGATCCCGAGAGGCTGCGAGGAGGCAATCGACATCCAGGTCGAGGAGGCCCGGGCGCTGGGCGTCCGCATGACCGTGTCGCGCGGCTCCATGGACCTTTCCGTGAAGGACGGCGGCCTGCCGCCCGAGGAGGTGGTGCAGGACATCGACACGATCCTCGCCGACAGCGAGCGCGTGATCTCGCGCTATCACGAGAAAGGCGCGGGCGCCTTCGTCCAGATCGCGCTCGCGCCCTGCACGCCATTCACCGCCTCCAAGCAGGTCATGGTCGAAAGCGCCGTGCTCGCTGAAAAACACGGCTGCCGGCTCCACACGCATCTGGGCGAGACGCGCGACGAAACGGACTACTGCCTCCACCGCTATGGCTGCCGCCCGGTCGAATACCTGGAGGAGGTCGGCTGGATGAGCGGCCGGGTCTGGCTCGCGCACGGCATTCATTTCAACGCGGCGGAGATTGCCCATCTTGGCCACGCCGGCGTGGCGGTCTGCCACTGCCCGACCTCCAACATGGTGCTGGCGTCCGGCCATTGCCGCACGCGCGAGCTCGAGGCTGCGGGATGCGCCGTGGGCCTCGGCGTCGACGGATCGGCCTCGAACGACAACTCAAACATGATCGAGAGCGTGCGGCATGCGCTGATGATCAACCGCCTGACCTACGACGCAACGGTGACGCATCTCGACGCGCTGCGCTGGGCAACGAGCGGGTCGGCCAAATGCCTCGGCCGCGACGACATCGGCGAGATCGCGGTCGGCAGGCAGGCGGATCTCGCCTTCTACAAGCTCGACGAACTCCGCTTCTCGGGCGCCGGCGATCCGCTCGCCGCCATCGTGCTTTGCGGCGCCTACTGCGCCGATCGCGTCATGGTGGCGGGCCGCTGGAAGGTCGAGGATGGAATGCCCATCGGCGTCGACGTCGAGCGGCTGCGGATGGAGCATTCCGAGGCGGCGCGCCGCTTCCTGCCATGAATCTAGGTAACCGCTGAGGCTTCGCCATGGACAACGTGATCGAGAACCCGCTGCTCGCCCCCCGGATCTACGGCGACACGCCGGCCTTCATGGCGCTGCCTCATGTGCGCAGCCTCGAGGGCACGGGCGCAGAAGCGGTGGTGTTCGGCATGCCTTTCGACGGCATCGCGACGCTGCGCGGCGGCGCCACGCGGCTGGGGCCGGCCGGCATCCGCAAGATGTCGATGCTCTATGGCGGCTACAATCTCGACTGGGACTTCGACGTCTTCGAGCACCTGAAGGTCGTGGACCGCGGCGACGTGGACGTGGCGATGGGCGACACGCCGGAGAGCTACCGGCGCCTCGAGACCATGGTTGCCGGCATCCGCCGCGCCGGCGCCATCCCGGTGATGATGGGCGGCGACCACGGCGTCACCTATCCGGCGGTCAAGGCGGTGACGGAGAGCCTCGATGGGCCGATCGGCTTCATCGTGTTCGACACCCACCTCGATCTCTCCGACGAGTTCCGCCGCGATCGCCTGACGCGCGCGTCTCCTCTGAAGCGCATCTGCGAGCTGCCGGGCATCGATCCGAAGCGCGTGTGCGTGATCGGCGCCAGAGGACCGCGCAACCTGCCGGAATGGCGCACCATCGCCGACGACCTCGGCATCCGCATCTTTCCGATCGGCGAGGTCGATGCGCGCGGCATCCGCGAGGTCTGCGAGGAGGCCTGCCGCATCGCCTCGCCCGACCGCACGCCCGTCTATGTAAGTGTCGACATCGACGCGCTCGACGCGGCCTTCGCACCGGCCACCAACAGCATCGAGGTGGGCGGCCTCACAAGCCGCGAGCTCATCACGGGGGTCCGCATGGTCGTTGAGACCGGCATAGTGGGCTTCGATCTCGTGGAGGTTGCGCCCGAATGGGACACCCGCACAGGCTCGACCTGTGCGCTTGCCGCCCGGATCATCGCCGAGGCGCTGGCGACGCTCGCAGCACCGAAGGCGGGCCGCGTCCGTGCCTGGGACCACCACAGGAAATGACAATCCCAACAACCGACAAAAAGGGGAGCCGATCCATGAGAATGCCGAGACTTGCAGCCATCGCGTTCATGGCCACTGTCGCCATCACCGGTCCCGTGCTGGCGGACGGACTGCTGGCGCAGATCAAGCAGAAAGGCGAGGTGACGGTCGCGACCGAAGCTCAGTTTCCGCCTTCGAATTCGTGAAGGACGGCAAGATCACGGGCTACGGCAAGGACATCCTCGACGAGATCGCCGCAGGTCTCGGCGTCAAGGTCAACCAGCTCGACCTGCCGTTCCAGGGCCTGCTGCCGGGGCTGGCGGCCAAGAAGTTCGACTTCATCGCCACCTCCGTCGGCTACAACAAGGAGCGGGCTGAGAAGTATGCCTTCACGGCGCCGGTCGCCATCTTCGAGACCGGCATCGTCGCGCGCGCCAATGACGACGCCGTCACCGGTCCCGACTCGCTCTCCGGCAAGATCGTCGGCACCCAGCTCGGTTCAGCGCTCGAGCCCGCGCTCGCCGAGATCGACAAGTATCTGGAGGGCAAGGGACTGCCGAAGATGGCTTCCACCCAGCTCTTCGTGAGCTTCCCCGAGGGTCATCTCGCGCTCGCCGGCGGACGCATCGACGCCCTTCTCGACGCCACGCCCTCGATCGGCGCCCTTCTGATCTCGAGGCCCGGCGAATACAAGCTCGCCGGCACCTTCGGTGAGGGCTCCTACATCGGCTGGGTGACGCGCAAGGAGGACACCGACATGCTCGCGGCTCTCAACGAGCAGATCGGCAAGCTGCGCGACAGCGGCAAGCTCAAGGAGCTGCAGATGAAGTGGCTCGGCTTCGAGATGAAGCTGCCGAGCGAGATGCCGCCGCTGCAATAGTTCCGGCCCCCCGGAAGGCCTCTCCGGTGCTGCGCGTATTTTCGCTGCACGGCACCGGAGAGGTCACGGGGCCGCGCGAGTCTCACGAGGATCGATGCTGAACTACGCCCTGCTGCTCCTTGAGGGCGCATCCATCACAGTCGTCGCAGCCGCGCTGTCGACCGTGCTCGGCCTCCTCGGCGCGCTTCTCCTGCTTGCGGCCCGCACATCCGGCTCGCGCGCGCTTGTCATGGGCTGCCGAATCTATGTCAGCTTCATCCGCGGCACGCCGGCACTCGTCCTCATCCTCTTTGTCTACTACGCGTTGCCGGCGCTGATCGGCCTCGACCTGCCGCCGCTTGCCGCGGGCGTGCTCGCGCTTTCCGCGAACGGCGCGGCCTTCATGTCGGAGGTGCTGCGCGGCAGCCTCGCGCGTATCCCGGAAGGACAGTGGGAGGGCGCCCGGGCGCTGGGCCTGAGCCGGTCGCGCACCTGGCTCTTCGTCATCATCCCGCAGCTCTTTGCGAACGCGCTGCCACCGCTCGCGGGCGAGTTCACCATGCTGGTCAAGGGAACCGCGCTTCTCTCGGTCATCACGCTGGTCGAGCTCACGCGGCGCGGCCAGCAGATCATGGTCGAGACCTATCGTCCCGTGGAGACGTTCCTCGCCGTCGCCGCAGTCTACTTCCTCATCTGCTTCTGCGTGACGTCCCTCACCCGCTGGTACGAGGCCCGTATCCGTGAACGGCAGGGACGTCGGCCGGCATGAGCTTCGATCCCTCACTGGTTCTCGAATATGCGCCAATGCTCCTGGCGGGCGGGCTGGTGACGGCCAGGATCTGCCTCGTTGCGTTCCTTCTCATCCCGTTTCTCGGAACGCCGGTCGCCCTCGCGGTCATGGGCAGGAACAAGCTCCTGCGCCGGCTCGCCATCGGCTATGTCGAGGCGATCCGCAACACGCCCTTCCTGATCCAGGCCTTCCTCGCCTTCTATGGCCTGCCGCTCTACGGTATCCGTCTCGGCGCCGAGCTGACCGGCATTCTCTGCCTCACCATCTATGGCAGCGCCTATTTCGCCGAAGCGCTGAGGGCGGCGGTCCTCTCGATTCCACGCGGCCAGTTCGAGGCCGCCGATGCGCTCGGGCTGAAGGGACTTCCGAAGGCCTGGAATGTGGTGGTGCCGCAGCTGTGGCCTTTCCTCCTGCCGCAGGTTTCCAACACCAGCATCTTCCTCATCAAGGAATCGGCGATCCTTTCCGTCATCACGGTGCCGGAGATCACCTTCGCGGCGCAGATGGCGATCTCGCGCACCTTCAGCCCGGCGGAGTTCTATCTTGCCATCGCCCTCTTCTATTGGGGTGTGTCGAGCGCCGTGGCGTCCGTCATATCCCTGATGGAGCGCAGGCTCGAGCACGTTCGGAGCGCCTGAGCACGACACCCCCGGCAGCAGCGATGCTGCAGTGGCCGCGATTGACAACCGTCGCAAGCAAGCGCAAAATTGACCATATAGTCTGAAAAACAGACCGATAGGTCAAAATCGGGAGGAAGGTTCGTGCAGCACCCAGCGTCGGTCCAGCACCGGAACGGGACGGCGGATCCTGACGCCGGCAACCGGCAGAATTCCTATCCGGAACTGCGGCTCCTGCCGCGGCGCTTCTACATCGATCCCACGATCTATGAGGAGGAGCTCGAGCGGGTCTTCGGGCGCCAATGGCAGTTCCTCGGCCACGTCTCGCAGATCCCGGGGAAAGGCGACTATTTCATCGAGGACCTCTGTGGCGAAAGTATTCTTGTCGTGCGCGGCCAGGATGAGGGTATCCGCGCGTTCCTCAACCACTGTCGTCACCGCGGCCACCGGTTGTGCTCCAGCGTTACGGGAAACGCGCGCACCTTCACCTGCCCTTACCACCAATGGACCTATGGCCTCGACGGAAGCCTTGTGCGGGCGCCG
The DNA here is from genome assembly GCA_050181295.1 of Parvibaculaceae bacterium. GTDB lineage: Bacteria > Pseudomonadota > Alphaproteobacteria > Rhizobiales > Aestuariivirgaceae > JBFXDI01. The sequence continues at coordinate 5,392 of JBFXDI010000021.1, read as the reverse complement.
GGAAACAAGGACGGCGAGGTTTTCGACTATCGAGATTGGGGCCTTCATGCGGTCCGGGTCGAGGTGTGGCACGGGCTGATCTTCGGATGGCTGTCGGAAGTGGAAGGCCCCTCGCTTGCCTCATGCCTCGCCTTCGACGACACCCCGTTCCGCAGGCTCGAGGCGGGTAGGGTCAAGGAAATCCACCGGGAATCCTACGACATCGAGGCCAACTGGAAGATCCTGCTCGAGAACTATCTCGAATGCTACCACTGCCTCGGCTCCCATCCCGAGCTGTGCGTGACGATGGACGTGCAGGCGACCTACGCCAACACCGGCGGGGACTGGAAAAGACAGTACTTTCCGGGCCTGCTTCAACTCCGTCCCGGCATGAAGACAGGCTCCATGGACGGCAGCCTCGTCTCGAAGCCGCTCGGCGAGTTCGCCGCGTCGGCGGAGCTTCCGGATGGCTACGGCGCCGGCTTCGGCATCGTGCCGTCGCTCACGCGCGTGATCTTCCATGTCGACCATGCGATCGTGCACGCCATGCGGCCGATCGATGTCTCGCATGTACGCTGGCAGACGTTCTGGTACGTGCGGGACGATGCCGAGGAGGGCGTCGACTATGACGTGGAGCGGGTGACCGAGCTCTGGCGGCTGACCAACAAGGAGGACATCTCCTTGTGCGAAGGAGCCTTCCAGGGCGTGCACTCGCGGCGCTTCGTGTCGGGACCGCTCGATCCCGTGCGCGAGGCAGCCATACCCGCCGCGCTCGAGACCTACCGGGAACTCATGCAGGCCTGACCACACGCTTACGAAGCAACGCCCTTGTAGTTCCGCTCGGTCCCCCAGGAGTTGAAGAATGTTTCCCGACGAGATGCTGGCCGGAGATCACTGGAGCGATCTACGGAAGTACCGGCCCATGCCCGAGATCGACCTCGACCGCCTGCATGCGTATCGGCTTCAGCGGTTGAAGCTGGCGATGAAGGAAGCCGGGACTGCGATGTGCATCCTGGTAAGCCCGATCAGCCTTCGATACGCGGTCGACTATCGAACCTACGGGCTCTTCCAGTCGCATGTTCCGACGACCTATCTTTTCGTTCCGGTCGAAGGCCCGGTTGTTATACACGCGGTCTACGGCCATCCGCCCATGGCCGATGACGTCAGGCGTGGAAGGCCGCTGTCCTTCTTCGACGGCGGCTACAACCTTCCGGACGCGGCTCGCCTTCTCGCGGACGACGTCGTCAACTTCCTGTCGGAGATCGGAACGGACAACAGGCTTGTTGCGCTGGAATACGTGAACCCAAGCATCACCCAGGCGCTCTTGCAGCGCGGACTGGACGTCATGGATGGCGTGCTCATCTCCGAGGCCGCCCGCGTCATCAAATGCGAGGATGAAATAGCCTGCATCCGGTGGGCGCTGGGAGTGGCGGAACTCGGCATCGCCAAGATGAAGCAGGCGTTGCGTCCGGGGGTATCGGAGCTGCAACTCTGGGGCCTGTTGAACTACACGAACCTTGCGAACAACGGCGACTGGCACGACGGGAGGATGCTCGCGTCCGGCCCGCGGATTAACCCGTGGCTGCAGGAGGCATCCCAGCGGCTGGTCGAGGATGGTGACTTGGTCGGCTTCGACACCGACATGGTCGGCCCGTTTGGATACTTTGCCGACATTTCAAGGACGTTTCACTGCGGCCCGAGCCGGCCGACCAAGCGGCAGAAGCAGCTCTATCAACTGGCGCTCAGGGAGATAGAGCACAACATGACGCTTGTTCGCGCAGGCATTTCGCTTTCCGAGTTCCAGGCTCGCGCGCTGGTCCAGCCCCAGGAGTTTCATGCCAACGCCTACACCTGCCTCATTCACGGGGTGGGGATGTGCGATGAGTATCCGAGAATCAACCCCGTTTTCGGCACGCCGAGCCACTATGACGGCGTCTTGCAGGAAGGAATGGTGATCTGCGTGGAAAGCTACGTAGGCGCCCTGGGCGAACGCGACGGAGTAAAACTCGAAGAGCAGGTGCTGGTGACGAAGGACGGCTGCGAGAAGCTTTCCAGCTACCCTCTGGAAGAGAGCCTGCTGGACTAGCTGGCGCCGCCGCCTAACAGCGAATCGCTACGGGGCTTCATCAATCAGTCGCGCCACCATGTGGAAGGGCGCTCGGGCGACGGGATCGGAACACCTCTGATCCTGTCGCCCGGCATCTGCGGGATGGAGCTTAAGCGAACCACCAGCGCTCGATGCAGCGCCCGCCGTCCAGTTCCCAGACGCCCGAAAGCTGCTCGGGATGACCGACCTTGGCGGTGGCGGCCTGCACGTGGTTGGCAAAGACCGGGATCAGCACGCCGCCGTCGTCGCTGACGATGTGCTGAGCCTCCACGTACATGCCGCGGCGCCTTTCCTCGTCAAGTTCTGCGCGCGCCGCGACCAGGAGCTCGTTGAAGCGGGCATTGTCCCAATGCGCCTCGTTCCATGCCGCGTCCTTGGAGAAGGCAAGGGTCAGGATCACGTCCTCGGTGGGCCGCCCGCCCCATTAGGCCGTGCAGAAGGGCTTCTTCAGCCAGACCTTGTCCCAGTAGCCATCGTTCGACTCCCGCACCACGTTGATGGTGATGCCGCATTTGGCCGCCTGCTCGGAATAGAGAACCGCCGCGTCGACGGCGCCGGGGAACGCGGCGTCCGCTGCGCTCAGATCCACCTTGAGCGTCTCGAGGCCTGCCTTCTTGAGATGGAACTTGGCCTTGTCGGGATCATAGGGCTTCGCCACCAGGTCCTTCGCATAGTAGCGGTAGGAGGGCGTGATCGGCTGGTCGTTGCCGGCCTGACCGTAGCCATAGAGGATCTTCTTCACGATCGCGTCGCGGTCGATGCCGTAGTTGAGCGCGAGCCGGACGTCCAGGTTGTCGAATGGAGCGACGGTCATATTGGCCGGCATGCTGTAGAACATGCGGCCCGGAACATCGATGACCTTCAGGGATGCATTCTTGGCCAGAAGATGCGCCGTCTTGAGGTCGGTGCGGTTGATGATGTCGACCTCTCCCGTCATCAGGCTGCTCTGGCGCGCCGTCGCGTCGGAGATGCCGATCATCTCGACCGAGTCGAAATAGGCCTGCTTGTAGCTGTTCTTGTTGCGCTCGAGCGAGGCCCTGCCGCCGGGCTGGAACTGCTTGAGGCTGTAAGGGCCCGCGCCCACCTCGAGATCCGGCTTACCGTCGGTGAAGGGCATGATGTTCATGTGGTAGTCGGCCAGCACGAAGGGGAAGTCGGCGTTGCCGTCGCTGAGCGAGAACACGATCGAGTCACCATCGACCTTGACGTCGGTGACCGCCTCCAGCAGCGCCTTGGCGGCGGACTTGGTGTCTTCGCCGCGGTGGAAGTTGATAGAGCTCAGGACATCGTCGAGCGTCACCGTTTTGCCGTTGCTGAAGGTGATGTCCTTGCGAAGCTTGAACCGCCAGGTCTTCGCTCCGTCCTTCGCCTCGAAGGACTCGGCGATTTCCGGCTTCGCCGAGCCGTCGGCGGCGACTTCCGTGAGATTTCCGCGCACGGCGTAACCGAGCATGATCATGAAGGTGTCGGTATAGGTCGACGGATCAAGGGAGTCGGTCGTGGCGCCGCCCGCAAGGCCGATGCGGAGGCTTCCTCCCTCCTTCGCCTGCGCCGCCGCGCGGCCGGCCCACAGAGCCTGCGCGGAGGCGACCGTCAGTCCCGCGCCCAGCGCGCCATGCATGAACTCGCGGCGCGACAGTCCCGCATTCAGGCCTCGTGCTCCAGGAAATCCCTTCATGGCTCTCCCCTTTCTGACTATATCGTCATGTTTTTTGACCGATGGGTTAGTAGAGCGGCAAACCATCCCCGCTGTCAATAGCCGGTGGTGCCCGGCGCGCTACCAGAGGCGCTCGGAATCCGAGGCAAGCGACTGGTGACGTCCGACATCGAACGGCGCGAGAGGAAGAGAGGGGCGTGCGTCGGTAATGATCTCCGACACGAGCTTGCCCGTGATCGGGCCGGCGGCGTTGCCGAACACATGCCCTGCCGCCACTACCAGGCCGTCGAGACCGGTCACTTGGCCGATATAGGGAAGGCTGTCGGGCGTGGATGGCAGGAGGCCGGCCCAGGAGCTCCCGACCTCCACGTTGGTGAGCTGCGGGAAGTGCTCGGCAAAGACCTTCGAGGTGATGCCCACCCCCTCGAGCGTCGCGCGCTGGTCGTAGCCGGGATAGTCCATGGGAAGCCCGAGCATCACGGTGCCGTCGCGCCGCTGGCACATGCATTCGAGAAGGTCGACGGTCCGCAAGCCGATCTCGCTCGGGGAGCGAAAGAATTCGTCCCGGAAACTCGGAAGCTCACGCACGATCGTGTACTGCTTGAGCGCCAGCGGACCGTAGAGGAGCCGGTCGAACAGCGGCGGCAGCGGCTTGGTTGCGACGGCCTGCAGCCGCATCGGGCGGATGGGCAGGTTGAGGCCGAGTGCGGCTGCAAGCTCCGGCCCCCATGAGCCTGTCGCGAGCACCACTGTTCCGGCCGCGAAGTCGCCCTTTGAGGTTCTGACCCCGGTCACGCGCGCACCCGACCGCTGAAGCGCCGTGACCTCGACGCCCTCATGGATGGTCGCGCCGTGCCGGCGAGCACCCTCTCCCAGCGCCGCCACAAACTTGGCCGTAAAAATCTGGGAGTCCTCGGTGCAGAACGTTGCGCCCGGAACCGAATCCGGAAGGATCGGGCAGAGCTCTTGCGCCGTCTTGCCGTCGACGATCTCCATGGCGAGCCCGTCCCGCTTCCGGCTTTCGGCAAGCTCGCGCAGGACCTGGAACTCCTCCTCCTTGAAGCAGTATATGAGGCCACCCCTGTTGCGGTACTCGAAACTGTCGCCGAGCTCTTCGACAAGCTGCGGATAGAGCGCGGCGCCTGCGCGTGCGAGATCGAGCTGCACCCCGGCCGGCCTGAGGCTCAGCCAGATGAAGCCTGCGTTGCGGCCGGAAGCGCCCCAGGCCAGATGCTCGCGCTCGATCAGCGTGACCGAGAGGCCCGCCTTTGACAGGAAGTAGGCGCAGGACGCGCCGACGACGCCTCCACCGACGATCAGGACGTCGCTGCTTCCGGACGGCACGGATATCCTCCCTGTTGCAGGCTTTTGTCTGCGGCCACGGCGCGCGCTATAGCTCGCCTGGAGTTGCCGGCTTTTCGGCACAGTCCGACTGGTATAAAAATTCGTCTCATGAGTCAATTGTTCTTGACCGGCGAACCCCTGTCGGGCACGAACCCTGCGAAGGGCGCGAGGAGAGATATGACGGACAGACCCTACTGGAAGACGGCCGTCAGCGATGTCGACGAGACCGACGTCCATCTGCGCGGCTACCCGTTGCGCGACATCATCGGCCGGCTGTCCTTTGCGGCCGCCACCTATCTTCTGAT
>JBFXDI010000020.1:0-41117 GCA_050181295.1 Parvibaculaceae bacterium | reverse complement strand
AAGGCGGCCCAGCTCCGCACGATCCTGGCCGCGCCGATGGCCGGCACAACCGATTGCGCCAGGGCGAGGTTCTGCCTCAGCGAATCGCCGCTGACGACAGGCAGACCGGTGACAGTGCTGAGATTGGCCGGCCAGCCACCCCCGATGAGCAGCGATCCATTGCGGCCCTGCTTCAGGGTCAGCATGCCGCCCGCATAGTAGAGGAGGTGCTTCACCAGCGGCGCCACCGGCTCGCTGGCGCTGACCTGGATCGGATGCGCCTCGATCGGGAGTGCAAAGCCGAGCATGGCGCCGATTCGACCCGCGGCCGCGCCGGCGCAGTTCACAAGCCGCCGGCACTGGATCCGCCCGCCCGACGTCTCGACGGCGAAGCCCCCCGAAACCGCCCCGATATCGAGGACTTCCGTGTCGCGCCGGAAGCGTGCGCCATGCCGCTCGGCGGCGGCGGCGTAGGCGAAAGTGGCCTTGAGCGGGTTGGCCTTGCCTTCCGTCGGACAGAAGGCCCCGCCGACTATTCCTTGCGCCACATAGGGCGCCATCCGGCGCACGTCTTCCGCCGTGAGGATCTCGATCTCGATCCCCTGCTCCCGTTCCAGGGCCGCCTTGCGGGCAATGTCCCGCATCTGGGCGTCGGTCGAGGCCACGAGCAGCCCGCCCGGCACGGCGACGTCGAGGTCTGTGCCGAGCTCCGATTCGAGCCCCTGCCAGAGCTCCACAGAATGGCGCATGAGACGGATGGTGGGTGCGAATCGGCGCGCCCACTCCTCCCCCTCCTCCACGAACGTGACATGCGGAATCTGGACATGGAGACTGCCGGCATTGGCGCCGGAGGCCTGTGTGCCGAGATCGAGCCGCTCCACGACCAGCACCTCCGCGCCCTCGCGCGCAAGGTAGAAGGCCGTCGCCGCGCCCGCGATTCCGCCTCCCACGACCAGAATATCGGCACGATGCATATGAGCGGGAAACCTCGGGAAACGGGACGCGCGGGCGAGGTTGAAACGTCCGTATACGGCGCGTTACAATTCCAGGGACCACCTTAGGACGGCCAGCGCGGCGGAGGCAATCTCGCCTCCCTGGTCCGGTCAGGCTACAGTCGCCCATGGGCCATCAATCAGGAGAAGCCAGCATGCCGGCAACGTTCCGCGGCAGCTACACCGTCACCGTCACGCCCTTCACCGAGGGTGGCGGCCGCATCGACATCCCGGCCTGGAAGCGCTTCGTCGACTGGCAGCTTAAGGAGAAGGTGCCCGGCATCATCATCCTCGGCACAACGGGCGAGTTCCTCACCCTCACCGACGACGAGCGCACCCAGTTCGTCGAGGAGACGGTCAAATACGTCAACGGCCGCATGCACGTCCTGGTCGGCTCCATGAATGCCTATACGCCCAACGCGGTGCGCTACAGCGCCGAGGCGGAGAAGCTCGGCGCCGACGGTCTGATGATCATCCCGCCCTACTACTACACACCGACCGAGGACGAGATCTTCGCCTACTACAAGGCGATCTGCGAGAAGGTCTCGATCCCGATCATGCTCTACAACAATCCCTTCACCTCGAACGTGGACATGTCGGCCAGGCTGGTGGCGCGCCTCACCAAGGCCTTCGGGCAGATCCGCTACATCAAGGAGGCGAGCCAGGAGATGGCCCGCGTCTACGACATCGTCGAGGAGACGGGCGGCGTCATGAACGTGTTCGCCGGGCAGAGGATCGTCGAATCCTATCTCTACGGCGCCGTGGGTTACGTGAACCCCTACGGCAATTACATTCCGCGCGCGTCGGCCCGCATCTGCGATTTCATCGTGGAAGGCCGCATCGAGGACGCCAAGAAGATCGAGCGCCTCATCAACCGCATGCAGGTGATCATCAACGAGGGCCATCCGACCTACGGCCACCAGTGCTATTCCAAGGCGCTGGCCGCCGCCGCCGGCTATCCGGTAGGCGACGTGCGCGCGCCGCTCACCACCTTCCGGGCGCTCGGCACCGAAGGCGAGCAGCGGGTGGGTAAGCTGAAAACCATCATGAACGAACTCGACCGGCTGATGGACGAGTTGGAAGGCTCTGGCCGGGTTCCGGCGGCCGCGGAGTGATGCCGGAAAATCCGTTGCTGCTGTCGCCCCTGAAGCTCCGGGCGACAGAGCTGAGGAACCGCGTCGTGCTGTCGCCCATGTGCCAGTATGTGGCCGTGGACGGCCACGTGCAGGACTGGCATTACCAGCATCACAGCCGCTTCGCGTCCGGAGGCTTGGCGCTGGCCTTCGTCGAGGCGACGGGCGTCACGCGCGACGGCCGCATCACCCACGGCTGCACCGGCATCTGGGACGATGCGCAGGTTCCTGGCTTCAAGCACATCGCCGATCTCTATCGCGCCTATGGCACGCTCTCCGGCATCCAGATCGGCCATGCCGGACGCCGCGGCAGTGCTGAGCGGCCGTGGGATGGAGCGCAGCCGCTGACTGCGACCGATGGCCCCGAGCCCGCCTGGGAGAAAGCTGGTCCGAGTCCCGTGCCGGAGAAGGAAGGCCACCCCGTCCCGCGCGAGCTGACCGTGCCGGAGATCGAGGCGCTGGTGGACGCCTTCGCGGCGGCGGCGCGGCGGGCGCTGGCTGCGGGCTTCGACGTGGTCGAGATCCATGGCGCCCACGGCTATCTCATCCACTCCTTCTTCTCACCCCACTCCAACAGGCGCACCGATGCCTTCGGCGGCAGCGTGGAGAAACGCATGCGCTTCCCGCTGCTGGTGGCGGAGGCTGTCCGGAAGGTGTGGCCGGAGGACCGGCCGGTCTTCTATCGGACTTCAGCCGTGGATGGTGTCGAAGGAGGTCTCGCGATCGAGGATACCGTGCTGCTCGCCCGCGCGCTGAAGGCCGCCGGCATCGACCTCATCGACTGCTCCTCCGGCGGCATGTCGGGCTCGATCTCGCTCTCCACCAGCAAGATCAGGCCTGGCTACCAGGTGCCCTATGCCGAAGCCGTGCGCCGCGAGGCCGGCATTCCCACCATGGCGGTCGGCGCCATTATCGAGCCGCGGCAGGCCGAGGAGATCCTTCGGGAAGGCAGGGCCGACCTCATCGCCATCGGCCGAGAGCTGATGGCGGAGCCGCACTGGCTCTATCGCGCGGCGCTGGAACTGGGAGCGCCCGAGCCTCACGACGTCCTGACGGACCATTACGCCTTCTACCTCAAACGCAGAGCGTCCGCCCTGGACAGGACGGACGCTCCCAAAAGTTAGGCTATCCTGCGCTTTTAGTAGGGGCTCACGCAGCGATGACGGTATCCGTCATAGCCCATGTAGGTGTTGCTGCGGACGTCATAGGACCGATACTGGCTCCGGCACCAGGCGACATGCCCGCCGCCATATACCGGACCCGGCGCGATCACCGGCGGAACGACCAGCGGAAGGGTCCACCAAGGCGTCCGATACCAATAGCCACCATGATAGTGGCCCCAGCCCGGCCGGTGGTGGCGGTATCTGGAACCGTGGCGATGACGGTCCCAGCGGCGCTGATCGCGCCTGTACTGCACCTGCTCGACATGCCCGCCGTCGACACCAGGCTGGGCGATAGCGGGAATGGCCGGAACAGGAAGCGTCGCGGCCGAAGCGCCGCCAGCGAGCAGCGCCAGGCCGCCTGCTGCGGCCAGCGAGCCGGCGATCAGGGTTTTGCGTAGGCTCATGGAGAGTCTCCTCTTCGATTTCGCCCCAATAGGGCAGACTCGGGAACGCGCCCCCTCTCGGGAGATTCCCTGCCTCCGATCTTCAGACGCCTGGACACGGCCGATTCCGTCGCGCCCAGGCGATTTTTCTCCAGGAAAAGCGTGCCGAGCGGCGTTTGGTTGCGAACGCTTCGCCTTACCGAACGTAACTCGCACCGTTGACATCGAGCGTCGCGCCCGTGAGATGCCGGCAGGCGCCGGTGGCGAGGAAGGCGACAAGCTCGGCGATGTCGGCCGGCGGCACCCATTCGCCCATCGCGAGGCCGGCCGTCACCTTCTCCTCGCCGCCCTGGGTCGCCGCGAATTCTTCCGACATGCGCGTGCGCACCACGCCCGGCGCGATGATGTAGGCGAGCACGTTGTCCTTCGCGTAGGCGCGCGCCACCGTTTTGGTCGTGGCCATGGCGGCCGCCTTGGACGCCGCATAGGCGATGGTCGCGGGATTGGTCGATCCTCGCTGCGCGACCCAGCTCGAGAGGGTGACCAGCACGCCCCCGCTGCGCTCGCGGAAATGCCTGACCGCCTCACGCGTGATGTCGGCCGGCGTCTTCACGTTGACCTGCCAGCAGCGATCCCACGCGTCGTCCCACACCGCGTCCTCGTCATAGATGCCGCCCTCGAAGGGCATGACGGCGGCGTTGTTGACGAGGACATCCACATGCCCCCGCCAGGCGACCGCCTCCTCCCAGACCTTGCGGCCCGCGCCCGGCTTCCCGAGATCGGCCTGCACCAGCAGCCTGTTCGATGCCGCCATGCCGCCCGTCGCCTGCTCCGCGCCGGCCTTGTCGCCGCCATATTGCGCGATGACCGATGCGCCCTGTCGGCCCAAGGTCCGCGCTATGGCGGCGCCTATCCCCTTCGATGCTCCGGTGACGAGGACGATCCGTCCCTTGAGGTCTGACATTGCGGCTCCTGTTGCTCTCGGGCTAGGCGTGTCATATCAGCTTCAAGCCCGGCCAGGGAGCAGCGCCATCGGAAATCCGTCCCCAGAGCAATCCGTTGCCCTCATCGGCGCCGGAAGCATCGGCATGGCCTGGGCGGTTGTCTTCGCCTCGGCCGGCTTCCCGGTGAGGCTCCACGATCCCGATCCCGCAAGGCTCGAGACCGCGCACGCCGAAGCGGCCGAGCGGCTGCGGGACCTGGCTGAGTTCTCGCTGATCGACGAGCGCCCCGAAGCCTGCGCCGCGCGTATAGGGCTCGCGAAAAGCCTGGAGGAGGCGGTGTCGGGCACTGCCTACGTCCAGGAGAACGCGCCCGAGAACGAGACGGTCAAGCGCGACCTCTTCGCGCGCATCGCCACAGCAGCGAGAGCAGACGCCGTGATCGCCTCGTCCTCCTCCTTCCTGCCCGCCTCGCGCTTCGCCGCCGATGTGACGGGGCGCGAACGCTGCCTCGTCGTTCATCCGGGCAATCCGCCCTTCCTCATCCGCATCGCCGAGGTGGTGCCGGCGCCTTTCACCAGCCCGGAGACGGTCGCGAAGGCCGAGCGCATCCTCGCCGCGGCGGGCATGGCGCCCGTCCGCATCGGCCGCGAAGTCGACGGATTCGTCTTCAACCGGCTGCAGGGCGCCATGCTGCGCGAAGCCTGGTGCCTGGTGCGCGACGGCGTCGCTTCCGTCGCCGACATCGACCGCATCGTGAAGGACGGGCTGGGCTTGCGCTGGTCGGTCATCGGCCCCTTCGAGACCTCCGACCTCAACACCCGTGGCGGCATCGCGGCGCACGCGGCCCGCATGGGTCCGGCCTACCGCCGCATGGGACGGGAGCGCGGACAGGATGATCCGTGGGCGGACGAGCTTGTCGCCAGGGTCGAGGCCGAGCGCCGCGCATCACTGCCGATCGAAGGCTGGGCGGAGCGCGTGGGCTGGCGCGACCGGGCGATGATGGCGCTGCTGCGGGCCCGCCGCGCCGATCCTTCGCTCGCCGAGCCTCAGGACGGAAACAGCGGATGAGCGGCGAGACGGTCGAGATCCGCTTCGAGGATCGCATGGTGCCGGGTCGGATCGGGGAGACGCTGGCCTCCGCCCTCAGCGCCGCCGGCATCCGCGCGTTCCGGACCACGGCCAGGGGCGCGCCGCGCGGCCTCTTCTGCGGCATGGGTGTTTGCCAGGAATGCCTGGTCGAGATCGACGGCCGGCCCGGCCAGCGCGCGTGCATGACGAAGATCGAGCGGCCGCTCGCCGTCAAGCGCCAGCAGGCGCCGGTAGACCTCACGAAGGCCGCTCCGCCGGCAACGGCCGGCCGTTTGAAAGTCCTGACGCCCGACATCCTCGTGATCGGCGGCGGCGCGGGCGGGCTGGCGGCGGCCGCGACAGCGGCAAAAGCCGGCGCGGACGTTCTGCTCGTGGACGAGCGGCCGGCGCTCGGCGGCCAGTTCTATAAGCAGCCCGCCTTCCCTGTGCGCGACGACGCGCAGTTCGCGGGCGGCCGCGCGCTCATCGCCGAGGCCCAGGTAGCAGGCGTCCGGTTCCTGAAAGGCGCGCTTGTGTGGGGTGCCTTCCAGCCGCTCGACCTCATGGTGCTGCAGGAAGGTTCGACGCTGAAGATCACACCGAAACGGCTCATCGTGGCGACGGGCACTTATGAGCGGGGCCTCCCCGTTCCCGGGTGGACGCTGCCGGGCGTCATGACGACAGGCGCGGCGCAGACGCTGCTCAGGAGCTACGGCACGTTGCCCGGCAGGCGCGTGCTCGTCGCCGGCAACGGCCCCCTGAACCTGCAGGTGGCGCTAGAGCTCTCCCGCGCAGGGGCCGAAGTGGTGGGGGTCGCGGAGCTGTCGAAGCCCGGGCTTTCCCAAGTCAGCGCCGTCGCCGGCATGGCGTTTGCCTCTCCTTCGCTGCTCGCGAAGGGCATGGGCCTCATGGCAGGACTCACGCGGCGCGGCGTGCCGGTGCTCAAGGGCCATGTGCTCGAGGCCGTCGAGACCTCCGCCGACGGCCTTGTGGCGACGCTCGCGCGCTGGCCGCGCGATGCCGCGCCCCGCCGCCGCATGGAGGTCGACGCCGTGTGCATGGGCTACGGCTTCCATCCTTCCAATGATCTCCTGCGCGCGCTCGACTGCCGGCATGACTTCGATGCCGCACGCGGACAGCTCGTGACGGTGCGGGATGCCGACTGCCGCACCACCGCCATGCAGGTCTACGCGGTTGGCGACTGCACGGGACTCGGCGGCGCGCCGGCCGCCGTGGCCCAAGGCAGGATCGCCGGAGCAGCGGCAGCCCGCGCACTCGGGTTCAAGGCGCCCGACCCTGTGGAGGCCCGCCGCGCGCTCGCCCGCCACGGCCGCTTCCAGTCCGCGCTCTGGCGACTGTTCGATGCTCCCTTCCCGGCTCTCGCACTCGCAAAGCCCGACACGCTCGTCTGCCGCTGCGAGGAGCTGACGCGCGCCGAAATCGAGGCAGGGCTTGGCCAGGGACCGGAGACGGTCGGTTCGCTGAAGCGCCTGACGCGCGTCGGCATGGGCCCATGCCAGGGGCGCTACTGCGGGCCGCTGGTGGCGGCGCTCGTCGCGGAGAAAGGCGGCAAGGCGATCGACGGCATGTCCTTCTGGGCTCCGCGCCCACCGGCCAAGCCCCTCGCCATCAGCGAGATCGCGGAACGGTCCTGACCCGTTTCAACCGTCATGGCCGGCCCCCGAGCCGACCATCCTTTTCCAGGAAAACTTGAAGCGAACAAAGGATTGCCGGGTCGAGCCCGGCAATGACGAAAAGGTTAGTCGACCACCGCCTCGGCCTCGATCTCGACCAGGTAGTCTCCGACGAGCTTCGCCTCGACCAGCGTGTTGGCGGGCCGGATGTCGCCGAAAGTGCGCCCGTGCATGCGCGACACCGGCTCCCAGTCGGCGGCATCGCTCACATAGATCCGCGTCCTGACCACGTCCTCAAGCGTGGCCCCGAGCGCGGCGAGCGAGGCGCGGATGCGGTCGAGCACGTAGACCGTCTGGCCGGCCGCATCGCCGGGGCAGACCACCTCGCCCTGCCCCAGCGTCGCCGTGGTGCCGGAGATGAGGATGCGGTCGCCGATGCGGACCGCCCGCGCAAAGCCCGCGAGCGGCTCCCAGACCGTTCCGGTGTCCACCCGGAGCCGTCCCGGACGGCCGGGCACCGGCTCGGGGCGATAGGCTTTTGTGACCGTGCTCAGGTGATGGCTGAGGTCGCCCGAGGCCGTGAGATAGGGGGGCTTCCGGTACTCGTCGCCGCAGTCCCCGGGGATGCGCTCGGTGCGGGCAAAGGCTTCATCCAGCCGCGCCCGGTCCTCGGCGTCGAGTGCAAAGGAGAAGGCGCGCAGGTTGTCCGCCCGATGCTCACGCTCGCCCAGCCGCGCGCCCACGATGATGGCGGCCACCGCCGGCTGCTCCAGCACCCAGCGCTCGGCGACGTTGGAGATGGAGACGCCGTGTTTCTTCGCGATGTCGGATGCGGCCCGGAGAATGCCCTGCAGCGCCTCCCAGCCGCCGATTGCTGTGATGAAGCGGCCGTATTTCATCTTGCTCCAGTCGCCGACTTCGGCGGGTTCCGGTTCTCCGAGCCAGCGCTCGGAAAGAAAGCCGCCGCCGAGCGTGCCGTAGGCCAAGAGCCTGACACCGTTCTCGAGGCAGAAGGCGGACATGTCGTCAGCCGCCCGCCGGTCGAGGAGCGAGAAGGAAACCTGGTTTGAGGCGACCGGAATGCCGTGCTTGACCAGCACGCGCAGATGCGCGGTATCGAAGTTGGTGACGCCCAGATGGCCGATGCGCCCTTCATCCATGAGCTGCGCGAGGCCGATCATCGCGTCGAGATAGGCCGGGTGCTCGAAGGTCCACCAGTGGAACTGGAGAAGATCGATCCGCTCGAGCCGCATGCGGTCGAGACTGCGCGCGACGCCTGCCCGCACCGTCTCGGCCGTCATCGGACCGGGCTCCGGGCACCATTTGGTGAAGGCTGCCGGCCGCGCACCCTGCTGGCTGCCGGCGATGCGCGCGAGGAAGCGTCCGGCGATGATCTCGGCGCTCCCGTAGTGGTCGGCCATGTCGAAGGTGTCGAAGCCCGCCTCCGCATAAGCCTGAAGCGCATCGGCGCCCTTTTCCGGGTCGAGCGTCCTGCCGTCCCGCTCCATGTCCGCCACCTGCCAGAGCCCCGTGACGATGCGGCTGATCTCGAGGCCGGGCGCGAGAAGCGTGCGTTCGGGGCGGCTGACGGCTCTATTCATGCGGGTCCTCGTCTGCGCCCGGCCTTGACCCGGCGCGCCATGCGCCGCATGCGATGGCCGAAACGGAGGCCCGGATCAAGTCCGGGATCGGAGACTGGCGCAGATCGTGGAAAGCAAGCCGGCGCTCGGCCTGATCGTGAACCCTGTCGCGGGGCTCGGCGGCCGGGTGGGGCTCAAGGGCAGCGACGGCAGGGCGACGGTGGAGCGCGCGCTGGCGCTGGGCGCTGTCCCGCGCGCCGGAGAGCTTGCTGCCCGAGTGCTCCGGCGTCTGGCGAGCCGCCTGCCCGGCACGCCGCTTCTCGCCGGCGCCGGCAGCATGGGCGAGGCCGCGGCGGCGGAAGCCGGCCTGCCCTGCGCCGCCATCGGAAGCGTCGGCGCGACGACCACCGCCGCAGACACCCGCGCCGTCGCCCACGAGATGCGGGATCGGGGCGTGCGCCTCCTCCTCTTCTCGGGCGGTGACGGCACGGCGCGCGATATCCTGTCCGTGCTTGGCGAGGTGCCGATGCTCGGCATTCCCGCCGGCGTGAAGATGCAGTCCGGCGTGTTTGCGACCAGCCCCGAGGCGGCGGGCGATATCGCCGCGCTGGTTCTGGCGGAGGATTCGCGCGCGACGTTCCGGCAGGCGGAGGTGCTGGATCTCGACGAGGATGCCTTGAGAACCGGCCGCATCGAGCCGCGCCTGTTCGGCGTGGCGACTGTTCCTTTCGAGCGCCGGTTGATGCAGTCGCCCAAGGCGCGGGGGCTTTCGGGCGACGGGGCGGTGGAAGCCGCCGCCGCCGAGGTGGCAGCCGGAATGCAGCCCGGCACGGTCTACCTCGTGGGGCCCGGCACGAGCGCCAAGGCCGTGCTGCGGGCGCTGGAGCTGGAGGGCACGCTGCTCGGCATCGACGCGGTTCTGGACGGCAAGCTCATCGGAAGCGACCTGGGCGAGCAGGACATCGTTCGGCTCGCGGGAGACCGCCCGATCCATATCATCCTCGGCGTGGTGGGCGGCCAGGGCTTCCTCTTCGGACGCGGCAACCAGCCCATCACTCCTGCCCTCATCGCCCGTGCCGGCCGCGAGGCGGTCACAGTGCTGGCGAGCCAGGAGAAGCTGCTGGCGCTTTCCGAGCCAACATTGCTCGCCGACACCGGCGATCCGGATGTCGATCGCATGCTCGCGGGCTTCATCCGTGTGCGGACGGGGCTGCGGCGGGAGGCCCTCATGCGCTTGTCGACAACAAGTATTCGCGATTGAACGCCCGCCGGACGGATGCAACAATGCTTGCTTCCGGGTCCGGAACAAGCAGAGGCGTCCCCTTGCCGTCGAACCAGTCTCCCGCCCATCCTTGGATGGCCAACTCGCTTCCCGACGTCAAGCAGGCGATGCTGGAGGAGATCGGCGCCGCCACGATCGGCGAGCTGTTCGAGCAGATCCCCCAGAGCCACCGCCTCAAGCGGCCGCTGAACCTGCCGCGCCAGCTCAAATCCGAGGTCGAGCTCAAGCGCCATCTCGTCTCGGTGCTGTCGAAGAACGAGACCTGCGAGGAGAACCTGAGCTTCCTCGGCGCCGGCTGCTGGCAGCACTATGTGCCGGCCGTCGTGGACGAGATCGTGGGCCGCACGGAATTCCTCACCCCCGTCTGGGGCTCGCCCCAGTCGGACCATGGCCGCAACCAGGCCTGGTTCGAATATGCGAGCCAGCTCGGCGAGCTGCTCGACATGGAGGCGGTGCAGCTCCCGGTCTATAGCTGGGGCTGCGCGGCCGGACACGCCATCCGCATGGCGTCGCGTCTCACCGGACGGCGCGAGGTGCTGGTTCCGCGCTACTGCGACCCCGAGCGGCTTTCGGTCATCCGCACCTATTGCGAACCGCCGGAGATGGACCGCCACATCGAGGTGGTGCCGGTCGAGCCCGATCCGAAGACCGGCGGCCTGGACCTTGCCGATCTCAAGCGCAAGCTCTCGGACCGCACGGCCGCCGTCTATTTCGAAAGCCCTTCCTATCTCGGCCAGATCGAGGCCCATGGCGCGGAGATCGCGAGGCTCGCCCGGGCCAAGGGGGCGGAGACCATCGTCGGCGCCGATCCGATCTCGCTCGGGGTTCTCAGGTCTCCCGCAGACTACGGGGCCGACATCGCGGTCGGGCCCACCCAGCCGCTCGGCGTCCACATGCAGTGCGGCGGTGGCGTCGGCGGCTATATCGCGAGCCGCGACGAGGAGAAGTACGTCCGCGAGTACAACGGCTTCCTCGTCTCGATCACGCGGACGGCGGGCGAAGGAGAATTCGGCTTCGCGCTCGCCTCCTCGCACCAGACCTCCTACGGCATGCGCGAGGAGGGCAAGGACTGGACCGGCAACTCGGTCTATCTCTGGGCCATCGCCAACGCCGTCTACATGTCGCTGCTCGGCCCTCAAGGGTTCCGCGAGGTAGGCGAGCTCATCCTCGAGCAGGCGAACTACGCCGCCCGCGCGCTGGAGAAGATCGAGGGCGTGCGGATCGCCTTCCCGACCGGCTTCTTCAAGGAGTTCGTGGTGAACTTCGACGGCACGGGCAAGACCGTGGCTGAGATCAACCAGTCCCTCCGCCTGCACGGCATCTTCGGCGGCAAGGACATCTCGGACGAGTTCCCGGAGCTTGGCCAGAGCGCGCTCACCTGCATCACCGAGGTGCACAGCCGGGAAGACATCGACAGGCTTGTCGCCGCGGTCAGGGAGGCGGTGTCATGAGCGGCGGCAACGGCAGGCTCCGGCGCTATCACGGGCCGGTCTGGGACGAGCCGGTGGTCATGGAGCTCGGCCATCCCGGCAGGCGCGGGCAGGTGTTCCCGGCGGCGGAGGAGGTTGTGCGCAAGGCCGGCCGGGCGGCGGACCTCGTGCCCCCGTCCATGCGCCGCGCCAAGGCCCCTGCCCTGCCCGAAATGAGCGAGCCCGAGGTGCAGCGTCACTATCTCCATCTCTCTCAGGAGACCTTGGGGATGATGGGCATCAGCCTCTTCGGCACCTGCACCATGAAATACAATTCCCGGGTCGGAGAGGAGGTCGCCCGCCGGCCGGAGATGGCGGCGCTTCACCCTTATCAGCCGGAAGACACGCTCCAGGGGATCCTCGAGATCCTGCACTCCTTCGACCTCATCCTGCGCGAGCTCTCCGGCATGGGCCAGTTCGTGTTCCAGGCCGGCGGCGGCGCGGACGCGGCCTACACCCACTGCTGCCTGACCCGCGCCTATCACCAGTCGCGGGGCGAGCTCGAGCAGCGCAACGAGATCGTGACCTCGATCCAGGCGCATCCCTGCAACGCCGCCACGGCCGCCGCAGCGGGCTTCAGGGTCGTGACGCTGCAGCTCGAGAAGAACGGCTATCCGTCCGTCGAGGCGCTCAAGGCCGCGATCTCCGGCCGCACCGCAGCCCTCCTCATCAACAACCCCGACGACATGGGCATCTACAATCCGGACATCGCCGAGTGGGTGCGGATCGTGCACGAGGCGGGCGGCTTGTGCTTCTACGACCATGCCAACTTCAACGGCGTCATGGGAAAGATCCGCGCCCGCGAGCTCGGCTTCGACGCCTGCATGTACATGCTCCACAAGACTTTCGGGGCGCCAAAGGGCGGCGGCGGCCCGGCCGTCGGCGCCTATGGCTGCACGGAAGCGCTGGCGCCCTTCCTGCCCGCGCCCGTCGTGGTGAAGGACGGCGACACCTACCGACTCGATCACGATCGGCCGCAGTCCACGGGCAAGATCCGCGAGTTCTGGGGCAACGTCCCGCAGGTGATGAAGGCCTATGCCTGGGCGCGCGCCATGGGCGCCGAGGGGATCGACGAGGCTTCCGACATCTCCGTGCTCGCCAACAACTACATGGACAAGAAGCTCATGGAGATCCGGGGCGTCACGCGCTCGAACCCCGGTATCGACGCCTGGCGGCTGGAGATGACGCGCTTCGGGCTCGGCAAGCTCAAGCAGGAGACCGGCATCGGCACGGTCGAGGTCGCGAACCGCATGGCCGACTACGGTATCGACCCCTGGTGGATGAGCCATGAGCCCTGGGTGGTGCCCGAGCCCTTCACGCCGGAAGCGGGAGAAATGTACTCCAAGGAGGACCTGGATATCTGGATCGCGGTCGTGGCCAGGATCTGCGAGGAGGCCTATTCGACGCCGGATCTCGTGCGCTCAGGCCCGCACAACCAGCCGATCCGGCAGATCGACGGTTCGCCGCTCGATGACCCGAAGGCCTGGGCCATGACCTGGCGCGCCTACCGGCGCAAGCATGGCGAGGCGCAGGGCAATGGCTGACCCCCTCACAGCACGGCCTTTCTGCTCCCTCCCCCTTGAGGGGCCGAGGCGTCCATGAGGACCGCGAGGGCCAAGGCGTCGGAGAAGGGCAACGGGGGCGCAAAGCGGCCGCGCGGCACCGGGGGCAGCTTCGTCTATGACAGTCTGAAAGCCCAGATTCTCGACCTTGAGCTGGCGCCGGGAACGCTGCTCGACGAGACGGTGCTGGGAAAGCAGTTCGGCGTCTCGCGCTCGCCCGTCCGCGAGGCGCTCATCCGCCTCTCGGCGGAAGGCCTGGTGCAGAACCTCCGCAACCGCACCTCGATCGTGGCGCAGTTCGACGTGGCGGCTCTGCCCGCCTACTTCGACGCCATGCAGCTTCTCTATCGGCTGAGCGCCAGGCTCGCCGCGGGCAATCCCAATCCGGCCCGCATCGAGCAGCTTCACCGCATCCTCGATGCCCACGACGCGGCGCTGAGGAACCGCGAGATGCGCGCCATGGTGCGCCATAACCGCGACTTCCACATCGGCATCGCCGAGATGAGCGGCAACCCCTTCATCGTCACCTGGATGGGCGGGCTTCTGGATCAGGGCCAGCGCATCCTCCGGCTTTATGCGTCCCACATGGGCGATCGCATCCCGACGGTCGCGCTGAAGTTCCATCGCGACATGGTGGATGCCGTGGCGAAGGGCGATGCGGCCGCCGCCGAGGAAGCCGGTCGGGCCGATGCGCAGGCGCTGATCGACAATTTCATGCAGAGCCTTGCAGACCGCCCGACCGCGCTGCTCGAGCTTCACAATGCCGGTCGCGGCCGCCGCAGGTCTGGATGAGCGCGATCAATTTTGTAGACAGCAAGTATGCAGGATGGTTGACTTAGCCGAGGCGCTTGTCCAACATCGTTCCTGAGACGGACGAATTTCGGGCTCTCCGGCCGCGTCCTTTTTCAGGAAGGTTCGTCTCGCAAGAGGGAGCGACGGCGCCGTCAAAGAAGCGCGCCGAACAGGGAGATCCAGCTCATGCTCAACAAACTTGCCCTGCGCATGGTCGCCGTGACGGCCGCCTGCGCGGCGTTCTTCTCGATGGCCCAGGCCAAGTCCCTGGACGACATCATCAAGGACGGGGTGATCCGTATCGGCATCAACCCCAACTTCCCGCCCATGAGCTCGCCGGGCGCCGACAATCAGATGCAGGGTTTCGACATCGACATCGGCAACAAGATCGCCGAGGCGCTCAAAGTGAAGGCCGAGTTCGTGCCGACCGAGACCGCGCAGCGCGTTCCCTTCCTCGTCGCCGACAAGATCGACATTTCACTGGGAGCCCTCACCCGTAATTCCGAGCGCGCCAAGCTCATCGAATACACCGTGCCGCTCCATACCGAGGTGCTGGCGGTGCTGACGACCGAGAAGGTCGATGCCAAGAGCTGGAAGGATTTCAACGACGGCAAGTACACGCTCGCCAACATGCGCGGCAACTGGACCGTCGACTGGACCAAGGAGAACCTCCCGAACGCCAAGCTGGAGCTCACGGACTCGATCGCCGACACGGTCCGGCTCGTCGCCCAGGGGCGCGCCGACGCCATCGTGGAGAACATCGACTTCTTCATGGGCCACACCAAGAGCCACACCGACGTGAAGTGGAAGGTGCTTCCCGATCCGATCGACGTGGCCTACTGCGCCATCGGCGTCGGCCGCGGCAACTATCCGCTGCGCGACGTGCTCAACATCATTCTCTACAACCTTCATTCCAGCAATGCCGTGAACGAGGCGTGGGAGAAGTGGTACGGCGCGCCCATGCTGGTGAAGGTCACACCCACCCCGTATTTCTGATCCGGCTCCTGCCCTATGCTGATGGCCGGGTCCGTCCCGGCCATCTTCTTTGGTCCCGAATGCACGGCATGACGCGGTGAGATGAACTACACGTTCCAGTTCGGCGTCGCGCTCGACCGCCTGCCCGAGCTGCTGGAAGGGGCGGTGCTGACGCTGCAGCTCGGCATTCTCACCTTCTGGGGCGCCGCCCTCATCGGACTTGCGGGCGCCGCCGCCAAGACCTATGGCGGCGCCATCGCGCGGAGGATCGCGGGCGCCTACGTGGTGCTCTTCACCAACACCCCGGCTCTCATCCAGATCTACTTCCTCTATTTCGGCCTGCCCGAGCTCGGCGTCCGGCTGTCGTCCTATACCTGCGTGCTGATCGGGCTCACGCTCAATGCCGGCGCCTATCTGACCGAGATCATGCGCGCGGGCTTCATCTCCACCCGCAGGGCCGAGCTCGAGGCCGCCGAGGTTCTCGGCTTCTCCCGCTGGCAGCAGATCCGCTACGTGATCGTGCCCCACATCGCGCGCGCCATCTATCCCGCGCTCGCCAATTTCTTCATCGTCATCATGGTGATGGGAACCTCGATCGGCGCCATCTTCGGGGTGAACGAGCTGACGGGCCAGGCCATCAACATCTCTACCGAGAACTACCGCTGGCTCGAGATGTTCGTGCTGGTGGCCGCGATCTACATCGTGCTCACCTTCATCGCGAGCCTGTCGCTGGCGCTGGTCGGCCGCCTCGCCTTCCGGGTCAAGGCGAAGGTGTTCTGATGCTCGAGCGCCTCCTGAACGAGCTGCCGCGCTTCTTCGAGTACTACACGCTCATGCTGCTGCTCCAGGGCGCCGCCATGACGCTGCTCGTCACGCTCGTCGGCTGCGCCGCCGGCTTCCTCTTCGGCACGGTGATCGTTTTCCTCCGCCAGACGCCCGGTGTGCTGGCCTTTCCCTTGCGCCTGGCCGCCATCGCCTATGTAGAGATCTTCCGGCGCGTCCCCTTCCTTGTCGTCCTCTATCTTGTGCTCTTCTTCATGCAGGCGATCACCGCCGACGCCTCGCTGCTCGCCATCGCGCTCGTCGCCATCTGCCTCTTCTCCACCGCCTATATCTCTGAAATCATACGCGGCGGGC
Source organism: Parvibaculaceae bacterium (assembly GCA_050181295.1). Classification (GTDB taxonomy): domain Bacteria; phylum Pseudomonadota; class Alphaproteobacteria; order Rhizobiales; family Aestuariivirgaceae; genus JBFXDI01. The sequence goes on along the minus strand of JBFXDI010000020.1, from coordinate 25,024 downwards.
TGGAGTCGGTGCCGCGCCAGCAGATCGAGGCGGCCTCCGCCATGAACTTCTCGCGCTGGCAGACGCTCACCCAGGTCGTCGTGCCGCAGGCCTGGCCGGTTATCCTGCCGCCGGCCGTGGTCTTCATGGTGAGCTTCATCAAGGACTCAGCGCTCGTTTCCCAGATCGGCGTCATGGAGCTCGCCAAGGTCGGCAAGATTCTGAACGATCGTGGGCTTTCGGCGCTTCTTGTCTACGGCATCATCTTCCTCATGTACTTCCTAATGTCCTACCCTCTCGCGCGCCTCGGCGCGTGGCTGGAGACTCGGCTTGCATCACCTCGAAGTCAAAGACCTGAAATGCTCCTACGGCCGGCTTGAGGTCCTGAAAGGCGTCGACCTCACGCTGTCCAAGGGCGAGGTCGCGGCGCTCATCGGGCCTTCCGGTTCGGGCAAGTCGACGGTGCTGCGCTGCCTCGTCGGCCTCACCGCGCCGAGCGCCGGCGTGGTGCATCTCGCCGGTCAGGCCATCGACTACCGCAAGCCCGCGAGCCTCCGCGCCGCGCGCGACCGCATGGCCATCGTCTTCCAGCAGTACAACCTGTTCCAGAACATGGACGTGATGCGCAACGTCACCATCGCGCCCGTGCGTATCCGCGGGCGCGACCGCGCGGAGGTGGAGGCGGACGCCCGCCGGCTCCTCGCCAAGGTGGGCCTCGGCGACAAGCTCCATGCCTATCCGGATCAGCTTTCGGGCGGCCAGCAGCAGCGCGTGGCGCTTGCGCGGGCGCTGGCGCTGAAGCCCGAGATCCTGCTGCTCGACGAGGTGACGTCCGCTCTCGATCCCGAGCTAGTGAACGAGGTCCTTGATGCCATCCGCGAGCTGGCGGCCGACGGCATGACCATGCTGATCGTCAGCCACGAGATGGCTTTCGTGCGCGAGGTCGCCTCCAAGGTCGTGATGATGGACAAGGGCGCCGTCGTGGAAACCGGCCCACCCTCGCGCATCTTCGACGCGCCGGAGACCCAGCGCACCCGCGATTTCGTGGGCAAGATTCTGCGGCATTGAATAAAGGCGCGATTTGAGTCTTCTTGCACCGTCATGGTCCGGTTTGCCGGATCACCCAGTGAACATTCTGACGCGCACTTGTCTTCCGGCTCGAAAGCTATGGAAATGGCGCGCCGGAGCTGAAGCATCGAGAGAGGGACGAGCATGTTGTTGAAGGGCAAAATCGCGATCGTGACGGGCGCCAGCCGGGGGCTGGGTCTCGCCATCACGGAGCGGTTCGTGGCCGAGGGCGCCAAGGTCGTCATGGCGGACGTCGAGGAGGAAGCGGGCGAGGCCGCCGCGAAGAAGATCAAGGCGAAGGGCGGCGACGTCCAGTTCGTCGCCTGCGACGTGTCGAAGAAGCTGGATGTGCGCAACGTCGTCACCGCAACCGTTGACGCCTACAAGCAGATCGATGTGCTGATGAACAACGCCGGCGTCGGATCGCCCGGCGACTTCCTGGAGATCTCGGAGGCCGATTTCGATCGCGTGATCGCCATCAACCTCAAGGGCTCCTTCCTGATGGCGCAAGCCGTGGCGCGCCAGATGGTCGAGCAGGTGAAGGCCGGCGGCAAGCCCGGCTCGATCGTCAACATGTCGTCCGTGAACGCCGTCCTCGCCATCCCGGGCCAGGTCGTCTATTCGATCTCGAAGGGCGGCATTCGCCAGTTGACGACGGTGACCGCGCTGGCGCTCGCCCCGCATGGCATCCGCGTCAACGCCATCGGCCCCGGCTCCATCATGACGGACATGCTGAAGGGTGTCGCCAACGACGCCGAGGCCAAGAAGCGCATCATGTCGCGCACGCCGCTCGGCCGTGTCGGCCAGCCGGAGGAGATCGCCTCGATCGCGGCGTTTCTGGCCTCCGACGAGTCGAGCTACATCACCGGCCAGACGATCTACGCGGACGGCGGCCGCATGCCGCTCAACTACACGGTCACGCCGAAGGAGTGGCCTTGATCGCTCGCGTCTCGCGCCAAACGATGTAGAGCCCGGCGCCGATGATGATGGCAGCGCCCGCCCAGGTGGCGGGCGCCACCTTCTCCTGCCACACGACCCACCCGAGGATCACCGCCCAGATGAGCGAGACGTATTCCAGCGGCGCGTTCACGGCCGCGGGCGCGTTGTAATAGGCGACGATGACCAGGAGGTGGGCGAGGCCTCCTACCAGACCAAGCACCACGAAGCCCATGAGAAGCTCGCTCGAGAGCGGTTGCCAGGTCGCGATCGCCACCGGCGTCGAAACGACAAGCGAGATCAGCGTGGTATAGGTGAAGATCGCGGTCGGATGCTCCGTCCGCGCCACCTTGCGGGTGAGAAGCGCGCCGAACGCGTAAGTGAAGGCCGCCCCCACGATGAGCAGCGCTTCCGGCCGGACGCCGCTTGCTGACGGCCTGAGCACGATCAGAACGCCGATGAAGCCCGCCGCCACCGCCGCCCAGCGGTGCGGGCCGACGCGCTCGCCCAGCACCGGCCAGGAAAGCGCCGTGATGAAAAGGGGCGCCGTGAATCCGATCACGAAGGCCTCCGCCAGCGGCATGTAGCGCAGGCCCCAGAAGAAGAGCGAGACTGAGCTGCACATAAGGAGCGCGCGTAGCAGGTGGCCGCCGGGATTGCGGGTCGCGAGCACCCGCCAGCCGGAAATGGAGATCGCCGCGAACATCGGAATAAGGCCGAAGAGATAGCGGAAGAAGACGATCAGCACGGGGTTGTAGCCCAGTTCACCAGCCCACTTCGCGAGTGCGTCCGAGATCGCGAAGAACATGACGGCCGAAAGCATGGCCGCGATCCCGCGCTTCGTGCTGGGCGAGCGGAGCGGAGCGCGAACGTCCTCGGCGGCGGTGATTGGGGTCATGCGGGGCGAGATATAGCTGGAAACCTCGTGCTTGGCATCTCCCCCTCCGAAGGCAAGATCCCTTTCGAGGCGCTCCAGGACAGCACAGGCGTTTCCCCTTACCTACCCTTTCACCCGCCCCGGGAGAGAGGGCGGTTCCCGGACCTGCGCTGGGCGCGGGTCAGTCCGTTGCCGAAAGCATTGCCGCTTTTCTTTTCTCGCCGGCGCGCCCTATGGTGCGCCGCCGATGTCCGACTCGTCTTCCCGTCCCATCCCCGGACCTGCTCTCTTCGCGCTCCTCATAGCCATGAGCGCGGTGGGGCCGCTGGCGCTCAACATCTTCATTCCCTCGATGCCCGGCCTCCAGCGCGAGTTCGAGGCCTCGCACGGCACGGTCCAGCTCACGCTGACGCTCTATCTCGTCGGCATGGCGGTCTGCCAGCTCTTCTACGGTCCGCTTTCCGACCGCTATGGACGGCGGCCGCTGGTGCTGGCCGGCCTCTCCCTCTTCGTCGTCTCCAATCTCGCGGCGGCGCTCGCCACCTCGATCCACATGCTCATCGCGGCGCGCCTTGTGCAGGCCATGGGAGGCGCGGCGGGCATCGTGCTGGCGCGCACCATCGTGCGGGATCTCTACGACCGGGACAAATCGGCGAGCGTCATCGGCTACATCACCATGGCCTTCGTGCTCGCGCCCATGATCGCACCCTCGCTCGGGGGCCTGCTCGATATGGTGGCGAGTTGGCGGGCGAGCTTCTGGGTCCTCACCGCCCTGGGAGGCATCGTGCTGGCGGCCGCCTGGATGGGCCTTCCCGAGACCAACCTTTCCCTTTCACGGACGCCGCTCCTGTCGCTCCGGAACTTCATCCACCTGCTGAGGCTGCGGCGCTTCCGCGGCTACGCGCTGACGCTGGGGCTGGCGAGCAGCGTGTTCTTCAGCTTCCTGGCCGGCGCGCCCTTCGTCACCATCGAACTCCTTGGACGCACGCCGCTTGAATACGGCCTGTGGTTCCTGCTCATCTCGTTCGGGTACATGTCCGGCAACTATCTCACGGGCCGCTACTCACAGGCCGTCGGCATCGACCGCATGATCACGATCGGCAACATGCTCACCCTGGCGGGCGGCCTGTCCTGCCTCTTCGGAGCGCTCGTGGGCCTCCTGTCGCCTGCCAGCCTCTTTCTGCCCATGATGGTGGCGGCCTTCGGCAACGGCCTGACCATCCCCAACGGCACCGCAGGCGCGATCAGCGTGGATATGACAATGGTCGGCGCCGCGGCGGGGCTTGCCGGCTTCCTGCAGATGGGGCTGGGCGCCGGCGCGTCGCAGTTCGTGGGAACGATCCAGTCCGACTTCCCGCTGGCCGTCTTCTGGTACATGGCGGCCGCCAGCCTGGCGGCTGCCGCGTCACACGCATGGAGCCGCAGGACGTGACCGCAAGCTGGCAGTTCTGGGCACTTCTTTCGGCGCTCTTCGCGGCGCTCACCGCCATCTTCGCGAAGGTCGGCGTCGAGAGTGTCAACGCCGATTTCGCGACCTTCATCCGCACCATCGTGATCCTGCTGGTGCTCGGCTTCATTCTTCTGGCCCTGGGAGAGTTTCAGGACTTCCGCGCGATCTCGGGCAGAACCTACGCCTTCCTCGGGCTCTCGGGCCTTGCCACCGGCGCCTCCTGGATCTGTTACTTCCGGGCGCTTCAGGCCGGCAACGCCTCGCAGGTGGCGCCCGTCGACAAGCTCAGCATTGTGCTGGTCGCGATCTTCGGCGTTGTATTCCTGGGAGAGCGTCTGTCGACGCTCAACTGGCTGGGCGTGGTTCTCATCGCCGGCGGCGCGGCGCTGCTGGCGGTGAGGCTCTGAGGAAAGGGGTGCGCCGCCGCGCACCCCTCCAAACGCTCGATCACGATCCAGCTGGCTGAATCAAGCCAGCTGGATGAACGTGATCGCTTCCAATCAGTTGAGCATGATCTTGTCGGAAAAGGGCTTCACACTTTTCCGGATCATGCTCTAGACCTTCGCGGTCGTCACCGCCTTCTGCGACAGGCCCACGGCGATCTTCTGCGAGATATAGCCGAGCACCGCGCCCACGATCAGCGACGCGACGACAATGAGCATTGCCTTGATCACCGCTGCGGGCTCGCCGAGCGCCACGCCCGAAAGCAGCGCATAGGCGGCCGTCGAGGCGTAGCCGTAGACTGCTGCCGGAATGGTGCTGAGCATCGCGGCCTTGGAGCCGAGAATCATGATGGCGACGGTGATGCCGACGAGAATGCCGGCCGCCACCGCTACGCCCATGCTTCCGGCAAGGGTGGTCACGAGCATCAGCGCCACGCTGGCGCAGACCGCGCCCCAGATGCCGCAGACGATCGTGTTTTTGAGACCCGTTTCGCCTCCGCCGCAATGGTAGAAGCATCCCCAGGCGATGAAGATTGCCCAGATCTGGAGGGCGAGCACCGCAAGCGGGCCCAGTACAAGCCACGTGGCGAGACCACCCATAACGCCGATGACAATTGCAAGCGCCGTGACGAGATCCATGACCATTCCTCCTGGAACGAGAGTTCCGTGCCCCTGCGCTAGGACGGAGGAGATCCGGCTACGCCGGCTGCGGACAGAGCGCCTCTCAAAGGGCTGATTGTCTCGCCGCGGCATCCCCAATCCTGCCGCGAATCACATACTACCTTAGTCTAGTATGTCCCGCCATGGGCTTTGGATTTTGGTTGCGTGCATGCGCAGGCCATTGCTGATTCTGCTGATTTTGCTCTGCATCGCTCTCCTCATGCGGGACAGCATCTGGGAACTGGTTGCGGGGCCTGCCGACGGTGGTTCTGTCGATTTCGCGTTGCTTCGCACCTCCGGGAATTCCTACCTGCTCTGCCCGAAGAGCCTGTGCATCGCCGCCGAGCCGGACATGGAGCCGCCGGTCTATGCGCTCCCCGCCGATGCCCTGCGCGCCGCCCTGCTGACCGGCCTCGACCCCGAAGAGAACCTTTCGCCGCCGCTCGTCGAAAGCCCTCTCTCGGAGCGCTATGTGCAGCGCACCGCCGTCCTGCGGCTCCCCGATGCCGTGGCCGTCCGCTATCTGCCGGTGAGCGAGGACAGTTCGACCCTGGCGATCTATTCCCGCAGCCTTGTGCCGCTGGGCGCCCGGGAGCGGAACCGCGAGCGCGTCGAGCGCTGGCTCGCCAAGCTGTCGGCCCTCCCCCGCGCCGACCGCTGATCCTGCCCTACCCTCGCCCCGATCCGGCTCCTATATTCCGCGCATGGGTCATTCGCGACAGGAGGGCGGCTTCTCGGAAGCTCCGCTGAAGCCGCTCGAAGGCTATCCCGACATCCCGACATCCGAGGCGCTGCGGCAGCGCCCGGATCCGCGCGCGGCGGCGGCGCTGGAGAATGCGCCGCGCGCAGGCCTCGAGCATCTGCGGCCGGAACTGGTCGAGCTCCCCATGTTCATGCCGCATCGCCCACCCCGGCCCGAGAAATCCGAAGGCGGACAACAACTGAAGATCGTGTCGGACTACCAGCCCAGGGGCGATCAGCCCCAGGCGATCCGCGAGCTCGTGGCGGGTGTCCAGGCGATCGAGAAGGACCAGGTGCTGCTCGGCGTCACCGGCTCCGGAAAAACCTTCACCATGGCGCATGTGATCGAGCAGACGCAGCGCCCTGCCCTCGTGCTCGCGCCCAACAAGACGCTTGCCGCTCAGCTCTATGGCGAGTTCAGGAGCTTCTTCCCGGACAACGCGGTCGAGTATTTCGTTTCCTACTACGACTACTACCAGCCGGAGGCCTACGTCCCGCGCACCGACCTCTATATCGAGAAGGAATCCTCCATCAACGAGCAGATCGACCGCATGCGCCATTCGGCGACGCGGGCGCTGCTCGAGCGCGACGACGTGGTGGTCGTGGCCTCCGTCTCCTGCATCTACGGCATCGGCGACGTCGAGACCTACTCCGCCATGACCTTCTCGGTGAAGAAGGGCGAGCGCATCTCGCAGCGCCAGCTCCTCGCCGACCTCGTGGCCCTCCACTACCGCCGCAACGACCAGGCCTTCGCGCGCGGCGCCTTCCGTGTGCGGGGCGACACGGTCGAGCTCTTCCCCTCGCATCTGGAGGATCGCGCCTGGCGCATCTCGCTCTTCGGCGACGAGATCGAATCCATCGCCGAGTTCGATCCGCTCACCGGCCAGAGGAACGCCGAGCTCGAGCAGGTGAAGATCTACGCCAACTCGCACTACGTGACGCCGAAGCCGACCCTCGATCAGGCGGTACGCCGCATCAAGGAGGACCTGAACCTGAGGCTCGCGGAGTTCAACTCCGCCGGCCGCATCCTCGAGGCGCAGAGGCTCGAGCAGCGCACCATGTTCGACATCGAGATGATGATGGCGACGGGTTCCTGCGCCGGCATCGAGAACTATTCCCGCTACCTCACGGGCCGCAAGCCGGGCGAGCCGCCCCCGACCCTCTTCGAATACCTGCCGGACAACGCCATCGTCTTCGCCGACGAAAGCCACGTCACCATCCCGCAGCTCGGCGGCATGTTCCGCGGCGACTTCAACCGCAAGGCGACGCTCGCCGAGTTCGGCTTCCGCCTGCCCTCGGCCATCGACAACCGGCCGCTGCGCTTCGAGGAATGGGACGCCATGCGCCCGCAGACGGTCTATGTTTCGGCGACCCCTGGCTCCTGGGAGCTCAGCCGCACGGGCGGCATCTTCACCGAGCAGGTGATCCGCCCGACCGGCCTCATCGATCCGCCGGTCCACATCCGACCCGTCAAGGACCAGGTCGACGATCTCATCGCCGAGTGCCGCGAGGTGGCCCAGAAGGGCTACCGCTCGCTCGTCACCGTGCTGACGAAGCGCATGGCCGAGGATCTGACGGAGTACATGCATGAGCAGAGCATCCGCGTGCGCTACATGCACTCCGACATCGACACGCTGGAGCGCATCGAGATCATGCGCGACCTGCGGCTCGGCGCCTTCGACGTGCTGGTCGGCATCAATCTGCTGCGCGAGGGCCTCGACATCCCGGAATGCGCGCTGGTCGCCATCCTGGACGCAGACAAGGAAGGTTTCCTGCGATCGGAGACCTCCCTCATCCAGACCATCGGCCGCGCCGCGCGCAACGTGGACGGCAAGGTGATCCTCTATGCCGATCACATCACCGGTTCCATGGAGCGCGCCATGGCGGAGACCAACCGCCGCCGCGACAAGCAGACGGAGTACAACACCGCGAACGGCATCACGCCCGAGAGCGTCAAGAAGAACATCGCCGACATTCTCGGATCGGTCTACGAGCGCGACCACGTGATCGTGGACGCGGGACTGTCCGAGGAAGGCGCGGGCCCGCTCATCGGGCACAATCTCGAAGCGGTCATCGCCGACATGGAGAAGCGCATGCGGACAGCCGCCGCCGACCTCGAGTTCGAGGAGGCCGCGCGGCTGAGGGACGAGGTCAAGCGCCTGCGGGAGGTCGAGCTTGCGGTCATGGACGATCCGCTTGCCAAGGATCCCCTCGCCCCTTCCGCGGAAGGTCGGGGCGGTCGGCAATCCCGCATCACCACGCCTGAGTCCCACTGGCCGCAGCCCAAGTCCCCTGCCCGCCGTCCCGGCTCCAAGGGCGGCAAGCCCGGCACGCGCACCTATCGAAAGAAGGGTCGGTAGAATGCTCCGGAAGGCGCTTTGCCTGGTGGCCGCCTTCTGGTTTTGGGTTCTTGTGTTCTGCGCCGCCTACTGGCTCTTCAGCTTCGCACTTGCCGCCCTGGCAAACGCCTTGGTCGCTCCGGACTATTGCTTCTTCCGATCGGCACTATTGCCCTACGTCACATGCACAGGGCTGGGTGTGGGACAGGGCACGCACCACTTGCTGGCGTTTCCCATCACGCTCCTCGTGACTCCGGCAGCTTTCGCGCAATTCGCGATGTGGCAGGCGAGTGTCCTATCCGCTTCCTTGCATGCTCTCGCGATCCTCTACGCCGTCTATCGGTTCGGCCCACGAGGCCGGACGGTATGGCTCGCGGCGTTCTTTGGCCGTCGCCTCGGCGATCCGGACGTCATGGCAGGGCTTGACCCTGCCATCCAGAGTCTCCCCCGGCGGCGCGATTGACTGGATTGCCGGATCAGGCCCGGCAATGACGATGGAGTTGGCCTCGGCCTCAGCGACCACTTTTACGCGATAATGCCCTACCGCCTGGTGCAGACCCAGCGCTCGATCTTGCAACCGGTCGTGAATTCGTAGCATTTCTGCATTGCGCGGCCCTCGGCCAGTTGCTGGTCCTCGCCCCAGCTCGCGCCCCAGCCGCCGTTCCCGATCGACAGCGCCCCGCAGGCATTGCGGAACCAGATCGCCGACTCGCAGCCCGCCGAGCGCTTGTTGCATTCCTCCAGCGCCGCCTTTTCCGCGGCCGCCTGCGAGGTGAAGTCATAGGCATAGCCGTGCTGCCGGGTCGATTGCGCATAAGCGATCGCCCCGTAGTAGTCGACGGCCTGAGCCGCGGTCGACGCGGCCGGGATCAGCGCCGCGGCAAGCGCGGCGGCCCTGATGGCATTGTGCATGGAGTTCCCCTTTTCTCCGCCCCTTCCGGCGGGGGTATTCAAATCCCGGAGAGGGGTGCAGATCAATGGGGTCTGTAGGAGTGGCCGGCGACGGCCACTGTAGTCATTGTGGACGGTGCCGCCCTTTTCAGGACTGACGCTCAGCCAACATGGGCGTCACGTTGGAAGGCGTCTGGGGCACATACTCCTCCTCCAGGCCGTCTTCGCCGTCGATATCGGCGATGTGACGCGAGAGACGCTCCTTGCGCTCTTCCTCGGCGGCGATGAGCTGCCCGAACATTTTCCGGAGCGCCGCCTTCCGCTCGGCGAGCTCGGTGTCCATGCGCCGCTCTTCCTGCTCGCGCATGTTCTGGAGCACTTCCATCATCTTGACGGTGTGGCTCATCATCCGCCGCAGGGCCTCGCGATCCCGCTCCTGCTCGGTCATCAGCGAATCGATGACGATCTTGGCGGTCTCCAAAGATACTCTGGCCATAATCTTTCCTTTGCGTCCTGTGCCTCTCAAAGCGAAGACGGAAGCCTGCCTCCCCGCTTGCGACCCCCAGGCCGCCTTACGCGGCTCCCCGGGTTGCGCCGAGAACTGCAATGGCCGTGCCAGAACCCGAGTCCATTCCCTGTCCCGGCTTGACACAGGCGCCCGTCATGCCGCCTGTCGGGCGGCGAAGGGGCGCACGCCCCCCAAGTCACACCAGGAAGGAACGGCATGGCAAAGATTGTTGTCCTGAAGACGGAAGGTAAGGGCGCTCCGGCTGCGGAGCGCGAGCGAAAGCCGGCGGAGAAGGTCATCGCGGGTCCCATCGACACGACTACCTGGAACCAGTGGTCGGGCGATGGCGACCGTCTCAACAGCGGGATCTGGGAATCATCCGTCGGAAAATGGACGGTCGACTACGACGTCTGGGAGTTTTGCCATTTCATCGCCGGAAAGGCGGTTCTCACGAGCGAGTCGGGAGAAAGCTGGACGATCAAGGCCGGCGAAGCCTTCGTCATCGAGCCGGGATTCAAGGGAACCTGGGAGACGGTGGAGCCGATCCGCAAGCATTACGTGATCCTGGCGTCGCAGGAATAGCGCGGGCCGCGAGCCTAAGCGCCGAGGGCCGTGTCGAAGTAGCCGAGGATCTGGTCGTACATGATCCCAACGCTTCCGCCCATCATATTGATGAGGGGGACAAGTCCCAGAAAGATGAACGAGGCGATGAGCGCGTATTCGATCGCCGTCACGCCGCTTTCGTCGGACGCGAACTTCCCAAGTCTCTGTGAAAGCTGGTCCAACACGCCGGGTCCGTCCCTTGTCGGCAAAGTTGCTTGCTTCTGCCGGCAGGAACTATGACATTCAACTCTGCAACAAGAATTAATGCATTCGCTAGAATGTGGCGATCTGCGGGCGGGCGGCGTCCGCCGATCGACTTGGGGCGGGCGATTCCGAAGTCGGGACCTGTCTCATTGGCGTAGCGGCGGAATCCCAGGAATTCCGCCGCCGCCGGTAGCTACGCGGCTACCGCGCGCTGGGCCTTGGCGTTGAGCGTGAGACCGCCATCGCCTGCCGAGACATTAACCAAGTTTCCTTCCGAGATGCGTCCGGCAAGGATTTCCTCCGCCAGCGGATCCTGGAGATGCTTCTGGATCACGCGCTTCAGCGGGCGTGCGCCGTAGGCCGGGTCGTAGCCCTTGTCCGCCAGCCAGTTCCGCGCCGCCGCGTCCAGTTCGAGCCGGATCTTGCGGTCGGCGAGCAGACGCTGCAGCCGCTCGATCTGGATATCGACGATGGTCGACATGTCTTCCCGCTTCAGGCGGTGGAAGAGCATGATCTCGTCCAGCCGGTTCAGGAATTCGGGCCGGAAGTGGCGGCGCACGACCTCCATGACTTCGCTGCGCACCTCATCCACGTCCTGGCCTTCCTTGAGGCCGACCAGATACTCGGCCCCGAGATTGGAGGTCATGATGATGAGCGAGTTGCGGAAATCGACCGTCCGGCCCTGCCCGTCTGTCAGGCGCCCGTCATCCAGCACCTGGAGCAGGACGTTGAAGACGTCCGGATGCGCCTTCTCGATCTCGTCGAACAGCACCACCTGATAGGGCCGCCGCCGCACGGCTTCAGTCAGCGCCCCGCCCTCGTCGTAGCCCACATAGCCCGGCGGCGCGCCGATGAGGCGCGAGACGGAATGCTTCTCCATGTATTCCGACATGTCGATGCGCACCATCGCGTGCTCGTCGTCGAACAGGAAGGCCGCGAGCGCCTTGGTGAGCTCGGTCTTGCCCACGCCCGTGGGCCCGAGGAACATGAAGGAGCCGATCGGCCGGTTCGGATCCTGAAGGCCCGCCCGCGCGCGGCGCACCGCCGTCGACACGGCCTTGACCGCCTCGTCCTGGCCGACAACGCGCTTCTCCAGCGCCTCTTCCATGCGCAGCAGCTTGTCGCGCTCGCCTTCGAGCATCTTGTCGACCGGGATGCCCGTCCAGCGCGAGACGACCTGCGCCACGTGGTTGGGCGTCACGGCCTCCTCCATCATGCCGCCGTCGCCCCCGGCCTCCTCGAGCTCCGCCAGTTCCTTCTCGAGTGAGGGGATGATGCCGTAGCTCAGCTCGCCGGCCTTCGCCCAGTCGCCGTTGCGCTGCGCAATGGCGAGCTGGTTGCGGGAATCGTCGAGCTTGCGCTTGAGGTCGGCCGCCTGGCCGAGCTTGTCCTTCTCGGCCTTCCAGCGCGCCGTGATGGATGCCGAGCGCTGCTCGAGATCGGCGACTTCCTTCTCCAGCCGCTTCAGCCGATCCTTGGAGGCCGTGTCCGTCTCCTTCTTGAGCGCCTCGGCCTCGATCTTGAGCCGCATCACTTCGCGATCGACCGAATCGAGCTCTTCCGGCTTGGAATCGACCTGCATGCGCAGCCGCGAGGCCGCCTCGTCAACGAGGTCGATCGCCTTGTCCGGCAGGAAGCGGTCGGTGATATAGCGGTTCGACAGCGTCGCCGCCGCGACGAGCGCGGAATCCTGGATGCGCACCTTGTGGTGCTGCTCGTAGCGCTCCTTGATGCCGCGCAGGATCGAGATCGTGTCCTCGACCGTCGGCTCCTCCACGAAAACCGGCTGGAAGCGCCGCGCCAGCGCCGCGTCCTTCTCGATGTGCTTGCGGTATTCGTCAAGCGTGGTGGCGCCGACGCAGTGGAGCTCGCCCCGCGCCAGCGCGGGCTTGAGCAGGTTCGAAGCATCCATGGCGCCTTCCGCCTTGCCCGCGCCGACCAGCGTATGCATCTCGTCGATGAAGAGCACGATGCCGCCGGCCGCCGATGTCACTTCGGAGAGGACGGCCTTCAGCCGCTCCTCGAACTCGCCGCGATATTTTGCGCCGGCGATAAGGGCGCCCATGTCGAGCGCCATGAGCTGCTTGTCTTTGAGGCTCTCGGGGACGTCACCGTTGACGATGCGGAGCGCGAGGCCTTCCACGATCGCGGTTTTCCCGACGCCCGGCTCGCCGATCAGCACGGGGTTGTTCTTCGTCCGCCGCGACAGAACCTGGATCGTGCGCCGGATCTCCTCGTCGCGCCCGATCACCGGGTCGAGCTTGCCCTCGCGGGCCGCCTCGGTGAGGTCGCGGGCATATTTCTTGAGCGCGTCATAGCCCTGCTCCGCCGACGCGGTGTCGGCGGTGCGGCCCTTGCGGAGCGCGTTGATCGCATCGTTGAGCCCGTTGGGCGTGACGCCGGCGCTGGTCAGCGCCTTCTTGGCCTCGCTCTGCTCGACGGACAGCGCCTGCAAAAGCCTTTCGACCGTGACGAAGCTGTCCTTGGCCTGCGTAGCAAGCTTCTCCGCGGCAGCGAAGACGCGCGCCGTCTCGGGCGCCAGATAGATCTGTCCCGCGCCCGATCCCTCGACCTTGGGGAGCTTGCGCAGCGCATCCTCGGTCGCCGCCAGCGCGGCCTTCGGATCGCCGCCTGCCGACCGGATGAGCCCGGCGGCCAGGCCTTCCTCGTCATCGAGGAGCACCTTCAGGATGTGCTCCGGCGTGAAGCGCTGGTGGCCTTCGCGCAGCGCGAGGCTCTGGGCCGATTGCAGGAATCCCCGCGCCCGCTCGGTGTACTTCTCGAGATCCATGTCCTACCTCCTCGGCACGTTCCCGCCGTCCGCCTCCCGATGGAGCACGGGGCTCTGAACGCCCACGCTGGATTTGCGCCATTCTACGGGTTCAGCGCCTTGCCTGTCGTCAACCGCGCGCCCGGAAAATGCCGCTGCGGGCTATGTGGGTGTTGCTTTCTCGCAACACAAGGGATCGGCTGTCACCTTTCCCTTGGCGGCCGCGCTCAGCGCGGCCGTTCGAACAGGCAAACGTAGTTGACGTCGGTGTCCTTCGACCGCGACCAGGTTCCGTTCAGCGGATTGTAGACGACGCCGGTGAGATCGAGGCGGCGAAGTCCGGCCGCCTCCCCTTGCGCCCGGAGTTCGTCGGGCGTGATGAACCTTTCCCACTGATGCGTGCCCCTGGGCAGCCAGCCTAGCACATACTCCGCCCCGACGATCGCCAGCGCGAAGGACTTGAGCGTCCGGTTGAGGGTGGCGACGATGGCGTGGCCGCCGGGCTTCAGAAGCTCCCCGGTCGTCCGCATGAAGGCGGCCGGATCCGGCACATGCTCGATCACCTCCATGTTGAGCACGACGTCGAACCGCTCCCCCGCCGCGGCCAGCGCCTCGGCGGTCGTGGCGCGGTAGTCGATGGCGAGATCGCCGGCGGCGGCATGCGTGGCCGCCGTCCGGACATTCTTCTCGGAAGGGTCTATCCCCACGACATCCGCCCCGAGCCTCGCCATGGGCTCCGAGAGAAGGCCGCCACCGCAGCCTATGTCGAGCAGCCGCAGGCCTGAAAACGGGTGCCGCGTCAGCGGATCGCGCCCGAATCGGGCAGCCACATGGTCCTTGATGTAGGCAAGCCGCACAGGGTTGAAGCGGTGCAGGACCGCGAACTTGCCCTTCGCGTCCCACCATTCGGCAGCGAGCGCCGAGAACTTCTCGATCTCCGCCGTATCGACCGTCTTGGTGCCCTGAGCCTGCTGCATGGCCTCCAATATTGCATATCCGGCGACCGGCTTGTATGAGGGACGCGCGCCCGGCTGGGCGCGTCTTCCGGCCGCGCTTTTCGGGGCTTCGTGCGGGAGAAAAGCCGCTCCGCACATCGTCTCGGATTGTTGACTGCCCCTTTCCGGCCCCCAAGCATGCCTCAAGGCGTTCGCGCCGGCATGGCGCGGGCGGGAGAGGCCGTTGGACGTGCCTGGAACCGCTCTGGAGATGGACAGGCCCATGGGCCGACTGGTGATGAAGTTCGGCGGCACGTCGGTTGCGGATATCGAGCGTATCCGCAACGTGGCGCTGCATGTCGAGCGCGAGGTCAAGGCCGGCCACCAGGTCGCCGTTGTCGTCTCCGCCATGGCCGGCACGACGGACCGGCTGGTGGGGTGGTGCCGCGAGGCCGCCGCGATGCACGACGCGCGCGAGTACGACACCGTGGTCGCTTCCGGCGAGCAGGTCACCGCCGGCCTCCTGGCGATCGTGCTCCAGGAGCGCGGCATACCGGCCCGCTCGTGGCAGGGCTGGCAGGTCTCGGTGAAGACGGATGGCGTGCATGGCGCCGCCCGCATCGTCGGCGTCGAGGCCGACGAGCTCATCAAGCGCATGGAACAGGGCCAGGTGGCGGTGGTGGCGGGCTTCCAGGGCATCGGCCCCGACCGGCGCATCACCACCCTCGGCCGTGGCGGGTCCGACACCAGCGCCGTCGCGCTCGCGGCCGCGATCAGGGCGCGCTGCGACATCTATACCGACGTCGACGGCGTCTACACCACCGATCCGCGCATCGTGCCCCAGGCCCGCAAGATCGACCGCATCACCTACGAGGAGATGCTGGAGATGGCCTCCCTCGGCGCCAAGGTTCTCCAGACCCGCTCGGTCGAACTGGGTATGGTGTATAAGGTGCCGTTGCAGGTCCGCTCGACCTTCGATCCACCCGATTCGCCGTTGCAGAACGGCCACGACGGCATCGGGCCCGGCACCATCGTTTGCGACGAGGAAAAGCTAGTGGAACAGCAGGTCGTCTCCGGCATCGCCTATTCCAGGGACGAGGCGAAGGTCTCCATCCGACGGGTCAAGGACCAGCCGGGCGTCTCGGCGAGCCTTTTCGGCCCGCTGGCCGAGGCCGACATCAGCGTCGACATGATCGTGCAGAACGTCTCGGCCGACGGCGAGACCGCCAACATCACCTTCACCGTCCAGACCAAGGACCTGAAGCGCACGCTCCAGGTACTGGAATCGGCAAAGGACCGGATCGGCTTCCATGAGCTGACCCACGCCACCGGCGTCGCCAAGGTGTCCGTGATCGGCATCGGCATGCGCAGCCACGCCGGCGTCGCCGCGCGCATGTTCAAGGCGCTGGCCGACAAGGGCATCAACATCCAGGCAATCGCCACCTCGGAGATCAAGATCTCCGTGTTGATCGACGCGGCCTACACTGAGCTCGCCGTACGATCGCTCCACACGGCTTACGGCCTGGACGCCGCCTGAAGGACGACAGGATGTTTCTTCAGGTTAAATACTGGCGCCGAAAAGCCCGACAGGAGAAGGACACGGCCTGATGCCGACACCCGCCTTAGGCCCGCGTGTCCTGCTTCGGCGGCTGCGCGAGGTCATGGCGGAGCCGGTGACGGCGCAGGCGCGGCTCGACAAGACTGTCTCCCTCATCGCGGCCAACATGGTGGCCGAGGTCTGCTCGATTTATGTCATGCAGGCCGGCCACGTGCTCGAGCTTTATGCCACCGAGGGTCTCAAGCGCGAGGCGGTGCACCAGAGCCGGCTCAAGACCGGCGAAGGCCTCGTCGGCACCATCGCCGCCACCGCCGAGATGCTCAATCTCGACGACGCCCAGTCGCACCCCGCCTTCAAGTACCTGCCGGAGACGGGCGAGGAGATCTACAACTCCTTCCTCGGCGTACCGATCCTGCGCGGAGGCGTCATCATCGGCGTGCTGGTGGTGCAGAACCGCACGCGCCGCCAGTATTCCGAGGAAGAGGAAGAGGCTCTCCTCACCACCGCCATGGTGCTGGCGGAGATCATCTCCTCGGGCGAGCTCGACGAGGTGGCGGCGCAGGTCGAATCCGACGTCGCGCACCTCAGGAGCCATCATCTCAAGGGCGCCATACTTGCGGACGGCATCGCGCTCGGCCACGCGGTGCTGCACGAGCCCCGCATTTCCATCACCAACTTCATCGCCGAGAGCATACCGCGCGAGCGCGAGAGGCTCGAGCAGGCGCTGGGCACGCTCAGGGAAGAGGTCGACAACCTCGTGCAGCCGGGCGACGGGGCGCGCGGCAAGGAATATGACGAGGTCCTCGAGAGCTTCCGCATGTTCGCCTACGACCGCGGCTTCGCGCGGCGCATCCGGGAGGTCGTGGACACGGGCTTGACCGCGGAGGCGGCGGTGGAGCGCGTTCAGAACGACATGCGCGCCCGCCTGATGCGCCAGTCCGATCCCTATCTGCGCGACCGGCTGCACGACCTCGACGATCTCGTCTACCGGCTCTTGCGCATCCTGACGGGCGCGACCGCGACGGCCTCGCGCGACAACCTTCCGCGCGATGCGATCCTCGTGGCGCGCAACATGGGGCCGGCGCAGCTCCTCGACTATAGCCGCAGCAACCTGCGTGGGTTGATTGTCGGCGGCGCGGCGCCGAACAGCCACGTCTCGATCGTGGCGCGCGCGCTCGGCATCCCCGCTCTCGGTCAGATCGAGAGTCTGGTCGATCTCGTCGATGATGGCGACGCCGTCATCGTGGATGGCAGCTCCGGCGAGGCGCATGTGCGCCCTTCCGCCGAAATCGAGCGGGCCTATGCCGAAAAGGTTCGCTTCTACGCGCGGCGTCAGGCCCAGTATGCCGAGCTCCGCAAGCGCCCCTGCGTCACGCGCGACGGCGTCAGGATCGCGCTGCAGATCAATGCCGGCCTGCTGGTCGATCTCCCGCATCTGGCGGATTCCGGCGCCACCGGCATCGGGCTCTTCCGCACCGAATTGCACTTCATGATGGCGCGCTCCTTCCCGCGCCACCGACAGCAGACGGAGCATTACCGCGCCATCATCGAGGCGGCGGGCGAGAAGCCGGTAGTCTTCCGCACGCTCGACATCGGCTCCGACAAGATGCTGCCCTATCTGCGCACGGCGCCGGAGGAGAACCCTGCGCTCGGGTGGCGCGCCATCCGAGTGGCGCTGGACCGCCCCGCCCTCCTGCCCCTGCAAGCGAGCGCGCTTCTCACCGCCGCCGCCGGCCGCGAGCTCCGGATCATGTTCCCGATGATCTCGGAGGCCGACGAGTTCCGCCGCGCCCGCGCGGTGGTCGAGGCGCAGACGGAACGGTTGAAGGCGCGTGGCCAGCCGGTTCCGACCGCCGTCAAGCTCGGCGCCATGCTCGAAGTGCCTTCTGTCCTGTGGCAGCTCGATCAGCTTCTGCCCGAAACGGATTTCGTGTCCGTGGGCTCCAACGATCTCTTGCAGTTCCTTTTCGCGGCCGATCGCGGCGATCCGCGGCTTGCCGGGCGCTATGATCCCTTGAGCCCCATCGCGCTCAGGGTCCTCCGCCACATCGTCGAGCGCGCCCAGGCGCACGCGACGCCGCTCACGCTTTGCGGCGAGATGGCCGGCCGGCCGCTCGAGGCGATGGCGCTGATCGGCCTCGGCTTCTGCTCAATCTCCATGGCCCCAGCCTCGATCGGCCCCGTCAAGGCCATGCTGCTTGCGCTCGATCAGGGCAAGCTCGAGGCATTTCTGCATCCGTTGCTGCCGAGCCCGGCCGCAAGCCTGCGCAAGGAGCTCATGGGTTTCGCGGAAGCCGGAAACCTGCCGCTCTGATCCCCCGGCCGGGCCGAAAAAGTTATCATTCACCATCCGCTTACCATTTTCGCTGCATTCTCGCCGCGAGTTCGAGTCAAGGTGAGTAGGCCTTATGCAGCACGATGTCGGCACCTACCGTATCAAGCCCGACGGGTCCGTTGACCCGGCCGGCGAGGCCGGCTGGTTCCTCCAGCGCGAGCGCGAGAGAACCCGCACCTCGATCGAGGACACGGTGGCCGCCACGGGCATTCACCACCGCCACATCGAGGCTATCGAGAGCGGCGACCTGACCGACCTGCCGCCGCGTGCCGACACCTTGCGCATGGTCGGCGTCTACGCCGAGTTTCTCGGGCTCGATCCGCAGCCTTTGGTGCTTCATTACGCGCAGTTTCTTCCGCGCAGCGGCAGCTATTCCCGTCGCCGCCGCGCGCCGCGCGCGCTGTCGAGCGCGACCATCCTCGAGTTTCCTTTGGCCCGCCGCCTTGCCCAGATCGCGGCCTCCTCCAGCAGGAACGGCATCGTCGCCTCCTGCGTTGGAGCGGTCCTCATGTTCGGTTTCGCGAGCTGGATGCTGGCGCCCCGCCCCGAGGTGACCGCCATGACGGCGCCGCAGGAAGTGGTCGTCGCCTCGCCGGCCGAGACCCCCGATGCGGCCGCAGAGGCGCCTAAGGAGGAAGCGGAGGAGGAGCATGTGGCCTCCGTCACTTCGCTTTCCGAGGAGCCCATGGACGACGATGCGCCGCAGACGACGGCGAGCATCGACAAGGAGGCCGATCAGTCCGCCGACGCGCTCGACGGCTTGACCGCGCTGATCGAGAAGGAGGTGCCCGCAGGCACGCAGACAGCCGATCAGCCGGATCAGGATCGCCAGTACGGCTCGCAGGCCGCCGACTCGCGCCTCGTCATCAAGGCGACCGCTCCCGTGTGGATCCGCATCGAGGACGGCAAGGGCAACGTCATTGCGACCCAGACCCTGATGAAGGGCGACAGCTACCGCGTTCCCAACCAGGAGGGCCTGGTCCTCACCGCCCGCGACGGCAGCCTCCTCACCTACGAGGTCGACGGCGTCGCCAAGGGCAGGCTCGGCACGCCGGGCGAGATCCTTGTCGGCCGTCCGCTCGATATCGACAAGCTCGTCTCCAAGGGCTGACCCGCCAACACTTCCGACGCCCCCTCTTTGCGTCCGCGCCTGATTTTCGTTAGAACGCCCGGCCTGGAAGGCGCGAAGAAACCTTTGCGTTCAAGGAATGGCCGGACTGAACCTCCAGAAGATCGAGCGCATGCGCGAGCGCTTCGAGAGCATCGAGCGCGAGCTTGCGGCGGGCGTCGCGGGCGAGGCCTTCGTGCGCCTTTCCAAGGAGTATGCCGAGCTTGAGCCGCTGGTGCGCACCGCCGTCCGGCTGAAGGCAGTCGAGAAGGAAAAGGCGGATCTCGAGGACCTCTTGTCGGCAGGCGAGAAAGGCGAGCTTGCGGAGCTTGCCGAGGCCGAGATCGAGACCCTGAGCAGCGAGGCCGAAGCGCTCGACCACAAGCTCAAGCTCCTGCTCCTGCCCAAGGACGCGGCCGACGAACGCAGCGTGATCCTCGAAATCCGCGCCGGCACCGGGGGCGACGAGGCCGCCCTTTTTGCCGGCGACCTCTACCGCATGTATCAGCGCTACGCCGTCTTCAAGGGATGGCGCGTCGAGATCATCTCCGCAAGCGAGGCGGAGCTCGGCGGCTACAAGGAGATCATCGCCGGCATCTCCGGCGGCGGCGCCTATGCGCATCTGAAGTTCGAGTCTGGCGGTCACCGCGTGCAGCGCGTGCCGGCAACGGAGTCGCAGGGTCGCATCCACACCTCGGCCGCCACCGTGGCGGTGCTTCCCGAGGCCGAGGAGGTCGACGTCCACATCGAGGAGAAGGACCTTCGCATCGACGTCTATCGGTCCTCGGGCCCCGGCGGACAGTCGGTCAACACCACCGATTCGGCGGTGCGCATCACCCACATCCCCACGGGCCTCGTGGTGACGCAGCAGGACGAGAAATCCCAGCACAAGAACAAGGCCAAGGCGCTGAAGATCCTGAGGGCCCGCCTCTTCGAGCGGGAACGCCAGCGCCTCGAGGAGGAGCGCTCGGCCGCCAGGCGCGGGCAGATCGGCAGCGGCGACCGCTCGGAGCGCATCCGCACCTACAACTTTCCGCAGGGCCGCGTGACCGACCATCGGATCAACCTCACGCTCTACAAGCTCGAGGAGGTCCTCGAGGGGCCTGCGCTCGAGGAAATGGTGCAGGCGCTCATCACGGAGCACCAGGCAGAGCTTCTCGCCGCGGAGACGGCGTGACGCCGAAGCGCGTGGCTGACGCCCGGCGCGACCTCTCCCGAGAGCTGGCCGAAGCCGGCATCCCGTCGCCCGCGCTCGATGCGAGGGTGCTTCTCATGCTCGCGAGCGGCTTGAGCCACGAGCGGCTTGCAGTGGAGCCAGAGCGCCTGCTGCAGCCGGAGGAGATCCAGCGTCTCGCTGCATTCGCCGCCCGCAGGCTTGCGGGCGAGCCGGTATCCCGGATCCGCGGCGAGCGCGAGTTCTTCGGCCTGCCCTTCAGCATCGACGCCTCGACGCTCGACCCCCGGCCGGATACCGAGATCCTCGTCGAGCTCGCGCTCGCTTTTGCAAAGAGCCGCGAGAGAAGGAGACTTCGCATCCTCGATCTCGGCACGGGCTCGGGAGCGATCCTGGTGAGCCTTCTCGCGGCACTTCCGGACGCGGAGGGCGTTGGCACCGATGCGAGCGTCGCTGCCCTGGCCATGGCCGAGCGGAACGCGGCCCGCAACGGCGTCGCTGGACGCGCGGCATTCCGGAAGGCGGACTGGTGCGATGGGATCGAAGGCGCCTTCGATCTCATCGTCTCCAATCCGCCCTACATTCCCGCTGGCGAGATCGCAGGGCTTGCCACCGAAGTCTCCCGCTTTGACCCCCGGAGCGCTCTGGATGGAGGGGCGGACGGCCTAGCCCCCTACCGCGCCATTGCCGCCGGAGCTGCCCAGCTCCTCGTCCCTGGCGGCCTTCTTGTGGTGGAAATCGGCGCCGGACAGGAGCCGGAGGTTGTGGCGATCTTGGCCAATTTTGGCTGGAAGGCATCGGGATTTGCTTCCAGAAGAACGGATCTGGCTGGCCATGTCCGTGCGCTGGGTTTCGAGCGCCTGTGAGGGATCGCTGGAACCCGCCCGCAAATTGGGGGTTGGAAACTGCCCGTCGAAGGGCTAGATTGGAGCCAGTCGGACACCTTTCGAAGATCGCAGGCGCCGGACGCCGCAGCTTGAGCCATTTGGGCGAGCTGCCGGGGTCGGCAGGGGTGGTGGGGCTGCGCGATCTGGTTGTCGTTCGCGATCCGGGCGGATGACATTGGGGAAGTCCGAAATCCGGTTCTACCGGCGGCAGACGAGGGCTTTCAGCGAAAGCGTCGCACTGAAGCGTGCAAATTTCTGATCGGCAGACGGAGTCTGGCAGAATCGGGCGCGACCCGATCTTTCCGGCCCTGTCGGATTACTTACCCGTGGCAACCTATGCGAAGGCAGCATGAGACAGGGGCAGTTCAAGAACAGATCGCGTAATCGCGGACGGCGGCCCTCCAGCCCCCTGAGCCGTGTCTATGAGAGCAACGGCCCGGACGTGAAGGTCCGGGGCACCGCGCAGCATGTGGCTGAGAAATATCTGCAGCTCGCCCGCGACGCCATGTCGTCCGGCGACACGGTCATGGGAGAAAGCTACTTCCAGCACGCCGAGCATTATCTGCGGATCGTGGCGGCGGCGCAGACTTTCCAGCAACAGCAGCACGGCTATCAGCCGAACCAGCAGCGCCGCCCGGACGAGGAAGGCTTCGAGGACGGCGACGAGACGGCGGGACCGGAGGAGCATGCGCCTCAGCCCGTATTCTCCGAGCAGCCCGGCATGGACATGGAACCCGAAGCCGAGCCGCAGCAGATGGAAGCGGCCCCCGCCCCGCAGCCGGCCCAGGGCCAGCCGCGTGGCCAGCAGGGCGGCGAAGGCAGACGCAACTGGGATGGGCACCAGCCCGATTTCCTGAAGCGCTCTTCCCCGGGAGGAAATGGCTCGTCGGGCCGTACCGAACGCCCGCGCCGTGGCCGTGGCCGCGGCAATCAGAACCAGCAGGCTTCTGAAGGCCCGGCAGAGGGCTCCGATTCGGAGCAGGCTCCCGAGCAGGTCGGCTGAGCCGGTTGCTCATAAGAAGAAAAAAGGCCGGGCGCTGAGCCCGGCCTTTTCTGTATCGATCGCAGGTGCGCGAGGCTCAGTCGTGCTTCTCGGCGCTGTTCGCCGGGTCGGACTGAAGCTGCCCGTAGTTCTGGATGCCGATCTCGCCCAGGAGATGAAGCTGCGTCTCCAGGAAGTCGATGTGGCCTTCCTCGTCCTCGAGCAGGTCCTCGAACAACTCCATCGACACGAAGTCATCCTCCTCGCGACAGAGCTTGCGGGCTTCCATGTAGAGCGCGCGGGCGCTGTATTCGCCCTTGAGGTCGCACTCCAGGATTTCCTTGAGGTTCTGGCCGATCATCAGGGGATCGAGCGTCTGGAGGTTCGGGTGGCCCTCGAGGAATACGATGCGGGCGATGAGCTTGTCCGCGTGCTGCATCTCCTCGATCGACTCCTCGCGCTCCTTCTTGGCGAGCTTGGTGAAGCCCCAGTCTTCCAGCAGGCGATAGTGCAGCCAGTACTGGCTGACGGCAGTCAGCTCATGCCGCAGGGCCTTGTTGAGATAGTCGAGAACCTTCTTCTTGCCTTTCATCACCTGCTCCTTTCACCGTCCGCTCGCGGTGGCTCGTCATGCGCCACCGCACTCTAGCGCATCGATCTGGAGGGAGAAAGGCTTTTTAGAATTGATCCAAAGAAGAGGCTATACCGTTGATTTGGCTTCTTGTTCTGGCCACCGCCGGCCGTAGCAGTCAGTTCGACTCGTCCGGCAGCTTCGGCAGGGGGTGCACCGCGATGCCTTCCTCGAGCAGCGACTCGGCTTCGCCCAGCGTCGCCTCGCCATAGATGCCCCGCGCCTCGGTTTCCTCATAGTGGATGCGCCGCGCCTCGTCGGCGAACTTGTCGCCCACATATTCGGCATTGGCCGCCACATGTTCGCGGAGCTTCTTCACCGCCTCGACCAGCGCCGCCGTCTTGGGATCGGCAGGGCCGCCCAGCATGCGTTGCGGCTTGTCGGCCTTGCGGTTCGACTTCACGGGAATGGCGGGCGCCATGATCTGCTTCTCGATCGCCGTGGTGCCGCAATTCGGACAGGCAACCTCCCCCGCCGCCGCCTGCTCGTCATAGGTGGCGCTGTCGCGGAACCAGCCGTCGAAAACGTGCCCGGACTCACACACAAGGTCGTAGCGGATCATATGGCTGCCTTCGCAAGAAGCACGGACTCTCCGGTCCGCGTGAACGGTCGGTCGTGGCGGAGCGCAGGGATTCTGCTTCGCGCCTGACGCACAAGATCGAGATCGATGTCAGCAAGAACGATGCCGGGCTCTTCCCCCTGTACCTCCGCCAGCATCTCCCCCCAGGGCCCGACAATCAGGCTGTGCCCGAAAGTCTGCCTTCCGCACATATGCGTGCCGCCCTGCGCCGGGGCAAGCACGAAGGAACCCGTCTCGATGGCCCGCGCCCGGAGCAGCACGTGCCAGTGGGCCTCGCCCGTCTGCCGCGTGAAGGCGGAGGGCACGATGAGCAATTCTGAGCCGGCTTTCGCCAACAATCGGTAAAGGGCCGGAAACCGCAGGTCGTAGCAGATCGAAAGCCCGAGCCGGCCCCAGGGCAGATCCACCGTGGCCGCGCGCTCGCCAGGCCGGTAGGTGCGGGATTCGCGATAGCTCTCCCCGCCCTGAAGGTCGACGTCGAACATGTGCATCTTGTCGTAGCGGGCGATCACGCTGCCGTCCGGTCCGAAGACAAGGCACCGGTTCGCAAGGCGCTCGCCCTCCGTCCGGACCGCGATCGAGCCGGCGATGAGATGTATCCCGTGCCGGCGCGAAAGCTCCGAGAAGCAGCGCGCGACCGGGTCCTCGGCTTCATGAAAGGTATTGGCCAGCACCCGATCCCGCTTCGACTCGAGGATGTTGGTCATCTCGGGCGTCACGATCAGGTTGGCGCCTTGTGCCGCAGCCTCTTCCACGAGGTGTGCGGCCTCCTCCGCGTTACGCATGACATCGGTGCCCGACCGCATCTGGATGCAGGCGGCCCTGAGGCTCGAAGGGACTGTCGTCATGGAGCTGCCAGCAGCGGATCGAGCGCCCCGTCCCGCTCGAGCTTGTAGAGATCGGTCGCGCCGCCGACATGGCGCTCGTCGATGAAGATCTGGGGAACGGTGCGACGTCCGCCCGCCTTTTCCGTCATGCGCCGGCGCTCGTCAGGATCCGCCGAGACGTCGATCTCGGAGAACTCCACCCCCTTGCCCTTGAGCAGATCCTTGGCGGCATGGCAGTAGGGGCAGAAGGCGGTCGTGTAGATGGTCACGCGCGGCATGGCTTCATCGGTTTGCGCTGCAACATCAATCAAATATGGAGACGCGCCGGCTCCAGCACAAGCGCGAAGCAGAGCACGTCCACCCTGGCCGCGCCGGCCTTCCTGAGCGCCCCGGCGCAGGCGTTGGCTGTCGCGCCGCTGGTCAGCACGTCGTCGATGAGCAGCACCGCCCGGTCCTTGAGTTCGAACCGGCGCTCCTCCGGCACCGCGATGGCGCCTTTGACGTTGACCGCCCTCTCGCGGTAGCCGAGTCCCACTTG
>JBFXDI010000019.1:0-42186 GCA_050181295.1 Parvibaculaceae bacterium | reverse complement strand
TCCATGATGGCCTTGCCGACGCCAGCTCCGCGATGCGCGGCTTTCACGAAAAGGTCCGACATCAGCAGCGTCGCCTGCAGATTGTCCGGCCAGTAGATCATGTTGAAGATGGCATAGCCTGCCGGGCCTCCCGCCGTCTCGGCAATGATTGCCTCGAAAAGCGGACGCCTGCCGAACCCGTCGTTCAGGAGTTTCCGCTCGCCGTCGGCGCGCACGAAGTCGGAGGTCGACCCATCGAGCGCGCAGAGGTAGTCGAAGAACTCCTCCATCATGGCCGCGATGGCGGGCACGTCGCCAACCGTCGCATCGCGAATGTGAAGGTCCGCGCTCATGGCTTGAAGGGGCGGAAGTGCTTCGACAGCTTCAGGCCCTGCTTCTGGTAGTTGGAACCAATACCCTGGCCATAGACCTGCTCCGGCGGCTCGGTCAGCGGCTCGTAGACAAGGCGGCCTATCGTCTGCCCGTCCTCGAGGATGAAGGGCACCTCGTGGGAGCGCACCTCGAGTACCGCGCGGGCCCCCTCTCCGCCTCCCGCCACATCGCCGAAGCCTGGATCGAAGAAGCCCGCATAGTGGACGCGGAATTCTCCCACCAGCGGGTTGAATGGCTCCATCTCGGCGGCTTCGGTGGGCGCGATACGCACGGCCTCGCGCGAGGCGAGGATATAGAACTGGTCCGGATCGAGGATGAGCCGCCCGCGCTCGCGGATCGGCTCCCAGAAATCGTCAACGTCGAGCGCGGCCTTGGCATCGACGTCGATGAGCCCCGAGTGCCGCTTGGCGCGAAAGCCGACAGGCTCACCATCGGAGAGCCCCGCGAGATCGACGCTCAGCGAGATCTCCCGCAGGCGTTGCGGCCCGCCTTGCCGGAAGCGCACCTGAGCGAGACGCGAGCCGGTGCGCGCCAGGATCGAGAACGTGCGCGGCGAGATTTCCGCGTAGAGCGGACCTTTGTAACCCGCGGGGATCTGATCGAATTCCCCGGCGCCATCCGCGATGACGCGCACGAAGATGTCGAGGCGGCCTGAGGAACTCTTGGGATTGGCTGCCGCGGCGATGCTGGCCGGCAGCCTCAGTTCCTCCACCAGGGGCACGATATAGACGCAGCCCGTCTCCAGCACCGCGCCGTCGGCGAGCGGGAAGCGATGCAGCTTCAGGTCGTCCAGCCGTTCGGCGACCGTGCGCCCCGGCCCCGGCAGGAAGGAGGCCCGCACCCGGTAGGCGTGATCGCCCAGCCGCAGATCGAGGCTCGCCGGCTGGATCTGATCGGCGTCGAAGGGAACGAACGAGCGGATGCCGCCCTCCTCGCCGAGCCGTCGGATGGCGTGGGCCGGCAGAATACCCGCTGGAACAGTGCTGTTGGCCTTCGCGTTCATGGCAGGCATCTTCTGCCGTCTGGGCGGGACCGGCGCAAGAGCCGGCTCCGCCTGCCTGCCGCTCCTGATCCAGGAAACCCATGCAGCCCGCTCTCGTCTGGTTCCGACGCGATCTCCGCCTCGCCGACAACCCTGCCCTTGCCGCCGCCGTGGCCGAGGGCCGGCCGCTGGTCGCGCTCTATGTGTTCGACGAGGAATCGAAGGGCATGCGCGCCATCGGGGCAGCCGGCCGCTGGTGGCTGGAGAGAAGCCTCAAAGCGCTCGGCCAATCGCTTGACCGGAAAGGCGTGAAGCTGCTGCTCCGAAAAGGGACGAGCGCCCGCGCCGTGCGAGAGGTGATGGAGGAGACGGGGGCCGCGAGCCTCCACTACATGCGGGACTACGCGCCATGGTCGGAGGCGGTCGAAGAGGAGGTGCGCGAGACCGCCGAAGGACGCGGCGCGGAGTGCCATCGCCATCAAGGCTTTCTGCTCCACGAGCCCGAACGCATCCGCACGGGGTCCGGCAACCCCTACAAGGTCTTCACGCCCTTCTCGCGTGCTTGCCTCAAGCAGGAGCCGAGACGAGAGCCAAGACCAGCACCAGCGAAGATCGAAGCCTATGCGGGCGCAATCCGGAGCGAGAAACTGAAGGACTGGAACCTCTACGAGGGTCGTCCGGACTGGGCGGCAGACTTCTCCACGAGGTGGACGCCGGGCGAGGCCGGCGCACGGGCGGCCCTCAAGCGGTTCATCGCAGGAGCGCTTGCCGACTACGCCGCCGGGCGCGACCGCCCGAGCGAGAAGGGCACCTCGCGCCTCTCACCGCATCTCCAGGCAGGCGAGATCAGCCCGCTCCAGTGCTGGCATGCAGTGCGCTCGGCGATGGGTAGCCGCGGCGGCCGGCAGGACAAGAGCGCGGAGACCTTCCTCAAGGAACTGCTCTGGCGCGAGTTCAGCTATCACCTCATCCATCAGTTCCCGGAGCTTCCCAGAAAGCCCTTCCGACCGGAGTTCGCCAATTTCGCATGGCGGCGCAGCAAGACCTCGCTCCGGGCCTGGCAGAAGGGCATGACCGGCTATCCGATCGTCGATGCCGGCATGCGGGAGCTCTGGGGAACGGGCTGGATGCACAACCGCGTGCGGATGATTGCCGCGTCCTTCCTGGTCAAGCACCTCCTGCAACCCTGGCAGGACGGAGAGGCATGGTTCTGGGACACGCTGGTCGATGCCGACATCGCCAACAACACCTTCAACTGGCAGTGGGTGGCAGGCTCGGGCGCCGACGCTTCTCCTTACTTCCGCATCTTCAACCCGGTGCTGCAGGGCGAAAAATTCGATCCGCAAGGCGCTTACGTCCGGCGCTGGGTGCCTGAGATCGCCAAGCTCCCCGACCGCTACATCCACAAGCCATGGGCCGCTCCGAAGGCTGTTGTCCGGGATGCCGGACTATCGGCGGATTCCTATCCCGATCCGATCGTCGGTCTGGACGAGGGACGGTCTCGCGCGCTCCATGCCTACAAGGCGATCAAGGGCTGACAGCGCCGACGCGATGCCGCATAAGGGGCCGACATCACTTCATTCGGGACCCTGAGACATATGAACAAGATCGATCTCGCCGACGGCGTCGCAATCGTCACCGGCGGCGCCCAGGGCATCGGCTATGCGGTGGCCGAGCGGTTCAGCCAGTCGGGCGCGCGCGTGGCCATCTGGGACATCGACGCGGGGCTTGCGAAGGAGGCGGCCGAGAAGGTCCAGGGCTCCGCCGGCATCGAGGTCGACGTCACCAATCCGAACACGGTCATGGATGCCGTCGCGCTGACGGAAAGGACGCTCGGGCCGGTCACGATCCTTGTCCATTGCGCGGGCGTCGCGGGCAAGAACACCACCGTCGCGGAGTACCCGGTCGAGGAATGGCGGCGCGTCATGGAGATCAACCTCAACGGCACGTTCTATGTGAACCGGGCCGTCATCCAGGGCATGATCCAGCGAAAATACGGCCGCATCGTCAACGTCGCCTCGATCGCCGGCAAGGAAGGAAACCCCAACGCCTCGGCCTATTCCGCATCGAAGGCCGGCGTCATCGCGCTCACGAAGTCGCTGGGCAAGGAGCTCGCGGGGCTCAACATCGCGGTCAACTGCATCACGCCGGCGGCCGCCAGGACCCGCATCTTCGACCAGATGACGCAGCAGCACATCGACTACATGCTCTCGAAGATCCCGCGGAACCGCTTCGTCGAAGTGACGGAGATCGCCTCCATGGTGGCCTGGCTCTGCTCGCGGGAGAACTCCTTCACGACCGGCGCGGCCTTTGACCTCTCGGGCGGTCGCGCGACATACTAGGAGATCAAGGCCATGGCAGACACGCTCGACATCGTCGCGATCAGCGGCAGCCTGCGCAAGGGTTCCTTCAACACCATGCTGGTGAAGACGGTCGCATCCATGGCGCCCAAGTCCATGAAGGTCGAGCTCCTGACCCTCAAAGGCATTCCGCTCTATGACGGCGACGACGAGACATCGCTCGGCATCCCGCAGATCGTTCTCGACATGCAGGAGCGCATCCGGCGCGCGGACGGCGTGATGATCTCGACGCCCGAGTACAACTTCTCGATTCCGGGCGTGCTCAAGAACACGACCGATTGGCTGTCGCGCGGCAAGAATCAGCCCTTCAAGGACAAGCGCGTCGGCATCATGGGCGCCTCCGGCGGACCCGTCGGCACAGCCCGCTCGCAATATCAGCTCAGGCAGAACCTGCAGGGGCTCGAGGCGCTGCCGATGCCCAAACCCGAGATCTTCTGCGGCAACGCGCCGGACAAGTTCGCCGAGGACGGGACGCTCAAGGACGAAGGCACGCGCAAGGTGATCGAAGTCTGGCTCAAGGCCTTCGAGGCCTGGGTGCGGCGGGGATAGGACGCCTGTCCTTCATTGGGGGAAGTGCGCCGTGTTCATTCGGACGCTTGACGAGCTCGAGAGGCTCGGCCGCATCAAATTGCCGCTGGGCAACGATAGGTTCCGTTCGGCGCGCTTCCTGACCGCCGCCGACGGCATGGGCTACTCCTACAACGAGAACCGGGTGAAGAAAGGCACGGACGCGATCGTCTGGCTGAAGCATCACTGGGAGGCCAACTACATCATCTCCGGCAAGGGCGAGGTGACGGATCTGACGAGCGAGGAGAAGTATCCCCTCGAGGCGGGCGTCCTCTACGTCGTCGGGCCCAACGACCGGCATCGCCTGCTCGTGACGGAAGACGCGCACTATCTCAGCATCTTCTGTCCGCCGCTCAAGGGCGACGAGCGCTTCGACAAGGACGGCGGGTATACGGCCAGCGGTCCCATCGAGAAGACGGACCGGCGCATGTTCGTCAAACGCGCGGACGAGATGCGCCGCGCCGCAAAGGAGATCATTGCGGCCAACGGTCAGGCGCGAACACTCCGCATGCTGACCAAGGCCGACGGCATCGGCTTCGGGTTCTCCGACGTGCACTTCGCCGCGGGCGCCGAGGCCACCCTCTGGTACAAGCATCACTGGGAGGCAAACCACATCGTTTCCGGCACCGGTGAGGTGAACGACCTCACCACGGGCGAGACCTGGAGGCTCGAGCCGAGCATGGCCTACAATGTGGGCCCCAAGGACCGGCACCGCGTGCGCGCCCATACGGACATTCATATCTTGAGCGTGTTCTGCCCGCCGCTTTCAGGCGACGAGCAGCACGGCAAGGACGGCGTGCTGGCCCCGAGCGGGCCCGTCCCACCCGGCCCGCCGGGCTATTGAGAGGCAATGAAGCGAGGGGATCCAGGTCCGGCCGAGGGCCTTTGAGACCTGGGTGCGACAGGGATAGCACGTCAGCCCTAGATTTCCGTCATGCCCGGCCTCCGAGCCGGGCATCCTTTTGTGAGGTTCGGCGCCCGAAAAGATGGCCGGGTCAAGCCCGGCCATGACGATACTCTTGTCAGGTCCCGGACCCACTCAGCCCGGCTATGACAATGGCGCTCAGCTCACCCGGTCGGGAAGCTCGCGCTCGCGCCTGGCGATGAAGTCCTCCAGCGCCTCGGCCACCGACTGCTCGAGCTTCGGCTCCTCGTAGGCGGCGAGCATCGCCTTCGCCTTCTCGCGGCCGCGCGCGTCGTGGTCCAGCGCGCCCTCGGCCGACCACTGCTCGAAGGAATTGAAGTCCATGAGATGCGGCATGAAGAAGGCCGTCTGGAAATGCTCGAGCGTGTGCTGCGTGCCGAGAAAATGGCCGGCCGGGCCCACCTCGCGGATGGCGGCCATGGCCTCCTTGAAGTCGTCGAAGGACAGCCCTTGCGCATACTTGTACCAGCCCTCGAGCTGCTCGCAGTCGGTCGCAAACTTCGAGTAGCCGCAGACGAGACCCGCCTCCAGCCAGCCCGCCACATGCCAGATGTAGTTGGCGCCGGCGAGGATGGCGGCATGCATGAGCATGTTGGCCTCGTAGCCCGCCTGCGCGTCGTTGAGCTTCGAGCCGACATGGAAGCCCGAGGTGCGCCAGGGGAGCTTGTACTTCCTGGCAAGCGCCCCCATCACGAACATCATCTGCGCCGCCTCGGGCGTCCCGCCCATGGGCGCGCCGGTCTTCATGTCCACGGTCACCATGAACTGCCCATAGACCTGCGGACTGCCGGGCCGCACGAGCTGCGTGAAGGCGAGGCCCGCCAGCGCCTCGGCATTGACCTGCGCCACGGCGCCGAGGCTCGAGGCGGAAGTCGATGCGCCGCAGAGCGCGAAAGGCGAGATGAGGCAGGGCTGGTTGTGCGCCGCATAGACCTTGAGCGCGTCCAGCATGGTCACATCCCAGACCAGTGGGGAATTGCAGTTCACGACCGAGGTCAGGACGGTGTTGTCCTTCACGAAGTCGTCCCCGAACACGATACCCGCCATCTTCATCGTGTCCTCGGCGCGCTCCTTCGCGGTCACGATCCCCATGAAGGGCTTATCCGAGTGCTTGAGCGCCGAGTGAATGATGTGAAGGTGCCGGCGCGGCACCGGAACATCCATCGGCTCGCAGATGATCGCGCTCGAGGAGTGGAGCTGCGGGGCCATATAGGCCATCCGGTGCAGGTTGTTGAGGTCGGCGAGCGAGCCGTAGCGGCGCTTGTTGTCGAGATCGCGCACATAGGGCGCGCCGTACATGGGCACGAAGATCGACTTGTCGTTGCCGACGGTCACGGTGCGCTCCGGATTGCGCGCGTGCATCGTGTATTCGGACGGGATCTTCCCGACGAGATCCATGAGCTGGGCGCGGTCGATGCGCACGCGCGTTCCCTGCACGTCGGCGCGCGCCGCCTTCCACATGGCGATCGCCTCATCGTCGCGGAACTCGATGCCGACTTCCTCCAGAATGCGGCAGGACTCCGAGTGGATGAGCTCGACCGCCTCGTCTGGGACGATCCGGTAGACGGGAACCTTGCGGCGCAGCGTGGGGAAGGAGGGAACCGCCTTGGCGCGCATCTGGCGGCGCGCCTCGCGTCCGCCCGCGCGCCGGCTGGTGGCGGAGACCTGCTTGGAGAGCTCCTGGATGTCCGTCATGCTGTGCTGCCCGGGGATTTCCGCCGCGCTCGTCTCGTTCGTCGTCGCTGTCATCGGTCCACAATTGCCCTTTTCGCGTACCACCTTAGCCCCATCATGGTCATGATAGGGCGCCGATTGCGACCATCCTTGGGAGTTGCGCGAATTCACGGGAACATCCGCCTGACGGAACCCGTTTGCGCTCTCAGGGACGACACGAACAGACGCAGGAACATTGGAGGCGATCATGATCGCGAGCAAGATACTCCTCATCGGCGCGGCGGCTGCGGTCGCGGCGGCTGCCTGGGCGGCGCCGGCTTCGGCGCAGTCCCCGGGCTACTGCAACGGCGTGGCCCGTTCGGCGGCCGACCGGCAGGCGGGGCCGACCGGCGTGATCGGCAGCTTCGTCGGCACCATCGACGCCGGCGTCGGCTATCAGGGTCGCTGGCGCGCCGCCTACGACGCGGCATACGAAGCCTGCATAACGACGGCGGTGGACACGACCGAAGCGCCCGCGCCCTATGTGGACAACGCCTATGCGGACGACGCCTATGCGGATGCGCCCGATGAGACCGTGATCGTCAGGCGCCCGGCGCCCCCGCGCACCGTAGTCGTCGAGGAGCCCGGGGAGGCCCCGATGCGGACGGTCGTCGTCGCGCGGCCGGAGCCCTGGACCGCCGCCTGGTACTCCTATTGCGCGGACCGTTACCGGTCGTTCAACGCCCGCACCGGCACCTTCACAAGCTATACGGGCGAGGCGGTGTTCTGCCGCTAGCCCACCCGTGGCCAGCGTAGGCGTTCGTTTACCAGACGCGCTCATAGTTCCTGCCCTCACGATGGGAGGAATCCATGGTGCTCCGTTCGACGATCGTCCCGCTGGCCGTTCTTTCCGTTCTGGCTCTTCTCGGGACAACGCCGTCCCAGGCCTTTCCTGCCGTCGCAGGATACTGCAACAGCTACGCGGCCGATCAGGCGGCGGGCCGGCCGGGCGGCGCCTACGGCGTGGAGCGGGAAGGCGTCTATATGCACGCCTTCCGCTTCTGCATGGACGCCCACGACACGCCGCTCGACGTCGCCTTCATGAAGTTCGGCGACGAGGCGCTGCACGAAGCCGCCGCGGAGGCGCACGTGGATGGCTCGAACTATCACAGCGCCTCGGATCGCCACGCCTACTGCGCCGCGAAGTACCGGTCCTATAATCCGGCAACCGGCCTCTACCGCACCTATTCTGGCCGCTGGAAGCCCTGCCGCTAGTCCTCTCTGCCGCGTATTCAACGCAATTTAACCCTTTGGCCGCCAACTGGGCCGGCTATCGCATTCCTCCTTCGGGAACACGGGGTTAAACGGAGTCCGCACCATGCTCGCACGCCTGTTCGCGCCGGCCGCCGCCGCGCTCGCGCTCATTGCCGGCGCTTCGTCGGCCTTCGCCAACTCTCCGGCCTATTGCGACAACTATGCCCGCCAGGTCGCGAGCGAGCGGACCGACGGCGGCGAGATCATCGGCGGCGGCATCGGGGGGGCCATCACGGGCGCGCTCATCGGCGGCATCCTCGGCGGTGGCAAGGGCGCCGGCCAGGGCGCGGCGATCGGCGGCGGCGTCGGCCTGTTCGGCGGCGCGGCGCACAGCTCGAGCAAGTGGAACGCCATCTACCACGCAGCCTTCCAGGACTGCATGGATGCCGGCTACCGGCAGGAAGAGGCCTCCTACGAGGAAGAGATCCCGGTCGAGGGCTCGCCGGCCTGGTACGACTACTGCGCCTCCAAGTACCGCTCGTTCAATCCCCGCACCGGCCGCTACCTCGCGCGCTCCGGCGCGTGGGTACGCTGCCGCTGAGGCTCCTAGGCCGCTCACGCACGGCCTGCCTCGAGCAGCCATCGCCAGACCGTTTCGGCATCAGCCGACCGTCGCTTCGCGCGGTCCCGCGCCAGAAAATGGCCCGTCCCGGTGCGCAGCACATGCGGGTGGATCTGCACCAAGGTACCGTCCGCGAGCACGCCCTCGGCCAGCGGCAGAGATGCGAGCAGCACGCCGGCCCCGGCCCGAGCAGCCTGGAGCGCGATGAGGAGCGTGTCGAAGCGGGCGACGACGGGCCCCTTCAAATTCATCCCGGCGACTGAGGCCCATTGCGACCAGCCGTCCCGCGGGCCGGTGACGGCGATAAGGGGCCTGTCGCTCCAGTCTTTAAGACGCGCGGTCAGGGACGGCGAGGCGACGGGCGCCAGAGCCTCGGGCAGGAGTGCTGCGGATTCGTGCCCCTCCCATTCCCCTGCCCCGAAACGCACTTCCAAGTCGCCCGCCTCCGCCTCGTAGTCCGCGGGCTTAGCGACCACGGCGACATTGACCCTCAAGCCCGGATGAGCCTCGATCAGCGCGGCAAGGCGAGGGGCAAGCCACAGGCCGGCGAAGGATGGCGGGCAGACGAGCTTCACAGGCGCGCGGCGGCCCCGCTGGAACATGTCCTGCGTGCTGCGGGCGAGCACCGCGAAGGCGGCCTGCACATGCGGCAGGTAGGCGGCGCCGTCCGCCGTCAGCTCGACCCCGCGCGGGAGCCTGCGGAAGAGAGGGGCGCCGAGATGCTCCTCGAGCTTGCGGATATGCTGGCTGACCGCGGCCTGGGTGAGCCCGATCTCGGCAGCGGCGGCCGTGAAGCTCGCATGGCGAGCAGCGGCCTCGAAGGCCCGGAGCCAGTCCAGGGGCGGAAAGGGCGTCATGGGCTAGTCATAAAATATTCGTGGCCAAATTCCATAATTATATCGTTGGATTTTATGTCTCAAGGAAACGATGCTCCGGCAATCCACCCCCGGAGGCCTACATGACATCCATTCAAAGCGCCGAAATCCTCGACGGCGGACGCGCCCTCAAAATCGCCTGGAGCGACGGCGGCGTCGCTCGCTTCCACGCCGTCTGGCTCCGGGACAACGCCCCCGACCCCGAGACCCGCTCGGCTACCAACGGCCAGCGGTTGATCACGGTGCTCGACATCCCAGCCGAAATCTGGATCGAGAGCGCCACGCCGGCGGGCCAGGGGGTGACGCTGCGTTTCGCGCCCGAGGGGAAATCGGTGACCTTCCCGGCGGGCTGGCTCCGGGATCATGCCTACGATGCGCCAAGGCAGCAGGCGTCCGGCTGGACGGGTCCGGACGTCGAGCGGTGGGACGGCAGGCTCAACGGACGGCATGCGCCGGCTGAACATTCCGCCTGCGTCGCCGACCGCAAGGCGCTCGGCGCCTGGCTGGCGGAGGTCCACCGCTACGGCTTCGCCGTCATGCGGGGAGTACCGCGCGAGAGCGGCGCGCTCTGCAAGGTGGCCGAACTCTTCGGCTATGTGCGCGAGACGAACTACGGGCGCTGGTTCGAGGTGCGGGCGGAGGTCAACCCCAACAATCTCGCCTACACCAATCTCGGCCTTCAGGCCCACACCGACAATCCCTACCGAGACCCGGTGCCGACGCTGCAGCTTCTCGCCTGTCTCGAAAACACCGTGGCGGGCGGTGAATCGATCGTGGTCGACGGCTTCAAGGCCGCCGAGATTCTCAAGCAACGGAACCCGCGCGGTTTTGACCTCCTGTCGCGGCACTGCGCGCGCTTCGAGTATCGCGGCTCGAAGGGCGTGCGGCTCTCGGCGCGGCGGCCGATGATCGAGCTTACGCCGGACGGCGAGCTCATCGCGGTCCGCTTCAACAACCGCTCGCTCGGCACCGTGACCGACATCCCTTATGCCGACATGGGAGATTGGTACGCCGCCTATCGCGAACTTGCCTCGATCATCGAGGACCCGGCGCTGGCGGTCAGCTTCAAGCTCGAGCCGGGCGAGCTCTTCATCGTCGACAACACGCGTGTCCTGCACGCCCGCAAGGCCTTCTCGGGTTCGGGGAGCCGCTGGCTCCAGGGCTGCTATGCCGACAAGGACGGGTTATTGTCGACGCTCGCCGCGATCGAGGAAGAGATATTCCTGGAGGCCGCCGAATGAGCGAGACACTGACCCGCGAGACGATCATCCCCTTCATCACCGACATCTTCAACCGGCGGGGGGCTGAGTCCTATCTCGGCGAATGCGTGACCATGTCGGAGCATATGCTGCAAGGCGCGGTCTTCGCAGAGCAGGACGGCGCGCCGGAGGAGCTCGTGGCGGCGGCGCTCCTGCACGACATCGGGCACTACACCAACGAGTTCGGCGAGGACTATATCGACAAGGGCGTCGACAACCTGCACGACGAGGCAGGCGCCATGGTGCTCGAACCCTTCTTCCCGCCGGTCGTCACGGAATGCGTGCGCCTGCATGTCGCCGCCAAGCGCTATCTCTGCGCCACCGACCCGAGCTATCTCGGCAAGCTGTCGGAAGCCTCCGTCAAGACGCTGGGCTTCCAGGGCGGACCCATGAACGAGGCGGAAGTGGCGGAGTTCCGAAAGAATCCGCATTTCGACGCCGTTGTGCGCGTGCGCCTATGGGACGAGGCCGGCAAGGTCGATGGCATGAAGACGCCGCGGATAGAGCACTACGGACCCCTGCTCCAGCGCGTGGTCGACCGCCACATGGGCGGGTGAGAAAACAATAGAGAGAGCGGCTGCCGGCTATTCCGGCTTCCACTTGATCTGGAACTCGATTTCTTCCCCTTCCGCGTCCCGCTCGTGCTCGATGTTGTAGACGGCGCGCACCGGAACCGGGACCCGCTCGCCGCCGATCTGGATCTGGAAGCGGCGGCCCTGCTCCAGCGCGTCGGCCAGCCGGCGCAGCTTGGAGATGAAGTCCGGGAGCGGATATGTCTTCTCGAGATCGCGGCGGGATCGCTTGGCCATGAACGTTGGAACTCCTCCGTTGGCGAATTGCCGGCCTGAAGTCCGGCACAGACATCAGATAGGATCGGCGCGTGCGAACACCAAGGCGGATAGCGTCCGGATTCGCGACTGCCTTGTTACTCCCTCTATCCCTGCCGAGCGGTTAGGATGGGGGCATGAAAAAGTCAGACGCAAAGATCCTTCACGAATTCGGTCCGTTCCCCGGCGTGGACGACGTGCATGGGGTCACCTTCGACGGCCAGCATGTCTGGTTCGCCTCCGGGGACCGGCTGAACGCCCTCGATCCGGAGAACGGAAAGGCCGTGCGCTCGCTCGATGTCCCGGCGCATGCCGGCACGGCCTTCGACGGGACGCACCTGTACCAGATCGCCGATAATCGCATCCAGAAGATCAATCCGGCCACGGGGCATGTGATCTCCACGATACCGGCGCCCGGAAAGGGCGGCGACTCAGGCCTCGCCTGGGCAGAGGGATCGCTCTGGGTAGGCCACTACCGGGAGCGGAAGATCCACCAGGTCGACCCGGAGACCGGCGAGGTCCTGCGCAGCATTGAATCCAACCGCTTCGTGACCGGCGTCACCTGGGTCGACGGCGAGCTCTGGCACGCCACCTGGGACGACGACAAAAGCGACATCCGGCGCATCAATCCGGAGACAGGCGCCGTGATCGAGAGCATCGAGATGCCCGCCGGCACGGGCGTCTCCGGGCTCGAATCGGACGGGGGTGACCGCTTCTTCTGCGGCGGCGGCAAGAGCGGCCGACTGCGGGTCGTGGCGCGGCCGAGGCACAGCTAGAGCAGCTTCCGATCTGTCTGAGCCAAGTGATCCACCGTTCGTACCCGCGCAGGCGGGGACCCAGAGTCACAAGGTCGCTGGATTCCCGCTTTCTCGGGAATGAGCGGAATTTCAATCTGATCCGGTAACGCTCTAACAGCGGCGCCGGCTCAGATCTCCTCCCAGGGGAAGCTGTCGAGACGCGTGGCGCCGTCCGGTCCGATCAGCACCTGCGTCTCGAGCTTGATGCACTCTCCGCCCGACTCCTCGCCGATGAGGCTTTCGACACAGATCGTCATGTTCTCCTCGAAGCGGCCGTCATAGGCGCGGCCGAAGTCGGGGCCGAGCGGCACGCCTGGATACTCATCCGCGAGCCCCACGCCATGGATGGAGGTCGAGTAGCGCCGCGCACGGTACTTCTCCGGGATGACCCACTGCTTCTCGTTGAATTCAACGAAGCTCATGCCGGGCTTCAGGATCGCCACGTTGTGGTGGATCTGGCCGACGGCCGCGGCATAGAGCTCGCGCTGCTTGTTGGTCATGCGCGTGTGTCCGCAAGTCCAGGAGCGCGAGAGGTCGGCGCAGTAGCCATAGGGGCCGATCATGTCGGTGTCGAAGGAGATGATCTCGCCCTCCTTCACCGCCCGGTCGGAGCACTCCTGGAACCAAGGATTGGTGCGGGGGCCGGATGCGAGCAGCCGCGTCTCGATCCATTCTCCCCCCGAGCGGATGTTCTCGAAATGGAGCTCGGCCCAGATCTCGTTCTCGGTCTTGCCGGGGAGCGAATGCTCGTACATGCGCGCCATGCCCGCCTCGCAGACGCGGATGGTCCAGCGCATGAGCTCGATCTCCTCGGGGCTCTTGATCGCGCGCGCGTGCTCGGTGATCTCCTGTCCCTCGATCAGCTCGATGCCGCGCCGCTTCAGGGCCTCGACGCCCAGGGGCTCGAGCTTGTCGACCGCGAGGCGCCGGTTGCCACCGCCGCGCTGCTTGACGATATCGGCGATCTCGTCGGCCCACTTCTCGGCCCGCTCGGCCGTACGGTGTCCGGAGGCGAAGTAGAACCAGCTCGTGGCCGTGCGCACCTCATCGATCGTCTCATAGCCTTGCGCGACATGCTCGGACTTGCCGTACTCGAAGTCGATCCCATGGCCATCGGCGCAGACCACCGCGTAGTGTGAAGGGTTGTGCGTCATCCAGACCTGCATGTTGCAGACGTCGAACGCATAGCGGATATTGACGGGATCGTAGAGCAGGATTGCCGCGCAGTCGTGGCGGCAGAGCTCGTCCACGAGCCGCTGCTTGCGGTAGCCGCGCGCCTTGACCAGCGTCGCGTGCGGGATCGGACTCTTCAGCGGCCTGTCGGCCCCCTCGGCGTTCAGATACTCCCGCTTGCGCGCGTCCTTGAAGATGTCGGCCATGGCAGCTCCCTTCGCTATTTCTCCGATAGACGGACCCCTCCTCCGGCGCCTGCCTCGGCCAGGGCCATGAAGGCGAGCGCCAGGAGACTGCATACCGCAAAGCCCAGGACCAGCGGAATGACCGACGCGTCATAGGCGCGCGCGATCAGGCTGCCGATCGCCATGGAGATGAAGGTCGGAACGGCGCCCACCACCGCGGAGGCCGTGCCGGCGATGTGCCCCATGTTCTCCATCGCCAGCGCGTTGAAGTTGCCATAGAGGAGGCCGTTGAAAAAGAAGAGCGCCATGAAGCTTGCGATGAAGCTCCAGAAGGGCGGCTTCCCGGCATAGACGAGCGAGACCGCGAGAAGCGCGGCTGCGACGAGTGAGCAGGCGAGGAGCGCCAGCCACGCCAGGCGCCGCATGCCGTGCTTCATGACGAGACGCGCGTTCACGATGGAGGCGAGGCCGATGGCCGCGACCAGGAGGCCGAAATAGAACGGGAAGGTGTGGGTCTTGCCGTAGAACTCAGCGAAGATCTGCTGCGACATCTGGAGATAGGCGACGAAGGCCGCGAAGATCATGCCGGTCGCCAGCGTGTAGCCAAGCGCCTGGCGGTCGCGCATGACCTCCATCATGCCTCGCAGGATACGGGACGGCGCAAGCGAGGACCGCCGCTCGGGCGGCAGGGTCTCGGGCTGGCGCAGGCCGAGCCAGATCACCGAAAGCACGGCCATGGCGAGAAGCAGAAGGAAGATCATGCGCCAGTGGGCGATGAGCAGGATTCCCTGTCCGAGCGCCGGCGCCAGCACCGGCACTAGTATGAAGATCGAGGTGGCGAGCGACATGATGCGCGCCATGGCGCGGCCTTCGTAGAGATCGCGCACCATGGCGACGGCGACGATGCGGGGCGCGGCGGCTCCGAAGCCTTCGAGCGCGCGGCCGAGAAGCATCAGCGGGAAGGTTTCCGCCAGCGCCGCGAGGACCGTTCCGGCAATGAAGAAGGCGAGGCCGATGAAGATCGATGGCTTGCGCCCGATGCCGTCGGAAAGGGGTCCGTAGACAAGCTGGCCTACGGCAAGGCCCAGGAACAACACGCCGATGATGAGCTGGCGGTCGTTGTCATGAGCCGCGCCGAGCTCGCGGGCAATCGTGCCGATGGCCGGCAGCATGGCGTCGATCGACAGCGCCACGAGCGAGAAGAGGAGCGCGAGCAGCGCCACGAACTCAGGTGTCGAGACGGGGGCCTGGAGCCGGTCCGAGGGTGCGTTCATGGTCCCTCGAAAGCCCGAAGGGTTGTTGACTTCCGGTTGCATAGAACCCAGTCTGCGCGCATCGAATCGGGGGCAATCATGGGTTCTTCACTGCGTCTTCTGGCGCTGCTTTCGGCACTCGCCGCTGCGGTCTGGGCGGGTTCCGCGCCGTCTCTCGCGCAGGGCGCCAAGCGGCGCGGCCGGAAGCATCTAGCCTCGCATCCTGGCGCCGTCCGGATCGAACAGGGGCTGGCGCTGCGGCGTCGCCTTGTAGCGGCGGCCGATGATCTCGATCTGGAAGCCGTCGTCGGCGCCCGCAAGCCCGGCCGGCACGTAGCCCATGGCGACCGACTTCTGCGCATGATGCGCGTAGCCGCCGGAAGTGACCCAGCCGACGACCTTGCGACCATGCCAGATCGGCTCATCGCCGATCACGTCGACGTTCTTCGTATCTACAGTGAAGGTCACGAGGGCGCGCTCGCCGCCCTCTTCCTTCTCGCGCGCCGCGGCGTCGCGGCCGATGAAGGCATTCTTCTTCAGGCTGACGAAACGGCCGAGGCCCGCCTCGTAGGGGCCATAGATCGGACGGTACTCGCGCGCCCAGGTGCCCCAGTTCTTCTCGAGCCTCAGCGACATGAGGGCGCGCCCACCGAAGGGCTTCAAGCCGAACTCGGCACCGGCGTGCGTAAGCGTGTCATGCAGCGCCAAGAGATCGTCCGTGTCGCACCAGATCTCGTAGCCGAGGTCGCCCGTGAAGCTGATGCGGCCGACTTTGGCCGGCACAAGACCAACATCCATCTCGCGGAAGGAGAGGAAGGGCATGGGGGCGGTCGAGACATCCTCGCCCGTGACCTTGGCGAGCAGCGCCTGCGCCTTCGGCCCCGCGATGGTGAGGCCGCAGAGCCCGGCGGAAAGGGCCCGCACGGTGACGTCGTCTGGCTTATGCGCCTCGAACCAGCGCATGTGATAGCCCTCGGCGGGCCCGGAGCCGAAAATGTAGAAGCGATCGTCCGCAGCCTTGGCGACGGTGAAGTCGCCGATGAGCTTGCCCCGCTCGTTCAGCATCGGGGTGAGCGCGATGCGGCCTTTTTCCGGCATGCGGTTGGCGAGCAGGTTCGAAAGGAAGGCTTCCGCGCCCGAGCCCTTGATCTCGTACTTGGCGTAGCCCGAGATCTCCATGAGGCCCACGCCGTCCCGCACCGCGCGGCATTCCGCGCCGACGACCGGGAAGGCGTTCGAACGCTTGAAGGTGACCTTCTCGGTGGGCGTCTTACCGGGCTTGCCGAACCACAGGGCCTGCTCCAGCCCGTAGGAGGCGCCGAAGAAGGCGCCCGCCGCCTTGAAGCGGTCATAGAGCGGCGTGGTGCGGAGCGGACGGGCGGCGGCCAGCTCCTCGTTCGGGAAGGTGATGCGGAAGCGGCGGCCGTAGTTCTCGCGCACCTTCCTGTCAGTGTAACCCATGGTGGCCCAGGAGCCGTAGCGGGCGACGTCCATGGCCCAGACGTCGAAGCCGGGGTCGCCGTCGCTCATCCAATTGGCGAGCGCGAGCCCCACGCCGCCGCCCTGGCTGAAGCCTGCCATGACGCCGCAGGCGACCCAGTAGTTGGGAAGGCCGCGCATCGGTCCGACCAGCGGATTGCCGTCCGGCGCGAAGGCGAAGGGCCCATGGATCACGTTCTTGATGCCGGCCTTCGAGAGCGCCGGATAGCGCTCGAAGGCGCGCGCGAGGTTGTCGGCGATATGGTCCAGATTGGGCGGAAGGAGTTCAGAAGAGAAGTTCCAGGGCGCGACCTTCGGCGACCAGGGAATGCCGTTCGCCTCGTAGGTGCCGACCAGCATGCCTGAGCGCTCCTGGCGCATGTAGAGCTCGCCGTCGAAGTCGATGGCGTGCACGATCTCCTTGCCGGCCTCTTTGTTGTAGGTGAGGATCTCCGGCATCTCCTCGGTAAGGAGATACTGGTGCGCCATGCAGAGCACGGGGAGCTCGAGGCCCACCATGCGGCCGACTTCGCGCGCCCAAAGGCCACCGGCATTGACGACATGTTCGGCATGGACGGCGCCCTGCTCCGTCTCGACATCCCAGGTGCCGTCGGAGCGCTGGCGCATGCCCGTCACGCGGTTCTTGCGCACGATCTCGGCGCCGTTCATGCGCGCCGCCTTGGCATACGCGTGCGTGGTGCCGGAGGGATCGAGATGGCCTTCGAGCGGATGCCACATGGCGCCCAGGAACTGCTTCTCGTCGAGGACGGGAAAAACCTTCTTCGCCTCGGCGACGGAGATCATCTCGGTCGCCACGCCCAGATAGCGGTTGCGGGCATGCGCCATTTTCAGCCAGTCGAGGCGCTCGCGGTTCGAGACCAGCATGACGCCGCCGGTCAAGTGCACGCCCGTCGCCTGGCCGGAGACCTCCTCGATCTCCTTGTAGAGGTTGATCGTGTATTCCTGCAGCTTGGCGACGTTCGGATCGCCGTTCAGCGTGTGGAAGCCTCCCGCGGCATGCCATGTGGAGCCGGAGGTCAGCTCGTCGCGCTCGATCAGGAGCAGATCCTTCCAGCCGCGCTTGGTGAGGTGATAGAGCACGGAACAGCCGACGACGCCGCCGCCGACGATGACCGCACGGGCATGGCTACGCATGAATTTCCCCAAGGATTTGCAGGTTTTAGAAGCGGAGTTCTAGCCAACAGGCAACGGTGCGGCAATCGCCGCGGGCTCAGTCCAGGGTTGAGAAGTTCTCAACCCGATTTGCGGCCATCGCATGTCAACGACCTAGGTTACCACCGCTGCTATATACTGGCCCATGGCTCGCGGGCTTCTTGCGCTTCTCTTCTGGCTCGCGTTCGTACCGGCCTTGCCGGCGGCCGATACGCTCGTGGATCTCGAGCTCGTGCTGGCGGTCGACGCATCGGCAAGCGTCGATGACGACGAGTTCCGGCTGCAGCTTCAGGGCATCGCAGCGGCTTTCCGCGACCCTGCGGTCATCAAGGCGATCTCTTCCGGCCCGGCAAAGCGGATCGCGGTGTCCCTCCTCGTCTGGGCAGAGGCCACCTATCCGAAGGACTTCTCCGGCTGGTCGGTGCTGGCATCGGAGGAGGATGCCCGTCGCTTCGCCGAGATGGCGGCGAGCTTCCCGCGCCGCGTGACCGGCGGCACGGGGCTCGGCGACGGCATCGCGCATGCGCTCAGGGCAATCGACGGCAACGGCCTCGTGGCGCCGCGCTCGGTCGTGGATGTCTCTGGCGACGGCATCGAGACGGCGCCGCGCGACTACTCCGTCATGCTGCCGGCGGCGCGCGCCATGGCGATCGCGCGCGGCGTCACCCTCAACGGCCTCGCCATCCGCAACGAGGTTCCGGACCTCGACCGCTACTATCGGGAAAGCCTGCAGGTCGGACCGGGCAGCTTCGTGATGAGCGCCGCAACCTACGCCGATTTCGCGGAGGCCATGCGACGCAAGCTCCTGCGCGAGATCGACGTTCGCCCCAGCGTGTCGGAAGCGGAGATCAGGTGACGGGCTTGCGGGCGCGGAAGGCGGGCGTATCCCAAAGACGCTCGTCGAGGACACGGGCGAGGGTCGTCGCCGCGTCCCATATGTCCACATATCGCGTGTAGAGCGGCGCGACGCCGAAGCGGATGATGTCGGGAGCCCGGAAGTCGCCGACGACACCGTTGGCGATAAGCGCCTGTATGACCGCATAGCCCTCGGGGCAGCGGAACGACACCTGCGAGCCGCGCCTTGCGAGGTCACGGGGGCCAGCGAGGGCCAGCCCATGGCGGGCGCAGGAGTCTTCGATGAGGCGGATGAAAAGGCCGCAGAGCCGACGCGCCTTAGCGGCAAGCGCCGGCATGTCCACTTCCTGCCAGACGTCGAGCGCCGCGTCGAGC
This sequence comes from Parvibaculaceae bacterium, assembly GCA_050181295.1. GTDB lineage: Bacteria > Pseudomonadota > Alphaproteobacteria > Rhizobiales > Aestuariivirgaceae > JBFXDI01. Next base: position 23,200 of record JBFXDI010000019.1, on the reverse strand, counting down.
GCGGCCAGCGAAAGGACGGGCTGCGTGCCGCACTGCATGCGCGCGATGCCGGACGCCGGCCGGTAGTCGAGGTCGAAGGCGAAGGGCGCGGCGTGACCCCACCATCCCGCGAGCGGGGTGCTGATCCGCTCCTGCAAACCGGGACGCACATAAAGAAAGGCGGGGGCGCCGGGCCCTCCGTTCAAGAACTTGTAGGTGCAGCCCACGGCGAAATCGGCGCCCGCACCCGAAAGATCCACCGGGATGGCGCCGGCGCTGTGGGCAAGATCCCAGATCGTGAGCGCGCCTGCGGCGTGGGCTTTCGCCGTCAGACGCGCCATGTCGTGCAGGCGGCCGGTGCGGTAGTCGACCTCGGTGAGCATCAGGACAGCGATGCTTCCATCGAGCGCATGCTCGACCTGTTCCGGCTCGACGAGACGAAGCTCGTGGCCCCGGTCGAGGAAGGTTTTGACGCCCTGGGCGATGTAGAGATCGGAGGGGAAGTTGCCGGTGTCACTCAGGATGACCTTGCGGTCTGGCTTGAGCGCAAGCGCGGCGCCCAGCAGCTTGAAGAGATCAACAGAGATCGTGTCGCCGACGATGACGCTGCCCGCCTCCGCGCCCACGAGACGCGCCAGGCGCTCGCCGACCTTCCTTGGAAGGTCGAACCAGCCATGCAGGTTCCAGGAGGAGATGAGATCCTTTCCCCACTCCGCCTCGAGGGTGGTTCGCAGGCGGTCGCCGACACCCTTCTGCAAGGGGCCCAGCGAATTGCCGTCGAGATAGATCAGGCCCTCGGGAAGGAGGAAGCGGTCTCGAAGGCGCGAGAAGGGGTCTTCGACATCGAGGCCGGCACAGAATTCTCGCGAGAGCCTCGCCGGGAGCCAATCCATGACGGCATTAAGCACGAGAGCCTGGACGGCCGGAACATCGGCCAGTCGTCTGGCAGAGATTAACCTACGCGTGCATCCCCCGTGTATACAATTTTAACGTGTTGTCAATGCTGTGGGGTGCGTAATGCGCGAATGCGCCCGCTTTTGCTGCTTCCCGCCGGTCTCGCGGCTCTCCTGCTCTGCGCGCTGCCCGCGCGCGGCAACGGCGAAACCCCGCCGCTGCGGGGCAGCCTCGCCGAGCCTGCGGAAACGGAGTACGTGATCGGCTTCGGCCTCTCCTATTCCTCCAATGCCGGGCCGACGCTCGAGGGCAAGGGAAGTCCGGGCGTCGATCTGACGTTCGGCTTCAGCCATGCGTCGCGCCGCGGTCCGCTCGAGATTTCGGCAACAGGCAATTTCTTCACCCGGCGATTTTTCGAGAACCCCGAAGCCAGCAAGACGAACTTCGCCTTCGAGGGCTCCGTCGCGCGCGGCTTCACGGATCGTCGTGTGACTCTCACGGCAAGCAGCATCCGGAGCAGCGAGATCGACGAGGACGTCTGGGAAACGGGGCTCAAGCTGGAGCATGCCTGGACTCAGCCCGTGTGGTCCCCCTTCGTGTCGCTCGCGAGCTACTATCTGCGCTACGACAACATCGCGTCGGACCTGTTCGAGTTTGCGCATCAAGGTGACCGCAACCGCTTCTCCCATGCGCTGGAACTGGGCGTCACGCGCGATTTCGGCAACGGCCTGCAACTGCGCGGCGGCTTCGGAATCGACGGCAAAACCTACCTTCATGACCGGGACGATTTCGGACTGCGCCGCAACAACGTCTCGGCCTATCCCTTCCTGGCGCTCTCTTACGCAACAACAAGGTTCGATCTCACCGCTGCCTATTCGCCGGTCTGGCGAAGTTTTGAGGATCCGGTGTTCGATCGCCTTTTCGCGCATGTTTATGCGCTTCAGGGAGAGTTTCGCCCTCTCACCGGCCTCCGCTTTTTTGCCGGCGTCTCATCCGGTTTGCAGGAGACGGACTTTCTCCTGTCGCGCGCCATTGAAGCGAGGATCGTGAACCTGGGCCTCGGTCTTTCTTTCGAAGACAGATCGGGCGTGACGCTGCAGGGCATCCTGACGCGCGAACGCCACCGAGGTCTGCCGCGCGTGGACGACAAGCTGGAGATCAAACTCAACGGGCGAGCACGACTGACGAAGCGGCTGTTCCTGACGCTCGACCTCAGCTACCTCGACTTCCGGAGCACGCTCGGCGTGAGGACGGAGGAGATTGCCGGCGGACTGGGGATCGCCTGCCAGATCTAGAGAAAATGAGCTTCCAATCTTCGAAGGTGCGGCGTCCCGAGGGGGATGAGGGAGGACGCCGCACCGCTTTTGCCGGGTCTAGCGGCCGAGACCCAGCAGGCCGCCCAGGTTGATCTTGACGCCGGCCTTCGCACCGGCCTTCACCCCGAGCAGCTTGACCGCCGCACCAAGGCCAACCTTGACGACGGGGCCCGAATGGCCGCGGTGACCGTAGCCGCCGGCCAATGCCGGGGTCGCAAGTCCCACACAGGCCAGAACCACCATCGGCACCATCAGCTTCTTCATCTGACATCTCCCTTGGTTGAGTTCCGCATCTTATGTAACTATAGATTGCAAAGTGGCGTTGTAAACGCTTCTATTAAAAATTGCTTAATTTTTGTCCTGCAATCCAGGATTTAACCCCTCACAACCCCGCTGGCGGGCGGTCCTAACGGACGCGACGGGGATCGAGCGCCACAGCCCGAGTGCGCTTGAATACGGTGCTTGAGAAACCAATATTGAAATCAGGTCGCCGGCCGTCCTTAAGGAGGAAGGGGACCGACGGCGGGTGCTCTCGAAGGGGCTCGCCGGATAGTCGAAAGCTGCTTCGATGGAGGGCTTTGACGATGTCCCGCGTGTCCATGTTTTCCAGCCCCTATCTCCTTGGGTTCGAGGAGATCGAGCGGCTGATGGAACGTGCCAACAAGTCGGCCGGAGACGGCTATCCCCCGTACAACATCGAACGGATGCCGCCATCGGACAACAGTGGCGAGAGGCTGCGCATCACGCTCGCGGTGGCAGGCTTCGCGCGCGACGAAATCGAGATCACGGTAGAGGACAATCAGCTCGTGATCCGCGGCAAACAGTCGGACGACACCGAGCGCAGCTATCTGCATCGCGGCATCGCCGCACGGCAGTTCCAGCGTTCATTCGTCCTGGCGGACGGAATGGATGTGCGGAGCGCGAAGCTCACGAACGGCCTGCTCTCGATCGATGTGGTGCGGCCGGAACCCGACAAGCTCGTGCGACGGATCGAGATCGACGGAAACTGAATTTGCCAGCGTCTGCTCATTGAGAGGCGCGTACACCAGTCCCTGAAAGGAGGGTGACGACAATGAATACGAACATAGAGAAGAAGGTCACCATCAGCGCCGAACAGCTTGCGCAGCTCGGCGGCGGCCATGTCGGCTACATCCGCGAGATCGACGCCGAGTCGGCGTCCAAGACGCTGGGGCAGCCGATCCAGCTCCGCGATGACCAGCACCTCTTCTGCCTCTATCAGGCGGACGGCACCCCGGTCGCCATCACTCCGAGCCGCGAAGCGGCCGTGGCGAGCGCGTTCGAGCACGAACTCCTGCCGATGAGCGTGCACTGACGCTCCAACAGCCACCAAAATCTGGCTCTTTGATCTCGTTCACGGGTTTGGGCTGGCGAGCCCAAACCCGACGGACTCATGCCGCGTGCGATGCGCTGGCCAATGGTTCGGTGAGAATGGCGTAGAGCCCGGCGGAGGAATCGGTCCCCCGCAGCTTGGCGACGAGGCCCTGGTCGCGCAGCAGCCGGGAAATCCGGGCGAGAGCCTTCAGATGGTCGGCGCCGGCACTTTCCGGCGCGAGCAGCAGAAACACCAGATCCACCGGCTGATCGTCCACCGCGTCGAAATCGACGGGCTGGGCGAGCCGTGCAAACAGCCCGCGCACACGATCGAGATCGGCGAACTTGCCGTGCGGGATCGCGATGCCTTGTCCGAGCCCGGTCGAGCCCAGCTTCTCCCGCTGCAGAAGCGTTTCGAATATCCGTCTGGAGTCCAGTCCCGCGACCTTGGAGGCCGCATTGGACAGCTCCTGCAGGAGCTGCTTCTTGCTCTGCGCTTTCAGGGCCGGAAGGACACTGTCTTGCGAAATGATGTCGGAAAGCTGCATGGAAGCGGTGTCCTCCGCCAGGGAGCCGGCGCGCCGACGCGGCTCGTTGAACAGTTTCTCTAATGACGCCCGACGCTCAGCGCCGGGCCGTAGTGTCTTCGGGGTCCACCCAGCCGATCAATCCGTCTCCGCGACGGTAGACGACATTCAGCCCGCCGTGCCGAGCGTTGCGAAACAGCACGAAAGGCGTGTTGGAAATATCAAGCTGCATCACGGCCTCTCCCACCGAGAGATTGGCGATGTCCGCCGTCGATTCCGCGACGACAGCCGGCGACAGATCGGCCGACTCATCTTCTTCCTCCTCCCCTTCGGGCAGGGAGATCACGAAGCTCGCCGCCGCGACGGCGGGCTCGCGCCGCATGGCGTGGTGGTTGCGCAGTCGGCGCTTGTAGCGCCGCAAGCGCTTCTCCAAATGCTCGGCGGCCATGTCCATGCTGGCGAAAGCCTCCGGCGCGTCGCCACGCGACTGAAGCGTGAGACCCGTCGTAAGGTGCAGCGAGCACTCCGTCCGGAATCCGGTCTTGTGTTTCTCGATGATCACCTGGGCGCGAACCGTGCCGTCGAAATACTTTCCGACATCGCCCCCCAGCCGCGTCTCGACATGGCTGCGCAACGCCTCGCCGATATCGAGATTCTTGCCCGTCGTCAGTATCTGCATGGCCCACGGATGCAAGTCGCTCTCAAGGGTGAATGTTGGGAGTCTTCGGGCCGTCTGTCAAACAAAGTTGAGGGCGGTTCCGTTCCATCCACACCTGCGTGGCCGACGCATTTTCGTCCGGCCATGCCCCCGACGGCGCGCGGAAGCTAGGCGCGGGGCCAATCGGTGTCAACCCATCGCTCGCAGCGGGCAAAAGGTGCCGCGCCACGGGCGGTTTCTCGCGTCCCTCGCCGTTCCGGATGTCGGCTAACTATAGGCCCTGCGCTCGCGACGGCGCTGAACCGAAGACGCTATTCCCAACGATTCCCGATACTTGGCGACAGTGCGGCGAGCGATGTCTATGCCGGAGCCACGCAACACGGCCACGATCTGATCGTCCGAAAGGACGGCATCGCCCTCTTCCGATTCGATCAGACCCTTGATGCGATGGCGCACGGCCTCGGCCGAATGCGCCTCCCCTCCCTCGGCCGAGGCAATGGCGGTCGTGAAGAAATATTTCAGCTCGAAGATGCCGCGCGGCGTCGCCATGTACTTGTTGGAGGTCACGCGCGAAATCGTCGACTCGTGCATGCTGACAGCCTCGGCGACGGTGCGCAGGTTGAGGGGCTTGAGCGCCTGGATTCCCTCGACGAGAAAGGCGTCCTGCTGGCGCACGATCTCCTTCGCCACCTTGAGAATGGTGCGCGCGCGCTGATCCAGGCTCTTGATCAGCCAGGTGGCGCTCGACTGGCATTGCGATAGATAAAGCCTGTCCTCGTCACGCTTGGCCGAGCGCGAGACGGTCGCGTGGTACTGGTTGTTGAGGAGCACTTTGGGCAGGGTTTCGGTGTTGAGCTCGACGAGCCAGGTGCCGTCGGCGGCGAGCTTCACATGCACATCCGGAATCACCGGCTGAACGACCACGCTGCCGAAGGCGTTGCCGGGCTTCGGATTAAGCGCGCGGAGCTCGCCCAGCATGTCCCTCAAGTCGTCCTGATCGACGCCGCAGATCTGCTTCAGCGCCGCGAAGTCCTTGCGCGCCACGAGATCCAACCGGCTCACCAGCGCGGCCATGGCGGGATCGTAGCGATCCCGCTCCTTGAGCTGCAGCGCCAGGCATTCCTTAAGATCACGCGCGAACACGCCCGGCGGATCGAAGGTCTGCATCAAAGTCAACGCCGCCTCGACCGACTCAAGGCTCGTCCCGAGCTGGCGCGCGACCGCCTCGAGATCCGCGGAGAGGTACCCCGTCTCGTCGAGAAGCCCGGCAAGATGCGCTCCGATCATGCGCGTCGCCGGATCGCGGGTGGCAAGGCTTAGCTGCTCCTCCACGTGCTCGCGCAGCGTGACGTCGCGCGTAAGCGTCGCCTCCAGTCCGGAAGCATCCTCCCCCACTGGGCCGGCGCCTGCCGGCCGCAAGGACGACCAGCCGGAATCCGACATACCCGGCGTCGCGACATCGGCATCTTCGCTGTAAGCGGAAGCAGCGTCGCCATCGGGCCGCCCCCGATCGAGCGATTCAATCGCGGCGGGTTCCGGCGTGCCCGAAGCTGCGGCGTCCTCTTCCGTGGCGCGCGACGGGGCCGCCTCCTCGCCACGGTCATCCCGCTCCAGAAGCGGATTGCGCTCCAGCTCCTGCTCGACAAAATCCTGCAATTCCAGATTGGACATCTGCAGCAGCTTGATCGCCTGCTGCAGCTGCGGGGTCATGACCAGCGACTGACCCTGTCGCAGCTCCAGTTTCTGGCTCAGAGCCATCTAAGGCATGCCTCCGCCGTCAGAGGCTGAAGCTCTCACCGAGATAGAAACGGCGTACATCGGGGTTGGAAACGATCTCATGCGGGGTGCCCTCCATCAGGACCCGACCCTCATGGATGATGAGCGCGCGGTCGATGAGCTCGAGAGTTTCGCGCACGTTGTGATCCGTAACAAGCACCCCGATTCCCCGATCGGTGAGCTGTCGCACCAACTGGCGAATATCATTGATCGCAATGGGATCAATCCCCGCGAAGGGCTCGTCGAGAAGCATGAACTGGGGTCGCGCGGCGAGTGCCCGGGCAATCTCCACTCGGCGACGCTCTCCGCCAGACAACGCCACAGCTGGCGAATATCTAAGGTGGGAAATCTGAAACTCATCCAACAACCCACGCAACTGACGCTCGCGCTTGGCGCTGTCGCTCGTGTTGAGCTCCAGCACGGCACGAATATTCTCTTCCACCGTCAGGCCCCGGAAGATCGAGGCCTCCTGCGGAAGGTAACCGATACCCATGCGAGCACGCCGATACATGGGCTGCTCGGTGATGTCGGTTCCGTCGAGCGCGATCGAGCCCCGGTCGGCGGCGATGAGTCCGGTGATCATGTAGAACACCGTCGTCTTCCCCGCGCCGTTGGGGCCGAGCAGGCCAACGGCTTCGCCGCGCCGGACCGCAAGGCTCACGCCCCTAACGACCGGACGGCGCTTGAAACTCTTGACGAGATCCCGAGCCACCAGCCCATCGCCTGTCCCGCTCCTGGACACTTCCATGGAGTCCATGAGCGAGGAGGTCCGGGTTCCGGTAGCGGCCGGCCCGCTGCGAACGACCGCATTTTGCGAGCCGGAGATCCCCAAGCTTTCCAAGCCATTCCGCTTCAAGGCATTACCGCCCAAGAGCATTAAGATTGAATGAAACGGCGCGCGGGGCGCATCGAGGCAAGAACTCAGTCATTGTCATTGGGTACGAAGCTGCCCTTGACCCTTCCGCCGGTCATTTCGCTGGTGTCGTTGTCCAGGTCAACCAGAAGCGTCGGGCCGTGCATGATCGTCTTGCCTTGCGTCACCGTCACGTTGCCGTCCACGCGCACCTTGTTGGCCTTCACGTCCATGTGCGCCTTCTCGCCGGTGATCCGCTGATTGCGCGTGACGATCAGGACGTTGCCGGCCGCGTCGAGGAAAGTCACGTCCGTCTTCTTGCTGCCGTCCGTCTCCGGCGTCTCGGAATAGGTCACGACAAGCTTGTCCGTCTTGAGGTTGACAGTGTCGCGCGTCGCGTTGACCTTGCCCGAGAAGATGGCGCGCTTCTCCTTCTGCAGGATCTCCATCTGGTCCGCTTCGATATCGACCGGCTTGCTGTTGGCCTTGTCCTTGGGCTTGCCGTCCTTGCCGGTCTTCTTTTCCTCGGCGGGCTTGGCGTTCTGGCCTGCCTGGTCCGCCTTGGCGGCATCGGCGGGCTGCTCGTCCTGCTTGGCGGCCGGCGCCGGCGTGGGCGCGGTCGTCTCGGTCGCCGTCTGTGCAGCGGCCGACCCGGCCGCGACCAGAAGGATCGCAAGCGCAGTGGGCAGGATTTTGGCCGTCATGGCTGGGCGCTCCCTTGCTTGGCCTGATTGAACTTGGCCTTTACGCCATTGAAGAACAGAATCCGATCCCCGTCATCCGTGATTTCGACGCCTCTGGCGTCGATCGTGCCGTTCCGAAGGGCAACGGAAACAGGAACTTCCGAACGGAAGCGCTTGTCCTTAAGCGTCACCTGCGCCGTCGACATGATAGCCGTAAAACGATCCGGCGATACCACATTGACGTTTCCGTTAAGATCAAGAATTTCTGCATCCCTGTCATAACGCGCGGCGTTCGCGTCCAGCCGGAGGTTTTCGCCCGAGGTCCGCTTGAGGGTCGCGCTCACCGTCTTCAGATGGACGAGGTTGGGCTCCTTCGAATCCTGAACGGCATCGGCGGCATTGACCGAATAGGGTTGGGAATCCTTGTCGAAGCCGGTGATGGTCGATGTCTGGACCTTCGTTTCGTCCGCGCCCACGGCCGGGGTCTGGGCTGGCCGCTGGGTGGGCTTGAGCGATTCGAAGGTGCCGATCTGCACGGCGAAAACGCCGAGCAGGACCAGCGTCACGGCGACGGAAAGCCAACTCAGCATGCGCACGACCGACCCGCGCCGGGTTCGCCCCGAAGGCAAAGGCGCAGCCGCGCGCGCAGGATTTCGACCGTCAGTGGCTACCATAAGACGTCTCAGTTTCGCGGCCGACCCGCCCCTGTCCGCATGATCTCAGAACGAGCCGCTTCCATCCGCCATCAGGGAAAGCGATAGCCGAACCCGTCCAGCCCCGGAGAAACGCGCGACGATGCAGCCGCCCGCGCCGGGAACCGTTCGAGAAAAACCCCGCGATGGCCTAGTGGGCAAAAATGTCTTCCTCCCGCCAGCCCGAGAGGTCAAGGGTCGCCCGCACCGGAAGGAACGAGAAGCATGCCTGGGCCAGAGCCTCGCGCCCCTCCCGGCGCAGCATCTGGTCCAGCCTCGCCTTGATCTCGTGCAGGTAGAGGACGTCCTGCGCGGCATATTGCTTCTGGGCGTCGGAGATCACGGGCGCCCCCCAGTCCGAGCTCTGCTGCTGCTTGGAGAGTTCGATCCCCAGAAGCTCGCGCACGAGATCCTTGAGCCCATGGCGATCGGTGTAGGTGCGCACGAGCCGCGAGGCGATCTTGGTGCAGTAGAGGGGTGTGACCTCGACGCCGAGATGGGCCTTGAGGACGGCGATATCGAAGCGGGCGAAATGGAAGATCTTGAGGACCGCAGGATTTTCCAGCAGCGCCTTCAGATGCGGCGCCTCGCGGTTTGCCCGGTCGATCTGCACGAGATGGGCGTTTCCGTCTCCGGCCGAAAGCTGGATCAGGCAGAGCGCATCGCGCTTAAGATCGAGGCCCATGGTCTCGGTGTCCACCGCCACCACGGATCCGAAATCGATGCCGGCAGGCAAATCGCCCCTGTGAAGCTTGGTCGCCAAAATCCGGCCCTTCCCTGGTCAAGGCCGACGCCTGGGCCCGGCCATGACAGTGCCCCCAAGGGCACGAGCGTCATATGCGGCCGAACGGAGAGCCGTCAGCGAAACCGGCTCGAAGTGGTGCCCAGGAGAAGACTCGAACTTCCACGACCTTTCGGCCACTAGTACCTGAAACTAGCGCGTCTACCAGTTCCGCCACCTGGGCAGGAGGTGGGCTCTCATATCGGCCCGCCCTCGGCGTTGTCAACACGGGGCGGCGCGGCTCAGGCGCGGAATTCAAGCGCTTCCCGTCGAGACCGGCGAGAGGGGTCGGGGCGGCAGGAGGGCGGTCGGTGGCGTTCCCGCCACCCCTCCCCAGCCTCTCCCTGTACTCACGGGAGGGGAGCCGGACGAACGGTGCGGAATCAGATAGCGGGCCGCCAATGACAGGGCGCTGAAAGCACCCTTCAGGGGAGGTTCATTGGGATCAGTATCCCGGCAGGATGACGATCTTCGGGGCCTCCGGAAGGGTCGCCATCGATACGACCATCGTCGGCTCCGACTTCACCTCGACCTCGAACTCCTTTCCCATGCCTGCCAGGAAGCGCGAAAGGGTCGAAGGGCCGAAATAGTGCATCGGCAGGACGAGGCGCGCACGCAGGGCCTTCAGGACTTCGATCATATTGGCCTGCGCCATGGTGTAGCTGCCGTCGACCGGCACCATCACGATGTCGAGCCGACCGATGAGCCCGATATGCTCCGGGCGCAGCTCGTGGTGCAGATGTCCCAGATGCCCGATGCAAAGACCGGCGACCTCGAAGATGAAGATCGAGTTGCTATCGGGCTCCATGCCACCGCCCCAGAGCCGGATGTCGGTCGGCACGTTGCGGATGCGCACGTCGCCCACCTCGAGATCATGTTTCGCGGCGCCGCCGGCCGGGTTCCAACCCCGCAGCACGTGCCGGATGCGGGGATCGGGGCTGTCAGTGTAGTGGGTCGCGTGGGCATGGTTCATGGTGACGACGTCGGGCACCACGTTCGCTCCCGCCCAGCCGGCATAGTCGGTGGCGACGGTAATGCCGCCCGCCGTCTCGATCCTGAAGGTCGAATGGCCGATGAAGGTCAGGCGTACCTGATCCTTCTCGACACTGATCACGCGGATCGAGACCGGCTGGATGTGCGCGGGCGCTTCGGCCACGGCGAGGCACTGGCTCGGCCCCGGATCGGCGAATGCGGGACGAAGGCCGGTCAGAGCCAGGAACAGGACAAGCAGGGCGGTTCGCAAGGATGTCGCCTCCTCGCCCAATCTGGCCCATGGCTTGTGGCCATTTCCGGGCAGGCGCGGGTAAAATGCCTTGCGCGCCACTTCTTCGCAGCTATGAAGATCAAAGCGGATAGCCGAACGGAACCGTCATGATCGACCCCACGCAGACCCTCGTCACCATCTTCGGCGGCTCGGGCTTCATCGGCCGGTACATCGTGCAGTGCCTGGCAAGGCGCGGCTACCGCATCCGCGTCGGCGTCAGGCGGCCGGACCTGGCAGGCCACCTGCAGCCCTTGGGCAAGGTCGGGCAAGTCATGCCGGTGCAGGCAAATGTGCGCTATCCGGACTCCGTGGCGGCGGCCGTCAGCGGCGCGCATGCGGTGATCAATCTCGTCGGCGTGCTCTCGGGATCCGGAGCACAGTCGTTCGATGCCGTGCACGTGTTCGGCGCCGAGGCAGTCGCGGAAGCCGCCCGCGTTGCAGGCGCCAAACGCCTCATTCATTTCTCCGCCATCGGCGCCGATCCGCAGTCCTCCTCCGAATACGGACGCAGCAAGGCCGAGGGCGAGACCCGCACCTTCAGCGCCTTCCCGGATTCATCGGTCGTGCGGCCCTCGATCGTGTTCGGGCCCGAGGACGACTTCTTCAACCGTTTCGCCGCCATGGCGCGCTTCCTGCCGGCGTTGCCGCTGATCGGCGGCGGGCACACGCTGTTCCAGCCGGTCTACGCCGTGGACGTGGCAGAAGCGGTGGCGCGCCTGCTAGAAACCCCATCGAGCGAAGCCAAGACCTACGAGCTCGGCGGGCCGGACGTGCGGAGCTTCAAGGAGATCATCGCCTTCACCCTCGCCACGGCGGGACGCAAGCGCCTGCTGGTGCCGGTGCCGTGGAGCGTGGCGAGGATCCAGGGCGCCGTCCTGGGTCTCCTGCCCAAGCCGCTGCTCACGCTGGATCAGGTGGAGATGCTGCGGAAAGACAATGTGGTGAGCCCCGAGGCCAAGGCCGATCGACGCACGCTCGAGGGGCTCGGCATCCAGCCGCAATCCATCGACGCCATCGTGCCCGCCTATCTCTACCGCTATCGCAAGGCCGGGCAGTTCACGACCGTCAACGGCTGATCCTCCATCAAGCCTGGATCAGGCCAACGCTGATCAGCCACAGAAGCAGCACGCCCAGGAGCACGCGGTAGATCGTGAAGGGCAGAAGGCTGAAGCGCCGGACAGCCGCCATGAGGATGGCGATGGCGGCGAGCGCGGTGAAGAAGGTGAGCCCGCCGGTCAGGAGCGCGTCCGTGGAGATCGTCTCGCCGCTTTCCACCGCCTCGCCCACGACGAGGATGCCGGCGCCGGCAATCGCCGGAATGCCCAAAAGGAACGAGAAACGCGCCGCCTCGGGCCGCGTGAAGCCGAGTGCCCGGGCAGCCGTGATGGTGATGCCGGAGCGGCTGGTGCCCGGAATGAGCGCCAGCGCCTGCGCGACGCCGATGAGAAGCGCGGGTGCGAGCCGCATGTCGGCGAGGTGCTTCTCCTGGCGGCCGAACCAGTCGGCGACGAACATGACCACGCCCCAGACGATGGCATTCCAGGCGATGAGTTCGGAACTCCTGAAGCTCTCCGTCAATCCGAGCTTCCTCAGCACGAGGCCGAAGGCCACCGCCGGCACGGTGGCGGCGAGGATGATAAGCGCCAGCCGGCCATAGTCTGTCATGCGGCCGAAAAGGAGCTCAACGCCACCCTTGACGAGGCCCCAGACGTCCTTGTGGAAATAAACGAGGACAGCGAGCAGCGAGCCCATGTGGGTCATGACGTCGACGAGAAGGCCCTGATCCCGCCAGCCCGTCAGGATCGGCACGAGGATGAGGTGGCCGGATGAGGAGATGGGAAGGAATTCGGTGAGGCCCTGGACGATGGCCAGCACGATGATCTGCTCGATGGGCATGCACGCCCCCTTTCCGGAAAGTCGCCGGCCCCGAACCACCCGAGGCGAATCACAGCAAGCGAATCTCTTGGATTTCCGCGGGGCCGGTTCTATACCGGCCGCGTCTTCCGGCCGCAACACGGCGTCCGGAGCGCTTTCCTCGACGCCCTAGCCGGAGATCATGGCGAAACTCATCCACTTCCCGCTCGACCCCTTCAGCCGCCGCATCCGCGTGTCGCTCGGTGAATATGGCGAAGAGGCGGAACTCAACGAGGAGCGGCCATGGGAGGGGCGCGAAACCTTCCTGGCGCTCAGCCCTTCCGGGACGCTCCCCGTCTTCATCGACAATGACGGCAGCATCGCTTCGGGGATCGAGGCGGTTTCCGAATATCTGGACGACACGCGCGGCAGCCGCGAGCGGACACTCATCGGCTCCTCCGCCGCCGAGCGGGCCGAGGCGCGCCGCCTCATCGCCTGGTTCGACACCCTGTTCTTCCACGAGGTCAGCCAGCCCCTCCTCTCGGAAAAGGTGGTGCGGCGCTTCCTGCCCAAGGAGCGGGGCGGAGGAGCGCCCGAAATGCCGCTGGTGCGCTCGGCGCTCGGCGCGATCCGCCGCCATCTCGACTACATCGCGATGCTGGCTGAGGCCCGCAACTGGCTCGCCGGAGACCGGTTGACGGGCGCCGATCTCGCGGCGGCGGCCCACATTTCCGTCATCGACTATCTGGGTGACATGCCCTGGGGCGACAACCCACGGGCCAAGGCCTGGTATCAGCGCATCAAGAGCCGCCCGACCTTCCGATCCCTGCTCGCAGACCGGATCAGCGGCATGCCGCCTTCCCGCGTCTACGCGGATCTCGATTTCTGAAGCGTGAACGCTGATGCCGGCGCTCCGACAGGAACTTGAGGCGCGGGCACGGAGGGAAGGATTCGACGCCGTGTCCATCGCGCCGGCGCGCCTTCCGGAAATCACGGCCATGCGCCTCGCGGCCTTCATCGAGGCCGACCGTCACGGCGAGATGCAGTGGATCGCCGACAAGGCGGAGAGGCGATCGAGCCCCGAGCGGATGTGGGGCAACGCCAAGACCGCCATCGTGCTCGCGATGAACTACGGACCGGAAGGCGCGCCGCTGGCCGGCGTTGCAAAGCGAGATGCGGGCACTATCGCCCTCTATGCGCGCGGCCGCGACTATCACGAAGTGGTCAAAGGGAAGCTCAAGCAGCTTGCGCAATGGCTGGCACGAAGAGCGGGCACGGAGATCAAGGTCTTCGTCGACACCGCGCCGCTCATGGAGAAGCCGCTGGCGCAGCTCGCGGGCCTCGGCTGGCAGGGCAAGCACACCAACCTCGTCTCGCGCTCGCTCGGCTCGTGGTTTTTCCTCGGCGTGATCCTCACCGATGCCGCGCTCGAACCGGACGCGCCCGAGGCTGACCATTGCGGCTCCTGCCGCGCCTGCCTCGACGCCTGCCCCACCGACGCCTTCCCCGCGCCCTACCAGCTCGACGCGCGCCGATGCATCTCATACCTCACGATCGAGCACGCGGGACACATCGGGCAAGAGTTCCGGGCGCCCATGGGCAACCGCATCTTCGGATGCGACGACTGCCTCGCGGCCTGCCCCTGGAACAAGTTCGCCGAGCTCGGACGGGAGGCCAAGCTCGACGCGCGCGAGGATCTCGTCGCGCCGCCGCTCGCGGAGCTTGCTGCCCTGGACGATAAAGCCTTCCGAGAGCGCTTCGCCGGCACGTCCATCAAGCGCACGGGCCGCGACCGCTTCGTCCGCAACGTGATGATCGCCATCGGCAACAGCGGCGATGCTGGCCTCGCCGGGAGCGCAGAGGCTGGGCTCAGGGACGCCTCGCCGCTGGTCAGGGCCATGGCCGTCTGGGCGCTGGGCAGACTGGCGAGCGAAAGCCTGAAGCGCTTCCGGCAATGCATCCTGCCGGAGGAGACGGACGCCGCCGTCCGGGCCGAATGGGAGCGGGCCGCCTGACATGCGGCCGCATCTCTTCTGCTTCGGGCTCGGCTACAGCGCGGGCGTGCTGGCGGAGCGGCTGGCGGCGAAGGGCTGGCTTATCACCGGCACCAGCCGCAGCGCGGAAGGCGTCGAGGCCATCGCGGCAAAGGGGTGGCGAGCCTTCAAGTTCGAGGGCTCGGAACCTCTGCCCGACGGTGCGCTCGAAGGGGTGACCCATATGCTCTCCTCGGTGCCGCCGACGCCTGCGGGCGATCCGGTCCTCGCAGCCGCAGGTGATGCGCTCGCCGGGCATGCGAAGGAGCTTCGGTGGGCCGGCTATCTTTCGACCACCGGCGTCTACGGCGACAAGGGCGGCGGTTGGGTGGACGAGACCTCGCCGCTCGCGCCCTCGACCGACCGCGGGCACCGGCGTCTTGCCGCCGAGACGTCCTGGATGGATCTCCACCGCGACAGCGGCCTGCCGATGCATATCTTCCGCCTGCCCAGCATCTATGGACCCGGCCGCAACCAGCTCGAAAGCGTGCTGGACGGAACCGCCAGGCGCATCGTCAAGCCGGGCCAGGTGTTCTCGCGCATCCATGTCGAGGACATCGCGGGCGCGCTCGAGGCCTCGATCGCCAAGCCGCGACCTGGCGCCGCCTACAACGTGGCGGACGACGAGCCGGCGCCGCCGCAGGACGTCGTCGCCTACGCCGCGCAGTTGCTCGGGCAAGCCCCGCCGCCGGAGGTGGCTTTCGAGGATGCCGATCTCTCGCCCATGGCCATGAGCTTCTATGCCGAGTCGAAGCGGGTCTCGAACCGGCTTCTCAAGGAGGAGCTCGGCTACCGTCTCCGCTATCTCACGTACCGCGAGGGGCTCACGGCGCTTCTTGCAAAGCTGCCGCGTCGGCCCTGACGCAGAGATCCTCGGCGGCCGAAAAAATCGTCGCGATATCGCGCGGCGTCGACAGGCGATGGTCGCCACCCTTGATCAGCGTGAAGCGAACATCGTCCCCCTTGAGCATCCCGTAGAGCCTCATGGCGTGGGCCACGGGCACGTCCGGATCGTCTTCGCCCTGGAGGATGTGGACCGGGCAGGCGACATCGATATCGGATGCAAGCAGCCGTTCGCGCCGCCCGTCCTCGATAAGCGCGCGGGTAATGGGATAGGGGTCACCATAGGCCGAGGGCCTGAGCCACCGGCCCTCATCCAGGATCGCGCGCTTGCCCTCCTCCGGCGCCTCGGCCCAGAGAAGATCCTCCGTGAAATCGGGCGCGGGGGCGAGGAGCAGGAGGCCCGCCACGCGGGCGCGGTCGGCCCCGGCGAGCCGCCGATAGAGCGAGAGCGCGATGTGGCCCCCCATGCTGGAGCCGACAAGCACGGTCGGCCCCTGCGTCAGGCTCTCGAAGGCCCGGCCTGCGTCGGCCGTCCAGTCCGAGAGCGTGCAGGCCTCGAAGGTGCCCTCGGAGGCCCCGTGGCCGGAATAGTCGAAGCGGACATAGGGACGACCGGTCCGCGCCGCATGCTCGTTGAGCGCCACCGCCTTGGTGCCGGTCATGTCGGAACGGAAGCCGCCGAGCCAGAGGAGGCCCGTCCGAGCCTCGATACGCGGCTCCGGAACATGACGGAAAAAGGCCAGGCGGGGGCCGTTTACCGTCTCCAGGAAAGAGTATCCTTCCATAGCAAATCCGCACAAATCCTGCATCTACGGCTTGACTTTGTGCCTGCCGTTCAAGATTTATAGGGGGGTTTCCCAAGTTGGCCAACGCGGGCCACGCCGTCGGATCATCCGGCGGCGTTGTGTTCCGCAAGCATCAGGAGAAAGCGACCATTCGCAAACCGTTCAAGGGTCCAGTCCAGCCGCGCGACGACGGCCCTCGCACCAACGAAAACATCGACGTAGGGGAAGTGCGGCTCATCGATGACCAAGGCGAGAACAGAGGCGTAGTTTCCATTCGAGAGGCATTGGCCCTCGCCGAGGCAGCAGGCCTCGATCTCGTCGAGATCTCCCCGCAGGTTAAGCCGCCGGTCTGCAAGATCCTCGATTACGGCAAGTACAAGTTCCAGGCCCAGAAAAAGGCGGCTGAAGCCCGCAAGAAGCAGAAGACCATCGAGATCAAGGAGATCAAGATGCGTCCGAGCATCGACACGCACGACTACGACGTGAAGATGCGGTCCATGACGCGCTTCTTCGAGGAGGGCGACAAGGTGAAGGTCACGCTGCGCTTCCGCGGCCGCGAGATGGCGCATACGGAACTCGGCCTCAACCTGCTCGATCGGGTCAAGGTGGACACCACCGCGCTCGCCAAGGTGGAGATGGAACCACGGCTCGAAGGCCGCCAGATGGTGATGGTGCTGGCGCCCAGATAGGCGCCGGGCTTGAACGGCAGGCCCGTTCCTTCTATAAACCGGCCCGTGCTGATCGCAACGGCTTTGGACCAGACCGGTCCGAAGCCGTAAACGCGATCAGTTTCAACCGTTTAAGCACGATCACGTCGGAAAGCGCTTCGCACTTTTCGGATCGTGCTTTGAGCCGCCCGGCCTGAAAAAGGGCATGCCGGGGCGGCTTTCAAGGCTTTGAAAGGACAAGCAAAATGCCCAAGATGAAGACGAAAAGCTCGGCCAAGAAGCGATTCCGCACGACCGGCACGGGCAAGATCCGCGCGACCCAGGCCAACAAGCGCCACGGGATGATCAAGCGGACCAACAAGCAGATCCGCAACCAGCGCGGCACCACCATCCTCCATCCCGGCGACGAGAAGATCGTGAAGGTCTTCATGCCGTACGACCGCTAGGAGAAGAACGATGGCACGTGTCAAGCGCGGCGTGACGGCGAGAGCCCGTCACAAGAAGGTTCTGGACCAAGCCAAGGGCTACTACGGCCGCCGGAAGAACGTCTTCCGTCCCGCCGTCCAGGCGGTGGAAAAGGCCGGCCAGTACGCCTATCGCGACCGGCGCACCAAGAAGCGCAATTTCCGGGCCCTCTGGATCCAGCGCATCAACGCGGCAACGCGCGAACTCGGCCTCACCTACGGCCGATTTATCAACGGGCTCGACAAGGCCGGGATCGAGGTCGACAGAAAGATCCTGTCCGACCTCGCGGTGCACGAGCCCGAGGCGTTCAAGGCTCTGGTCGAGAAGGCGAAAGCCGCTCTCGCCTGATCCTCAAGGCCTCCGGCGCAACCCCCTGCCCTGCCGGGCCCGACCGAGCGAGGCCTTCCTGACGAAGGTCTCGCTTTTCGGCTTTGCACGGCAAACTTCCGGGAACAGCCATGAACGACCTTTCGGACTTCCAGAGCCTTGAGAAATCGCTGATCGCCCAGATAGAGGCGGCGGGCGGCGAGGCCGAACTCGAGACGGCGCGCGTTGCCGCGCTCGGCAAGAAGGGCCTCATTTCCGAGCGGCTCAAGGGCTTGGGGGCGCTCGCGCCAGACGCCCGCAAGGAGGCAGGCGCCTCCCTCAACGCCATAAAGGAACGCATCACGGAAGCCATCGCCGCCAGGCGCGAGACGTTCCGCGAAGCGGCGCTTGAAGCAAGGCTCGCCTCCGAGCGCCTCGACGTGACGCTGCCGGCGCGCCCAAAGCGGGAAGGCACCATCCACCCGGTGAGCCAGGTGTGGGAGGAGGTGGTGCAGATCTGGGGCGACCTCGGCTTCTCGGTCGCGGAAGGGCCCCATATCGAAACCGACTGGTACAATTTCGGCGCGCTCAACATTCCGCCCGAGCATCCGGCCCGACAGGACCACGACACGTTCTATCTCAAGCCCAGGGCGGACGGCTCGCGCATGGTGCTGCGCACGCACACCTCGCCGGTGCAGATCCGCACCATGGAGACCCAGAAGCCGCCGATCCGCATCATCGTGCCGGGGCGCACCTTCCGCGCCGATTCCGACATGACGCACACGCCCATGTTCCACCAGATCGAGGGGCTGGTGATCGACGAGGAAAGCCATCTCGGCACGCTCAAATGGGCGCTCACCGAATTCTGCAGGGCCTTCTTCGAGGTGGACGACGTGAAGATGCGCTTCCGCGCCTCGCACTTTCCGTTCACCGAGCCCTCGATGGAGGTCGACATCAACTGCTCCTGGGAAGGCGGGCAGGTGAAGATCGGCGTCGGCAGCTCGTGGCTCGAGATCCTGGGCTCCGGCATGGTGCATCCGAACGTCATCCGGGCCGGGGGACTCGATCCCGAGCGCTACCAGGGCTGGGCCTTCGGCATGGGGCTCGACCGCATCGCCATGCTCAAATACGGCATTCCGGATCTCCGCGCCTTCTTTGAGGCCGACCTCCGGTGGCTGCGCCACTACGGTTTCCGCGCGCTGCAGGTGCCGACGCTCGCAGGAGGCCTGTCGTGAGGCAGACCGGCAACAAAATCCCGTCACTCCAGCGAAGGCTGGAGTCCCATGAGGCTTCTCCACCTGCGGCACCGCTTCAGGGGATGCCAGCCTTCGCTGGCATGACGAAGAAAGTTTTGCTGCAACAGCGTGTCGGGGGACAGCGACCATGAAGTTCACGCTGAAGTGGCTCAAGGAGCACCTGGAGACGGACGCGACGGTCGCGGAGATCGCGGACGGGCTGGTGGGCGTCGGGCTCGAGGTCGAGGAGATCGGCGACAAGGCGAAACTGCTTGCCCCCTTCACCGTCGCCAAGGTGAAGGAGGCGCGGACGCATCCCAATGCCGACCGCCTGCGCGTCTGCGACGTCGAGACCGCGCGCGGGATGATCCAGGTCGTCTGCGGCGCCCCCAATGCGCGCACCGGCATGACGGGCATCTTCGCCTTCCCCGGCACGCATATTCCCGGCACCGGCGTCGACCTGGAGAAGGGCGTGATCCGCGGCGTGGAGTCGAGCGGCATGCTCTGCTCGGAGCGCGAGCTCATGATCTCGGAGGACCATGAGGGCATCATCGACCTGCCCGGAAGCTTCGCCATCGGCACTCCTGCGGCCCAGGCGCTCGGGCTCGACGACCCCATGTTCTACATCAAGGTCACGCCCAACCGGCCGGACGCGCTGTCGGTGCGCGGGATCGCGCGTGACCTCGCCGCCAAAGGCCTGGGCACCCTCAAGCCGCTGGATGCGTCCGTGGTGCCGGGCGGATACGATTCTCCCGTCGGCGTGACGCTCGACTTCGAGGGCGGCGACACGAGCCCCTGCCCGCTCTTCATCGGCCGCCATTTCCGCGGCGTGACCAACCGGCCCTCGCCCGACTGGCTGAAGCGGCGCCTCGCTTCGATCGGGCTGCGGCCCATCTCGGCCCTAGTCGACGTCACCAACTACATCACCATGACCTACGGCCGCCCGCTGCACGTCTTCGATGCCGGCAAAGTGAAGGGCGACATCCACGCGCGACTTGCCCGCGAAGGCGAGACGCTGCTGGCGCTCGACGGGCGCGAATACGCTCTCGATCCGACCATGACCGTCATCGCCGACGATGCAGGCCCCGAGGCGCTCGGCGGCATCATGGGCGGCGAGCATTCGGGCTGCACCGAGGAAACGACCGAGGTGTTCCTCGAAGCGGCCCTCTTCGATCCCCAGCGAACCGCCGCGACCGGCCGCAAGCTCTCTATCCAGTCGGACGCACGCTATCGTTTCGAGCGGGGCGTCGATCCGGCCTTCGTCGAGACCGGCATCGAGATCGCGACGCGCATGATCCTCGAGCTCTGCGGCGGCGAGGCCTCGAAGCCCGTCGTCGCCGGCAAGGCGCCCGACTGGAAGCGGAGCTACACGCTGCGCAAAGACCGCGTGCGCACGCTCGGCGGGGCAGATACCTCGCTCGCGGAACAGAAGCGCATTCTCGAAAGCCTGGGCTTCGGCGTGAGCGAGAGGGCGGAAGGCCTTTCCTGCATCGTGCCCTCGTGGCGGCCGGACGTTCAGGGTGAAGCCGATCTCGTGGAGGAGGTCTGCCGCATCGTGGGACTCGACACCATCCCGCCCGCGCCCATGCCGCGCTGGCACGCGGTCGCAAGGCCCGTGCTCACGACGCTGCAACGGCGCATG
Source organism: Parvibaculaceae bacterium (assembly GCA_050181295.1). Classification (GTDB taxonomy): domain Bacteria; phylum Pseudomonadota; class Alphaproteobacteria; order Rhizobiales; family Aestuariivirgaceae; genus JBFXDI01. The sequence continues at coordinate 2,614 of JBFXDI010000019.1, read as the reverse complement.
ATCGCCGCGCGCCGTCGGCTCGCCGAGCGCGGCCTCAACGAGGCCGTCACCTGGTCGTTCCTTCCCGAGACCCATGCGAAACTCTTCGGCGGCGGCACGGAGGCGCTCAAGCTCGACAATCCGATCTCGAGCGAGCTTTCGGACATGCGACCCTCCCTGCTGCCGAACCTCGTGGCGGCGGCGGGCCGCAACGCGGCGCGCGGCTTCAACGACCTCGCCCTGTTCGAGGTGGGCGCGGCCTATGCCGGAGATCGTCCGCAAGACGAGACCCTGCGCGCGGGCGGCATCCGGCGTGGCCTCTTCCAGGGACGGCACTGGGCGGGAGGCGCGCGTCCCGTCGATGCCTTCGATGCCAAGGCGGATGCGCTCGCGGCGCTCGAGGCGGCAGGCGCCCCGGTGCAGAGCATCCAGATACAGGCCGGCGGTCCGGCCTGGTTCCATCCCGGCCGCTCCGGCACGCTCAAGCTCGGACCCAAGAACGCGCTCGGCTGGTTCGGCGAGCTGCACCCCCGTGTGCTCGAGGCCATGGATGTCAAAGGCCCGCTGGTCGCCTTCGAGGTGGTGCTGAACACCATCCCGGAGCCGCGCTCGAAGTCAGCCACACGGCCGGCGCTCAAGGCTTCCGACCTCATGGCGGTGAAGCGCGACTTCGCCTTCGTGCTGGACGAGGAGGTCGAGGCCGAGCGCGTTCTCAAGGCGGCGCGCGGCGCCGACAAGGCGCTGATCGAGGATGTCAGCGTCTTCGACCTGTTCACGGGCGGAAATCTCGGCCAAGGCAAGAAGTCGCTCGCCGTCGAGGTGACGCTGCAGCCACGCGAGCGGACGCTCAGCGAGGAGGAGATCGAGAAGGTCGGCCGCGCGGTCGTGGCGGAAGTCACAAAGGCCACCGGCGCCGTGCTGAGAGGGTGAGTCTTCCCTCCTGCCGTCATGGCCGGGCCTGACCCGGCCATCCTCTTTGGGAGGCAGGTTTAAAAGGATGCCCAGCTCAAGGCCGGACATGACATGCCTAACTACCGCCGGCTGGCACCTGAGACGCTGGAGCCGGCTTCACCCTGGTGCAGCGCCAGAACCCGGCCCGCAAGATAGAGCGAGCCGCAGATGACGATGCGAGCTTCCGGGCTGGCCGCCGCGCGGCGCACGGCATCCTCGATGCCCTCGCCGATCTCGGCCTCGATCCCCTGCTCCTCCGCTATGGCTTTCAGCACCTCGGCAGGGAGCGCGTTCTCCTCGTCGGGAATCGCAAGCGCGATCATCCGGCTCGCGAGGCCGGCAAAGGGCTTGATGAAGCCCGCCGCCTCCTTGGTCTTCAGCATGCCGACGATAAGGGTCAGGGGCCGGGGCACGCGCTCGTCGAAGTCGGCCAGGCTTTCGGCCACCGCGCGTCCGGCCGAGGGATTGTGGCCGCCGTCAAGCCAAAGCTCACTACCCTCCGGCAGGAGGTCGGTGAGCCGGCCGGACCCCAGCCGCTGCATGCGTGCCGGCCAGCGCGCCCCGCGCAGTCCCTCCGCGATTGCCGACCGGCCGACCGCGGGATCGCCAACGGCGCGCATGGTCGCAACGGCAATGCCCGCATTGTCGATCTGGAATCGGCCGGGCAGGAGCGGCATCGGCAGGTCAAGAAGCCCCGCCTCGTCCTGATAGACGAGGGCACCTTGCTGCTCATAGGCCTGCCAGTCCTGGTTGGCGATGAGGAGCGGTGCGCCGACCCGTGCAGCCGCCGTCTCGATGGCCCGGAGCGCCTCGTCGGGTTGCGGGCCAACCACCGCCACGACATCGCGCTTGAGAATGCCCGCCTTCTCGCCCGCGATCTCGGTGAGGGTCTCGCCCAGATACTGCTGATGGTCGTAGTCGATGCTGGTGATGACGGTCGCCCGCGGGGCCGCGACGACATTGGTCGCATCGAGGCGCCCGCCGAGCCCCACTTCGAGCAGCAGATAGTCCGCGGGCTCACGCGCAAAGGCCAGGAAGGCCGCAACGGTGGTGATCTCGAAAAAGGTGATCGGCTCGCCGCCGTTCGCCGCCTCGCACTCCTCGAGCAGCGCGGAGAGACGCTGCTCCGAAATCAGCTCGCCGCCACCCGGCTGGCCGATACGGATGCGCTCGTGGAAACGCACGAGATGAGGCGAGGTGTAGACATGCGCCGTGCGTCCTCCGGCTTCCAGCATTGCGCGCAGATAGGCGACAACCGAGCCCTTGCCGTTGGTGCCGGCGACATGGATCACCGGCGGCAGGCGGCCCTGAGGATTGCCCAGCCGGTCGAGCAGCCGCCACACCCGGTCGAGCGTCAGGTCGATGATCTTCGGATGCAGCTCAAGAAGCCGCCTCAGGATAGCGTCGCTGACGGCCATGCGAGGCGCCTTCGGGAATGCCGTGCGCTCAGTCGGCGGCGAGCAGAGGGATCGCCTCCTGCTCCAGCTCAAAAGCCTTCTTGGCGGTGATCATGGGCGTCCGGGTCAGGAGACGCAGGATCGAAGCGACCGTCTCGCGCATCTGATGGCGATGCACCACCATGTCGACCATGCCGTGCTGCGCCAGATACTCCGCGCGCTGGAACCCTTGGGGCAGCTTCTGCCCGATCGTCTGCTCGATGACGCGCGGACCTGCGAAACCGATG
>JBFXDI010000018.1:0-43784 GCA_050181295.1 Parvibaculaceae bacterium | reverse complement strand
GGGCAAGGCCGACATCGCGCAGCCCTACCTGTCGCAGATCGAGACCGGCAAGCGTGAGGGCACGATCCGCACGATGAAGAGGATCGCCGAAGCCCTGGGCGTGCAGCTCGACGACCTCGTCTGAAACTCTGAAGACAGATACAGCTCCAGACCACTTCGCCGCATCGAAGATGGCGGCTTCGGCTTACTGTTCCGCCGTCAGCAGGTTGGCGTCGCGCGCGAGCTGCCAGCGGCCGTCGTCCTTGCGCAGGATCGTGAGCGTATAGCCTGATCGCCGGACGGGAGTGCCGCCGGGCGGCGTCATGGACATGCGGATACGGCTGCGGAGATAGGCCCAGTCGCCCAGCACCCGCAATTCCACGATCTCGCTCATTCCGTCGAGCCGCATGCCCTCCATGCCTTTAGAAGCCGCGGCAAAGGCCTCCTTCCCGAACGGCTCCTGCCCCGGCACCATGAACAGGGCATCCTCGCTCATGAGCCCGAGCACAGTCGCGACATCCCCGGCCTTGCTCGCCTCAAGCCAGGTCTCGACCAGCGCGCGGATGGCCTTTTCGTCGTCGCTCATGCGGATGGATCTCCCATTTTAACCGCCTCGCCACTGGCATTTCAGCACCACTTCATCCTATATGCGGCCCATGGAAGCGCTTCTGGAAGCCGTCAGGTTCCGCAAGATGAACGGGCTCGGCAACGACTTCGTCGTGGTCGATGCCCGGAGGACTCCTTTTGCCCCCTCCCCCGGCGAGGCACGCGCCATAGCGGACCGCGCCTCCGGCATCGGCTGCGATCAGCTCATCGTCATGGAGCCCTCGACGAGCGCCGACATCCGCATGCGCATCTACAATGCCGAAGGCGGAGAGGTCGAATCCTGCGGCAACGCTTCCCGTTGCGTGGCGGACCTCCTGTTCAAGGAGACCGGCCGCGACCGCGCGACCATCGACACGGTGGGCGGGCACCTCGTGTGCAGCAGGGCCGAAGGCGGCATGGTTTCGGTCGACATGGGCGTGCCGCGCTTCGGCTGGAAGGAGATCCCGCTTTCGGAGCCCTTCCACGACACCCGCAACATCGAGCTGCAGGTCGGCCCACAGGAAGCGCCGATCCTCCACACGCCCTCGGTCGTCAACGTCGGCAATCCGCACTGCATCTTCTGGGTTTCGGACGTCTCGGCCTACGATCTTGGGAAGCTCGGACCCATGCTGGAGCACCACCCGCTCTTTCCCGAGCGCGCCAATATCTCGCTCGCCGAGGTCCATCGTCCCGATAGGATCGTGCTCAGGGTCTGGGAACGGGGCGCCGGCCTCACCCGCGCCTGCGGCACCGGCGCCTGCGCCGCCGCGGTGGCCGCCGCCCGCAAGCGCCTCACCGGCCGCCGCGTGATCGTGACGCTGCCCGGCGGCGATCTCCTCATCGAATGGCGCGAGGCCGACGACCACATCCTGATGACCGGTCCCATCGCCTACGAGTTCGAGGGCGAGCTTCCGCAGGCGCTCCTGCCGCGCGGCTGAACGCATGTCCGGCCTCGACGTCCAGACCTTCGGCTGCCGGCTCAATGTCTATGAGTCCGAGGCGGTGCGGGCCGCGGCCCGCGCCGCAGGACTTGAGGATGCCGTCGTCTTCAACACCTGCGCGGTAACCGCCGAGGCCGAGCGCCAGGCCCGCCAGGCGATCCGCCGCGCGCGGCGCGAAAGGCCACAAGCCCGCATCGTCGTCACCGGCTGCGCCGCCCAGATAGGCCCGGAAAAGTTCGCCGCCATGCCGGAGGTGGACCTGGTGCTCGGCAACGAGGAGAAATTCTCCGCCGACGCCTATCGAGCCACTGCCGGCAAGGCCGTGCGCGTTTCCGACATCATGCAGGCGCGGGCGCTGAAGCACCATGCCGTCGAGGGCATCGGCACCCGCGTGCGCGCCTTCCTCAAGGTGCAAACGGGTTGCGACCACCGCTGCACCTTCTGCGTCATTCCCTTCGGACGGGGACCGTCACGCTCGATACCGGTTGCCGATTGCGTGGCACAGGCTCTCCGCATGATGGAGGCGGGCGCCGCCGAGATCGTGCTGACGGGCGTGGACCTCACGGCCTACGGCCTCGACCTGCCGGACAAGCCGATGCTCGGGCAGCTCGTCCGCGCTATCCTCGAGGCCGTGCCGGAGCTGCCGCGCCTCAGGCTGTCCTCTCTCGATGCCGTCGAGGTGGACGATGCGCTTCTGAGAGCCATCGGGGACGAGGAGCGGCTGATGCCGCATTTCCATCTCTCGCTCCAGCATGGCGACGACCTGATCCTGAAGCGCATGAAGCGCCGCCATTCGCGCGCCGACGCCATCGCACTCTGCGACTGGCTGCGCCGCCTGCGCCCGGATGCGGTGCTCGGCGCCGACCTGATCGCCGGCTTCCCCACCGAGACCGAGAAGATGTTCGCTCGGAGCCTCGATCTGATCGAGGACTGCGGCCTGTCCTTCGTGCATGTGTTCCCCTTCTCTGCCCGTCCCGAAACACCGGCGGCCCGCATGCCGCAAGTTCCGGGCGAGGTGGTGCGGAGCCGCGCCCGCCGCCTGCGCGAAGCGGGAGAAAAGGCGCTGGCCCGCCACCATGCGGGCGAACGGGGCAAGGTCGTGCCGGTCCTGTTCGAGGGCCGGACACTCGGCCGCACGCCGCAGTTCACGCCCGTCCGCATGCCGGCGGAGGTTCCGCTGGGCGCCATCCGGCCGGTCGAGATCATGGGCACGTGCGGCGATGCCCTGATAGGCAGGCTTGCGGCATGAGCGCCTGGAAGAAGCTTTTCGGACGCAAGGAGGCCGGCGCGAAGCCGGAGGCATCTAAACCCACGACCGCCCCCACAATCACGGCCGAGGCGCCTGAACTGGAGGCGCGCGTCGGCTGGCTCGGTCGGCTGAAGAAGGGGCTGTCACGCTCCTCGCAGGCGCTCTCCACCGGCATCACCGACATCTTCACCAAGCGGAAGCTCGATGCCGCCTCGCTCGAGGATCTCGAGGACATCCTCATCTCCGCCGACCTCGGCGGCGACATGGCCGCGCGCGTGACCGCCGCCGTCGGCAAGGGACGCTACGAGAAGGGCATTGATCCGGAGGAAGTGAAGCGCATCCTCGCCGAGGAGCTCACCCACGTTCTGAAGCCCGTCGAGCAGCCGCTGAGCTTTTCGGGCCAAGCGCGGCCCTTCGTCATCCTCGTCGTCGGCGTCAACGGCTCCGGCAAGACCACGACCATCGGCAAGCTCGGCGCGATTGCCTCCCGCGAAGGCCACAAGGTGATGCTCGCCGCCTGCGACACCTTCCGCGCCGCCGCCATCGAGCAGCTTCAGATCTGGGGCCAGCGCATTGGCGCCAGGGTCATGTCGCGCCCCACGGGCTCCGATGCTTCCGGCCTCGCCTTCGATGCGCTGAAGGCCGCGCGCGAGGACGACGTCGACATCCTCTTCATCGACACGGCCGGCCGCCTTCAGAACAAGGCAGGCCTCATGGCCGAGCTTGAGAAGGTAGTGCGGGTGCTCAAGAAGCAGGACCCCGAGGCGCCGCACGCCGTGCTTCTGGTGCTCGACGCCACGACCGGCCAGAACGCCCTGTCGCAGACGGACCTGTTCCTGAAGACAGCCGGTGTGACGGGCCTCGTGATGACCAAGCTCGACGGCACCGCGCGGGGCGGCATCCTGGCGGCGCTGGCGGACCGCTTCAAGCTCCCGGTGCACGCGATAGGCGTCGGTGAGGGGATTGACGACCTGCAGCCCTTCGATGCCGAATCCTTCGCCCGCGCGATTGCGGGTCTCGATCAGGAGAAAGCCGCATGAGCGATCCTGCTGCCGCGCCGAAGCGCCGCCACATGCCGCCAGGCTTGAAGATCCTGGTCGAGGCCGGGCCGCTCGTCGCCTTCTTCATCGCCAACGCCAAGGCCGGCATCTTCTGGGCGACCGGTGTCTACATGGTCGCCGCCGCGCTGGCTCTTGCCATATCCTGGACGCTGACGCGCAAGCTCGCCATCGTGCCCATCGCCACGCTCGCCTTCGTCCTGGTCTTCGGCGCCCTGACCTTGTGGCTGAACGACGACGTCTTCATCAAGATGAAGGTGACGCTCATCAACGGCCTCTTCGGCTGCATCCTGCTTGGAGGGCTGGCCTTCGGCCGCTCTCTTCTCAGGCCGGTGTTCGGGGAGGCCTTGAACCTGACACCCGAGGGCTGGCGGGCGCTGACCCTGCGTTGGGGATTGTTCTTCTTCGGCGTCGCGATCCTCAACGAGATCGTCTGGCGGTCGGTCTCGACCGACACGTGGGTGGATTTCAAGGTCTTCGCCATCCTGCCGCTCACGATGCTCTTCGCGCTGGCGCAGATCCCCCTCATGCAGCGCCACATGGTGGAAGAGACGCCTTCCTCCGAGGGCTGAACGCTTTCCAGTTACGTGGTGATAACGCCCAGCTAACGCTGTCGTATCTTCTTCTGTCGGACCAATCAGTATACTGCGTGTCGGCAAGCCATTGATAAAATGGACAATTGCACTTTCGAGACCCATTGCTACTTTGTAATTCAGCAGTGGACTGATGAATCACCCGGCTGCGCGCCGATATCCGGGGGCCACTGCGCGGCGTGCGGCCGACGGAGAGCCATATGACGAAGACCTTGAATGGCAAGAGCCTGACGAAGTCGCCGCATCATCTGCTCAAAAGGGCGGCGCAGCACGCGGCCAACATCTATGCGACAAGCAACGGCCGCGCCGGGCTGACGCAGCGCCAGTACACCCTTCTGCAGGCGGTGGACCACAACGAAGGCGTGAGCCAGAGCGATCTCGTGCGGATCACGGGCATCGACCGCTCGACGCTCGCCGACCTAGTCGCGCGGCTCATGACGCAAGGGTATCTGCAGCGGCGGCGCACGCGCGAGGACGGCCGCACCAACTCGGTGCGCCTCACGGCGTCCGGCCGCCGCATGCTCAAGGCCGCCGAGCCGAGCGCCGGCGACGTCGACAAACAGCTTCTGGCCGCCATTCCGGCGCGCTACCGCAAGGGATTCCTCGAAGGCCTGACCATTCTCGCGAGCCTCACGGATGGCGAGGACGCGCGTGAAGCTCGCGCCGCCTGATTTCAGCGCTCGGCCGCGATCGCGCGGACCTTGGGCAGTAGCGTCTGCTCCAGCCCAGTGGCGCTGATCGGGCCGATGTGCTTGTAGCGGATCACGCCCTTCCGATCGACGAGGAAGGTTTCCGGCACGCCATAGACCCCCCAGTCTATGGCGGTCCGTCCGCTCTCATCGACACCGACGGCCGCAAAGGGCAGGCCCAGCGCACCGAGGAAGCGGCGGGCATTCTCCGGATTGTCCTTGTAGTTGATCCCGACCAGCCGAACGCCCGGCTCCTGCGCGAGCGCGAGAAGCTGCGGATGTTCCTCACGACATGGAGCGCACCACGACGCCCAGACATTGACCAGCGTGACGTGACCCTCAAAATCCGCGCTTTTCAGCCCGGGCACCGGCACGCCGTCCTTTGACAGCCCCTCGAGCGGCGGAAGCTCCGTTACGGGCGCGGGCTTGTTCAGGAGCACCGATGGGATGCGCGAGGGATCGTCATCCTGCAGCCGCACAAGGAACAGCACGGCAAGCCCTGCGAAGACCAGGAGCGGCAGGAACGTCGTCCACAGCCGCCGGCCGGTGGACGCTGGCGCGACCTCGCTCATGCAGGACTGGCCAGGCCGCGCGGACGCCGCGGCGCGCCCTCCGTCTCGAGCGTCTCAAGACGCTGCTGGACGCGTCGTGATCGGGCGAGAATCGCTACAAGCAATCCTCCAAGCGACAGGCCGGAGACCGCGTAGCAGGCGATGACGTAGCCGGCATAGGGAGCCGAGAAATCCATCAGGCTTCTCCCGCCTTGGCGAGCTGCATCTGCCTGAGCCGCCGCGCCATGATCTCGGTGCGAAGCGACATGAGATGGAGCGTCAGGAACTCGATGGCTTAGGCGAGCCCCATGACGAGCAGCGGCGTGTGGATCGAGGAATGGATCGTCGGCCCGCCCATGCGAAGCACGCTCGCGGGCTGATGCAGCGTCGACCACCACTCGACCGAAAACTTGATGATCGGCACATTGATCACGCCGACGATGGCGACGATCCCCGCAACCCGCGCCGCGCGCGACGGCTCCTCGATCGCCTGCCATACCGAGATGTAGCCGAGATAGAGAAGGAAGAGCACGAACATGGAGGTGAGGCGCGCGTCGCCCCATTCCCACCACGTGCCCCACATCGGTCGGCCCCAGAGCGAGCCCGTGAAGAGCGCGAGAAAGGTGAAGACCGCGCCGATGGGAGCCGCGGTCTTGGCGGCGGCATCGGCAAGCGGGTGGCGGAAGATGAAGCCCACCGCGCTCGCGACCGCCATAAACGTATAGATGAAGAGCGCCATCCAGGCCGCCGGCACATGCACGAACATGATGCGGACCGTCTCGCCCTGCTGATAGTCGGCAGGCGCCTTTGCAAGTCCGAGATAGAGGCCCGCCGCGAGGAGGATGACGGTCACGGCCGTCACCCAGGGCTGCACCGCCGCCTGCAGGCGCATGAAGCGGGTTGGATTGGCGAGCGCTTGCATCAGCGGAACCTAGATCAACAACCGCAGGATTTGGAAGCACTTTTCAGTCGACATCGACGCATGGGGCAAAGCCCCGATCCTGCCGGCTTTTCAACGATTTGGCCTGAACCGGAAGTGAACGGCCGGAGCCGGTGGCCTCTCACTTGAGATAGGCCCTGAGCGCCGCCGCCGCCGCGAACGGCGTGACCACAAGCGCCCCGATGGTCAGCGCCGCCAGCACGACCAGCGCCGAGCTTCCGCTGCCGGCCATCGCACTGCCTGAACCCGCGGCCACGCCGAAGATGAGCAGCGGCACGTAGAGCGGCAGGATGATGAGCGACACGATGAGGCCGCCCCTCCTCAGCCCGACCGTCACCGCGGCACCGAGCGCCGCCAGGAGCGACAGGCCGATCGAGCCCACCAGCATGGCGATAAGTAGTTGCGGCACGATTGCCGTCTCGAGATTTAGGAGGAAGCCCAGCATGGGCGCCAGCACGGCGAGCGGCAGGCCGCTCGTCAGCCAGTGCGCCGCCGCCTTGGCCAGCACCACGAGCTCGAGGAGAACAGGTCCCATGCCCAGGAGCTCGAGCGAGCCGTCCTCGTAGTCGGCCTGGAAGACCCGGTCCGCCGACAGAAGCACCGAAAGGAGGAGCGCGATCCACAGCACGCCCGGCGCGACGCGTTGCAGGAGCGCCTGGTCCGGCCCGATGCCGAGGGGAACGAGGACGATGACGGCAAGCAGGAAGCCGAGCGCGTTGCCGGCGCCACCTCCCTGCCGGAGCGCCAGCCGCAGGTCCCGCAGGACGAGTGCGCCGAGCCCTTTCATGCGGCCCGCCGGAGCTGCTCGAAATCGAGCACCACGTTCGCCTTCACCACGAGATCGACATGCGTCGCCACCACGATCAGCCCGCCCTGCGCGAGGTGGTCGCCCATCAGGCGCGCGAGCCGCATCTGCGACGTGGCGTCGAGCGCCGTCGTGGGTTCATCGAGAAGCCAGATCGGCCGCTCGACCAGAGCCAGGCGCGAAAGCGCCAGGCGCCGCCGCTGCCCGGCGGAGAGGAGGGCTGCGGGAAGATCGGCAAGCGCCGTCAGCTCGAAGGCATCGAGCGCGCGCCGCACATCGCCGCTTCCGTAGAAGGAGCCCCAGAAGGCAAGATTCTCCTCCACCGTCAGCACCGGCTTCTGCGCCTCCTGGTGCGCGATGAGGTGACATTGCTGGGCGAGCGTGCAATCCGGATTGCCGCCCGAAAGGACGAGCGAGCCATGCGCCGGTTCGACGAGACCGGCGATCATTCTCAGAAGGCTCGTCTTGCCGGCCCCGTTCGGGCCCCGCAGCGCCAGCATGCCGCCCGATGCGAGCCGGAAGGAGAGGCCGGCGAACACCTGCCGCCCGCCCCTTTCGCATGCCAGATCATCCCCCTTGAGCTCCATTTCCCACACTTGCCCCGGACGCGCGGCCGACACAATGGAGGAATTCTCCGCCCGCACTGGCATTGCAGCGCGAAAAGACTTAGGACAAGACCCGCATTCCCGCTCGCGAGTCCACCTCGCCGGTCCCACTCCCGGAGGCCTTCGGAAAAATGTCGATCGACAGCTTCAAGACGCGCAAATCCCTCAAGGTCGGCAGCAAGACTTACAGCTATTTCAGCCTCAAGGCGGCCGAGAAGAACGGCCTCGGCGATGTCTCCCGTCTGCCCTTCTCGCTGAAGGTGCTGCTGGAGAACCTGCTGCGCTACGAGGACGGCCGCTCCGTCACGGCGGCCGACATCAAGGCCATGTCGGCCTGGCTCAAGAAGCGCGGGCGCTCGGAGCGCGAGATCGCCTTCCGCCCGGCGAGGGTGCTGATGCAGGATTTCACCGGTGTGCCTGCCGTCGTGGACTTGGCCGCCATGCGCGACGCCATGGCGAAGCTCGATCGGGATCCGAAGAAGATCAACCCGCTCGCACCCGTGGACCTCGTCATCGACCATTCCGTGATGGTCGATTTCTTCGCAAGCTCCAGGGCCTTCCGCGAGAACGTCTCCCTCGAATACGACCGCAACGGCGAGCGCTACACTTTCCTCAAATGGGGCCAGGGAGCGTTCGATAACTTCCGCGTCGTGCCGCCGGGAACGGGCATCTGCCACCAGGTCAATCTCGAATATCTCGCCCGCACCGTCTGGACCCGCAAGGAGAAGGTGAAGGGCAGGACGGTCGAGGTCGCCTATCCCGACACGCTGGTCGGCACCGACAGCCACACCACCATGGTCAACGGCCTCTCGGTGCTGGGCTGGGGCGTGGGCGGCATCGAGGCGGAGGCCGCGATGCTCGGCCAGCCGATCTCCATGCTGATCCCGGAGGTCGTGGGCTTCCGTCTCACGGGCAAGCTCCGCGAGGGCGTGACCGCCACCGATCTCGTGCTCACCGTGACCGAGATGCTCCGCAAGAAAGGCGTGGTCGGCAAGTTCGTGGAGTTCTACGGGCCGGGCCTCTCCGATCTCTCGATCGAGGACCAGGCGACCATCGCCAACATGGCGCCAGAATATGGCGCCACCTGCGGCTTCTTCCCCGTTTCCGACGAGACGCTCGCCTATCTCAAGGCGACCGGACGCCCGGCGGCGCTCGTGGCGCTGGTCGAGAAATACGCCAAGGCGCAGGGCATGTTCCGTACCCGCGCGACGCCGGACCCCGTATTCACGGACACGCTGGCGCTGGACCTGACGACGGTCGAGCCCTCGCTCGCCGGCCCGAAGCGCCCGCAGGACCGCGTGGCGCTGGCCGATGCCGCGCCGGCCTTCGCCAAGGTCCTGGAAGGCGAATTCGGAAAGGCGGAAGAGGCGGGCAAGCGCTTCAAGGTCGCCGACGCCAACTACGACCTCGGCCATGGTGACGTGGTGATCGCCGCCATCACCTCCTGCACCAACACCTCCAATCCCTCCGTCATGATCGGCGCGGCGCTGCTCGCCCGCAACGCCAACCGCATGGGCCTCAAGGTGAAGCCGTGGGTGAAGACCTCGCTCGCGCCCGGCAGCCAGGTGGTGACGGAATATCTCAAGAGCTCGGGGCTACAGCCGGAGCTCGACAAGCTCGGCTTCGATCTCGTGGGTTACGGCTGCACCACCTGCATCGGCAATTCGGGCCCGCTGCCCGAGAACATCGCCGAGACTGTGCGCAAGAACGATCTCGTCGCCTGCTCGGTGCTCTCGGGCAACCGCAACTTCGAGGGCCGCGTGAACCCCGACGTGCGCGCGAACTATCTCGCGTCTCCGCCGCTCGTCGTCGCCTATGCGCTGGCGGGTTCGCTCAACGTCAATCTCGTGACCGATCCGCTCGGCCACTCGAAGACCGGCAAGGCCGTCTATCTCAAGGACATCTGGCCGTCCGCGAAGGAGATCGCGCAGGTGCTGCGCAAGAACGTCACCCGCAACGCCTTCCGCGCCCGCTATGCCGATGTGTTCAAGGGCGACGCCAAGTGGCGCAAGATCAAGGTCTCGGGCGGCCTCACCTACGCCTGGGACCAGGTGTCGACCTATGTGCAGAACCCGCCCTATTTCGAAGGCATGGAACTCGCCCCGAAGCCGGTTGAGGACATTTCCGGCGCCCGCGTCCTCGGGCTCTTCCTCGACTCGATCACGACCGACCACATCTCGCCCGCCGGCTCCATCAAGGCCGACAGCCCGGCCGGCCGCTACCTGACCGAGCACGGAGTCTCGCGCATCGACTTCAACTCCTATGGCGCACGGCGCGGCAACCACGAGGTGATGATGCGCGGCACCTTCGCCAACATCCGTATCAAGAATCAGATGGTGCCCGGTGTCGAAGGTGGCGTGACCAAGCACTATCCGTCGGGCGACGTGCTGGCGATCTATGACGCCGCCATGCGCTACAAGGAGACGGGCACGCCACTCGTCGTCTTCGCCGGCAAGGAATACGGCACCGGCTCGTCGCGCGACTGGGCGGCCAAGGGCACGCTGCTTCTGGGGGTCCGCGCCGTGGTGGCGCAGAGCTTCGAGCGCATCCACCGCTCCAATCTCATCGGCATGGGCGTCGTGCCGCTCCAGTTCATGGAGAACGAGAGCTGGCAGACGCTGGGCCTGACTGGCGCCGAGACGGTTTCGCTCGGCGGCCTCGCCAAGGGCCTGAAGCCCCGCCAGCCCTTGACCATGGATATCACCATGGCGGACGGGAAGGCGAAGCGCGTGCAGCTTCTCTGCCGCATCGATACGCTGGACGAGCTCGACTATTTCAACAACGGCGGCATCCTGCCCTACGTGCTGCGCAACCTGGCGAAGGCCGCGTGAGCGAGGCGATCTTCGCGCCCGGCTACAAGCCCACCCCCTACTGGTGGGAGGCGGCGCCACGTCCGGAGTTGCAGGAGAAAGGCCTTCCGCAGCAGACGGATGTCGCGATCATCGGCAGCGGCTATACCGGCCTCACGGCGGCCATCGCCCTTGCGCGGAGTGGCCGCAAGGTCACCGTCCTCGATGCCGAGGCCGCCGGCTGGGGGTGCTCGAGCCGCAACGGCGGGCAGGTCAGCACCTCGCTGAAACCAGGCCTTGCCGACCTCGAGGGCCGTCACGGCCGCGAGGTGGGGGCGCGCATCCGCCAGGAGGGCCGCAACGCGCTCCAGTGGATCGGCGACTTCATCTCGTCCGAAGGGATCGACTGCGACTGGTCGCGCGTGGGCCGCTTCCATGCCGCTCACAACTCGCGCGCCTATGAGCGGCTGGCGCGCGACGTCGAGGCGCTCAACCGCGAGCATCCCGGCACCTGCCACGTCGTGCCGAAAAGCGAGGTCCGGAGCGAGGTCGGGACCGACCGCTATTTCGGCGGCGCGGTCTATCCCGCCCATGCCTCGCTGCATCCTGGGAAGTATCATCTCGGCCTGCTTTCGATCGCCGAGCGGGAGGGCGCGGAAGTCTTTTGCGAATGCCGGGTCGAGGCCATCGCGCGGGACGGTGCGGGCCATATGCTCCGGACAGCGAAAGGCGCCATCCGAGCCCGCGAGGTGCTGGTCGCCACCAACGGCTACACTGGAGAGCTGACGCCTGAGCTCCGCCGCCGCGTCATCCCGATCGGCAGCCACATCATCGCGACCGAGGAACTCGCGCCTGAGGTCGCATCACGGATCAGCCCGAAGAACCGGGTTTTGAGCGACACGCGCAAGGTCGTCTTCTACTACCGTCTCTCCGAGGACCGGCGGCGCATTGTGTTCGGCGGCCGCGTGCTCCTGGGTGATGGCAACCCGCGCCTGAGCGCCATGAAGCTCCACGCGGAGATGACGCAGCTCTTTCCGGAACTGGCCAGGACCCGGATTACGCATGGATGGATGGGCTTCGTGGCCTATACATTCGACACGCTGCCGCATCTCGGCAAAACCCGCGACGGCCTCTATTACTGCATGGGCTATTGCGGCTCCGGCGTCTCGCTCGCGAGCTATTTCGGGACCCGCATCGGCCAGCAGATCGCCGGCAAGGCGGAAGGCCGCACGGGGCTCGACGGGATCCCGTTCCAGACCCGGCCGCTTTACACCGGCAACCCCTGGTTCCTCCCGGCGAGCATCGCCTGGTACAAGCTCCGCGACTCGCTCAACGTCTGACGCCGCGAGCGCGCGCCGTTGCCTCCGGTCAAAGCGCCATCATGATCTCGAGCACGGTCGACACGAAATCGTCGGCGCCATTTTCGACGACGTCGCCAAGCGTGTCGCAGGCCTCCAGGCCTTCGTCCACGGCGTAGACGGCGGCAACGATCACTTCGCCGCCGACATCAAGTGAATCGCAATCCATCATGGTCTGCATGACGGAAATGGCCTCCGCCCTGGTCCAGGCATTGCCGGGAGCCAGCGGATTGAAGGCGAGATTGCGGAATATCCAGTCCTCCGCCGCCGACAGGTCGCCGTCTCCGCTGAGCGCATTCACGAGCGCGCGGGCGGAATTGATCTGGTCGGGCAGCGTCGCTCCGGGGAACATGAAGCTGAACTGCGTATTCAGGATGCAGGCTTCGTAGTTTCCCGTGCCCGTGAGATCCGTGAACGACAGGGTTGGCATGATCCCACCTCCCTCAGTGGCCGGGGAGAAGCTTGCTGATCGTGACCTCCAGATCGACTTCCGTCGAGGAGCAGGTCGGCGTGATGCGGATCTCGAAGCCCGAGGGGGTTTTCAGCGTCAGGGGAGCGCCCTGATCGGGCGCAGGGTCCGTCCAGCCCCAGGCGCGTTGCGCATTCTGGATCCCGAACCCCCAATAGGGCGCGGCGCCGAACCATGTCCAGCGAAGCGGCACATGCACGCTGGTCCCGAAAACGTCGTTGGAGCCGTCCGTGGCTTGCCACATGCAACTGCAGTTGTAGTTGCCGGCGGTCCACCAGGAGAGCTTCTCCTGGTCGATCCAGAGTGTCTCCTGTCCGTTTGCTTTCATGGTCTTGGCCGGCGCCTGCTTGACCGTCTTGAGGCTCTCCTCGGCCTCCATATCCCAGATTCCCGACCACTCGATCTGGGCATAGTTGATGAAATGCATTTTGACTGGCATGTTTTCCCCCCCCGGATACGGCCCGCCCCGAGCCGTTAGGCAATGACCCTACGTCATTTCTGCTCGCCCCGCCATCCGCGCGTCAATTAACCAACTCGGTGTAGAGCGCCTGGGCCTCGGGCGCGGGACCGCGCCGCGTGCCGATGCCCTCGACGCGCAGCACCCGCACGCGGCCATGGAGCGCCAGCGTCAGCACATCGCCCACCGACACGGCATGGCTCGGCTTCACGATCTTCTGGCGGTTGATACGGACCGCGCCTTCCTCGACAGATTTTGCCGCGAGCGTGCGCGTTTTGACCAGACGTGAGAACCACAGCCACTTGTCGATGCGCTGGGCGGTCTCCGCCATGCGCCCGTCAGGACTTGCGGGAGAGCTGGGCCTTCAGCGCCTGCAGCACCGCGAAGGGCGAATCCGCGTCGGGCTCCTTCTCGCGCCGCGGCTTGAAGTTCTCCGGCTTGCGATCTCCCTTACGTTCGGGACGCCGGTCGCGATCGGGGCGACGCTGCCGCGCTTGCCGTTCGCCATCCTCCGCCGCGGGCTCGGTCCGCGCACCATCGCGCGGCTGCTGGGATGCGTTGCCATCCCCTGCGCGATCCCGCCGCGGCCGCCGGTCGCGGCGTTGCGCGCCGTCCCCCTGCCGTCCCTGCTCGCGCTTCTCGCTCCGCTGGCGGAACTCGGGCTTGGACCTGCGGCGGAAGGGCCCTGTGTTGTCCGGCCACCAGACGTCCACGAGCTGCGGCTCGGCCGGCGCTTCCGCCACCTGAGCGACAGGTTCGACCGGAGCGGCGCTTTCCGCAGCGGCGACAGGCGTTTCCGCAGGAGCGGCAGGCGCTTCCGAAGGAGCGGCCTCCGTCTCGAGGGCAGGAACGGCTTCCTGAACGGCTTCGACTACAGGTGTTTCGGTGACCACCGACAGCGCCTCAGCCTCCGGTGTCTGTGAGGCGGTCTCCACCGGTGCGGCATCCGCATCGGTCGGAGTCGGCGGACCTTCTGCTGCCTCGACAACCGGCGCGGCCTCGGCCTTCGGAGCCGGCGCTTCGGGTTCGGGCAGCGGCCCCTGCCGCTTCTCCGCCCGGAAGCCGAGCGCTCTGAGGATGGCGGCGAAATCCTCGCCCGCGCAGCCGACGAGCGACATCATGTCGGGAATGACCGTGAAGCCGCCGCCCGGCACCGACCCGCGCGGCCGCGTGTCGCCTTCCTTCTGCGGCTTCCAGAAGACGCGCGGCCGAATGAGGTCCGCGAGCCGCTCCAGCATGTCGATGCGCACGGCGCGCGCGCCGCATTCGCGGTAGCCGGCGACCCGGTAGAAACCCTGCGGCGCCGCCGGATTGGCGGATGTCGAGGTCAGCCCCTGCCCCGGCGCGGCGACAAGCCCATCGGGCCCCGGGCCCGGCTCGCGCTCGCTGCCGAGCGACCAGAGCAGCAGCCTTAGCTCCGTGGGCTTGGGTTTCAAAAGATCGGGCATGAAGACATGCAGCGAGCCGAAGCGCACGCCGTGTTTCCGGAGCAGCGCCCGGTCGGCCTGCGAGAGCGACTTCAGATCCTCCGCCACCGTCTCGCGGTCGATGACGCCCAGTTGCTCGACCAGTCGGAAGGCGATGCCGCGCGCGATGCCGGTCAGTTCCTCCGCCTCGGAGAGCTTGACGAGCGGATCGAGCTGCGCCCCGATCTGCCGCTGCACGAATTTTTCGAGCCTCGCCTGCACGGCCTCCTTTTCCGCGCCCTCCAGCTGGTCCGGCGCGATCACCGCAACGCGGGGCTTGAGCGTTGTGGCGCCCGCAACGAGCCGACCCACATCCGCGCCCTGCCACACGATGCGACCCGTGCCCGTGAGCTTCAGGTCCGTGTCGGGAGAGACGGCCACTGCCTGCGCCCGGAGCTGGATCTCCTGCGCCACCGTCTTCAGCCAGGCGGCCTTGAGCGTCTTGTCCTCCGAACCGCTCGACGCGGCAGGCGTGAACACGAAGCCCCGGATGTGGCCGATGAGCTCGCCCTCGACCTGGATCGCGCCGTCTTCCTCCACCGTCGACATGATGTCTTCCTTTTCCCGCAGGCGGCGCATCAGCACGCTCGTCCGCCGGTCGATGAAGCGCTGCGTGAGCCGCTCGTGCAGCGCGTCCGAGAGCCGGTCCTCGATCTCCCTTGCCCTGCCCTGCCAGTGCAGCGGATCGGCGAGCCAGTCGGCCCGGTTGGCGACGAAGGTCCAGGTTCTTACATGCGCGATCCGCGCCGAGAGCGTGTCGATGCCGCCTTCCGTGCGGTTGCAGTAGCCGAGCTGGCGCTCGAACCAGTCCTCCGGGATGCGTCCCTCGCCGGCGCTGCGGAAGCGGAAGATGCGCGCCACCATGCTCGCATGCTCGGCGGACGAGATGTTGCGGTAGTCGGGGATCTGGCAGACCTCCCATAGCCGCGCCACGGCTTCCGGCCCGTCTGCCAGCCGCGCCACGTCCGGGTCGGCGGAAAGCGTCTCCAGCGCCACGAGGTCGGGGGCCGGCTGCGCCCGCGTGAGGCCGAGCTGCCGCGGCATCTGGGCGAGCGATGCGCGCAAGCTTTCGAGGCTCGAGACGTCGAGATCGCGGTTGCGCCATTGCAGCACACGCACCGGCTCGAAGCGATGGTCCTCCAGCCGCTGCACCAGCTCCTGCTCGAGGGGATCGGCCTCGGCGGTGACGCCGAAGGTGCCGTCGTTCATGTGCCGCCCGGCGCGTCCCGCGATCTGGCCGAGCTCGGCGGCATTGAGGTTGCGGAAGGTGAAGCCGTCGAACTTTCGGGTCTGCGCGAAGGCCACATGGTCGACATCCATGTTGAGGCCCATGCCGATGGCGTCGGTCGCCACGAGGTAGTCGACGTCGCCCGACTGGTAGAGCGCCACCTGCGCGTTGCGGGTGCGGGGGCTCAGCGCCCCCAGCACCACCGCCGCCCCGCCCCGCTGCCTGCGCACGGCTTCCGCGATGGCGTAGACGGTCTCCGCCGAGAAGCCGACGATGGCCGAGCGGCGTGGCAGGCGCGTGAGCTTCTTCTGGCCGGCATAGGAAAGCTTCGAGAAGCGCGGTCGCGTGATGAAGTTGGTGCCGGGCAGGAGCTGCTCGAGCGCGCCTCGCATGGTGGCGGCGCCGAGCAGCATGGTCTCGTCGCGTCCGCGCCGATGCAGGATGCGGTCGGTGAAGACATGCCCCCGGTCGAGGTCGGCCGCGAGCTGCACCTCGTCGATGGCGAGGAACGACACATCCACGTCGGACGGCATGGCCTCGACCGTTGCGACCCAGAAGCGGGGCTGCGCCGGAATGATCTTCTCCTCGCCCGTCACCAGCGCCACCGCGTGGTCGCCCACGCGCGCGCGGACGCGATCGAAGATCTCGCGCGCGAGCAGCCTGAGCGGCAGGCCGATCATGCCGGTCGGCGAGGCGAGCATGCGCTCTACGGCGAGATGCGTCTTGCCGGTGTTAGTGGGACCGAGAACCGCCGTTGGATTATTGCGGGGAGACATGCGGGCAAACGATGTAGAGGATTGGCACGCCACGTCAATCTTTGGAACCTTGCCGGAACGAAAGCCGTCCGAATCGCCGACCCTGCAGCCCTTCCGCTTTTGTTCGAGGGATTAGTCCGCGGAAAAGCGCAGTTCGAACATCGCAGGGGTTCGGAAGGCGCGAACCGGAGATGCTCCGGAAGTCGCCCATCGCCGTTTACGATCCCTAACTCTTTCCTCTCAATTGTCCCGAACCCGGACATCCAGCCAGGCCAAAGAATCCGACCCTGTTAACGATAGGACGGAAGCACGAACGAACCGCGTCCGAATCGCGACGCATCCGATCTTCGCTCTCTGTTCACCGCTAGATCGTGTTCAGAAACAACATCTTGCCGCAATATCTTGAATCATGCTGTTGGCTATGGACGCCGATGCTCGCGAAAGAGGTTAACGAGGGTCGGCTTGACAGTTTTCCGCCATCCCTCTATGCGAACGCCCTGATCAACCGTCCGGCGCCGGCCTGAGCCCGCGCAGGGGCGAAAAGTCCTTTCATCTGGAGCGCACTCTCATGGCCCGCCGCTGCGAGCTCACCGGAAAGGCCGTTCTGGCCGGCAACAATGTGAGCCATGCCAACAACAAGACCCGCCGCCGGTTCCTCCCGAACCTGTGCGAGGTTCATCTCCTGAGCGACGCCATGGGCCAGAGCTATGGCTTCCGCATCAGCGCCAATGCGCTGAAGTCGGTGGAGCACCGGGGCGGCCTCGACGCCTTCCTGGCGAAGGCGCGCACGGAAGAGCTCTCCACCAAGGCGCGCCGTCTGAAGCGCCAGATCGAGAAGCGCCTGGCGACGCCGCCCGCGGCCTGAAGCGCTCTTCTTTCGGTTTGCATTTTTTCGTGGCCGGGCTAGTTCCCGGCCATCGCTTTTTCAGGCAGGGGGGTCTGACATGAAGATATCGGGCGCAAGCGCCATCGTGACGGGCGGAGCCTCGGGCCTCGGCGAGGCGACGGCCCGCAGGCTTGGCGAACTCGGCGCCAAGGTCGCGCTCTTCGACCGCGACGCCGCGCGGGGCGAGGCGGTGGCGCGCGAGATCGGCGGCGTCTTCTGCAACGTGGACGTGACCGATGAGGCGAGTGTCGATGCGGGCCTTGCGAAAGCGCGTGAGGCGAACGGACAGGAGCGCATCCTCGTCAACTGCGCCGGCATCGCCATCGGCCAGAAGACGGCGAGCCGCAACCGCAAGACGGGCGGTACCGAGCATCATGCGCTGAAGGATTTCGCCCGCGTCGTCTCCGTCAACCTGGTCGGCAGCTTCCATATGAGCGCCAAGAGCGCTGCCGGCATGCTGAGCCTCGAGGCACCGGCCGGCGAGACGCGGGGCGTCATCGTCAACACCGCCTCGGTGGCCGCGACCGACGGCCAGATCGGCCAGGTCGCCTATGCGGCGTCCAAGGCCGGCGTCATGGGCATGACGCTCCCCATCGCCCGCGACCTCTCGCGCGACGGCATCCGCTGCTGCGCGATCCTGCCCGGCCTCTTCCAGACGCCGATGGTGGATGGCCTGCCCGAGGACGTGCGCGCCTCGCTTGCGGCCGGCATTCCCTTTCCGTCCCGCTTCGGCCGGCCGGACGAATATGCGGCGCTCGTGCAGCAGATCATCGAGAACGAGATGCTGAACGGGGAGTCCATCCGCCTCGACGGCGCCCTCCGCATGGCACCGAAGTAGCACCCTCGGGGCATTCAACTCAGACTGAGTCTCCACTCATTCCCGCGCAGGCGGGAATCCAGCGGCAAGCAATCTGGGTCCCCGCCTTCGCGGGGACGAGCGGTTGAACACATGATCCCGCGGGATCGAGCCACGCCTACCTTCCCATCCACCAGATCGCGGCCATGATGACGATGATGGCCACGAACTGAAGCAGCACGCGCGCCCGCATGAGCTTCTGCGAGGTGTTGGCGCTGCCGCCGCGCATCATGTTGTAGAGCCCGAGCAGCAGCACCACGAACACGGCGCCGATCGATACCGGGACGAGCCAGTTCAGGATGTCGTTCATCGGGATGCCTTCCGAGAAAGCAATCAGGAGACGCGGGCCGCCAGCCGGTGCAGCAGGCGGATGGGCAGGATGCGGCGCGCCACCGCCATGAGCTTGGTCGGCGCGGTGACGTGGTAGCGCGGTTTCGGGCGCGGGCTTTCGACCGCGTGCACCAGGACGTCGAATACCGCATCGGGGCCGAGCTTGTACTGCGGCAGGAGGCCTCGCTTCCCGCCCTCGCCGGGCTTCTCGGGCGGCGTCGGTCCCTTCGCGTGCTTCGCCTCCTCGCGCTTGAGCTGGCGGGCATATTCTTCCCGATGCGGCGAGGACTGCATGTCCACATTCGCCTTCAGGTGCCGGATCGCCGTCTCGCGGAAGCGGCTGCGGATGGGGCCGGGCGCGATGACGACGACATGGACGCCTGAGCCTTCGAGCTCGAGCCTCAGCGTGTCGGCAAGCGCCTCGACCGCGAACTTCGATGCGTTGTAGGCGCCACGCCACTTGAGCGCCACCATGCCGAGAACGGACGAGCACTGTACGATCCGGCCGGAGCCTTGCGCCCGCATGGCGGAGACGATGCGGCGGGTGAGGTCGTGCCAGCCGATGACGTTGGTCTCGAGCTGGGCGCGCAGCACCTTGGGCTCCAGGTCCTCGACCGCGCCCGGCTGGCCGTAGGCGCCGCTGTTGAAGAGCGCATCGAGCCTGCCGCCGCAGGCCGCGAGCACGTCGCTCGCGCAGGCCGCGATGGAGGCATGATCGGCGTAGTCGAGCGGGAAGGTCTCGAAGCCTTCGGCTTTCAGCATTTCGAGGTCGGCCTCCTTGCGGGCCGTGACGAAGACACGCCAGCCGCGCCCCCTCATGCCGTGAGCGCAGGTGTAGCCGATCCCCGACGAGCACCCCGTGATGAGGATCGCGCGGGCTTTCTCGCTCAATTGGCTCCCTCGAGCAGCCGGCGCGCGATGACCTGCGCCTGGATCTCGCCCGCGCCCTCGAAGATGTTGAGGATGCGGGCGTCGCAGAGCACGCGGGAAATCTCGAACTCGAGCGCGAAGCCGTTTCCGCCATGGATCTGGAGCGCGTTGTCGGCCGCGGCCCAGGCGACGCGGGCGCCCAGGAGCTTCGCCATGCCGGCCTCGAGGTCGCAGCGCCTACCGGCGTCCTTCTCCGAGGCCGCGTGGTAGACGAGCTGGCGCGCCGCCATGATCTCGGCCGCCATCAGCGCCAGCTTGTCGGCGATGCGCGGGAAGGCAAGGATGGGCTTTCCGAACTGGATGCGGTCGCGCGCATACTTAAGGCCGAGGTCGAGCGCGTTCTGCGCCACGCCGATGGCGCGCGCGGCGGTCTGGATGCGGGCCGACTCGAAGGTCTGCATGAGCTGCTTGAAGCCCTGGCCCTCGACGCCGCCCAGCAGGTTCTCCGCCGGCACCTCGAAATCCTCGAACCGGATCTCGAACTCCTTCATGCCGCGATAGCCGAGAACCTCGATCTCCGAGCCCGACATGCCGGCGACCGGAAACGGATCGGCGTCGCTGCCGCGGGGCTTCGGCGCAAGAAGCATGGAGAGTCCCTTGTAGCCTGGCTCCTCCGGGTTGGTGCGCACGAGCAGCGTCATCACATCGGCCCGCGCCGGATGCGTGATCCAGGTCTTGTTGCCGGTGACCTTCCAGACGTCGCCGTCCTTCACCGCGCGCGTCCGGAGCGATGCGAGGTCTGAACCGGTGTTGGGCTCGGTGAAGACGGCGGTGGGCAGGATCTCGCCGCTCGCGAGCTTCGGCAGCCAGAAATCCTTCTGCGCGTCGGTGCCGCCCTGCTGGATGAGCTCGGCGGCGATCTCGGTGCGGGTGCCGAGCGAGCCGACCGCGATCCAGCCGCGCGACAGCTCCTCCGAGACGACGCACATCGCCACCTTGCCGAGGCCCATGCCGCCCCGGTCTTCGGGAAGTGTCAGCGCGAAGACGCCGAGTCCCGCCAGCTCCTCGATGATTTCGAGCGGCACATAGGCGTTTTCCAGATGCCACTTGTGGGCGTGCGGCGCGACCTTCGCCTCGACGAAGCGGCGCATCTCGCCGCGCATCTGGTCGAGCGTCTCGTCGAGGCCGGCATCGCCGAGCGTGACGGCGCCGCTGTCCTCCGCTATGAGCGCGACGAGCCGGGCGCGGTTCTGCGCCGTGTTGCCCTTCTCCAGGAGAGCCGCCGCCGGACCGGTGAGAAACTTCGCCGTCTCCTCGCGCGTGATCCCGAGTTCGGCCGGGCGCACGAACTCCGCCTGGTTCATGGGGATGCCGCCGGCGATCTGATTGAGATATTCGCCGGCCGCGATCTCGACCAGCAGGCTCTCGATCTCGCCCAGCCGACCGGTCGCGGCCTGCCGTTCGACATAGCCCGCAAGGCAGCGCAGCGCCTCAACATAGGTCGAGAGCCAGGCAAGCCCGTGGACCGCATGCTGCTCCCGCTCCAGAGCCGAGCCCGAGAGCTTTCCGTCTTCCGTCAGGCGCTCCGAAAGGCGCGACCGGGCCCTGGCGAAGAGTGCGTCGGCGGCCGATACGGCCTCGGAAAGGCTCGCAAGCGGGCGATCGGAAAGCTCGGGCGAGCGATCGTAGGCAAGCGTCATCGGGCTATCCATCCGGCTTGTTGCGCTGCAACTATAGCAATGGCGGGCCGGCTCCAGAACGGCCGAATATGTCTCATGCCGGCCCGGACCTCCGACGCGTCACCATGAGCACGGCAGCCGCGCAGACGGCCATGCCGGCGATCTGCATGAGATTGAGCATCTCGCCGAACATCGCCCACGCGATCGCCGCCGTCACCGCCGGCACCAGATAGAAGAGCGCCGCCACGCGCGAGACGTCACCGTGCCGGATCATGAGATAGAAGATCGTGATGGCCCCGATCGACAGCACGAGCACCAGCCATGCCATGGCGAAGACGACGGGTCCGGTCCAGCGGATGGTGAAGGTCTCGAATAACGCCGCCAGCGCGAAGGTCACGACGGTCGCGCCGACGAACTGCAGCGCGTTTCCGGAGCGCAGATCCTGCCCTGCCACGAAACGCTTCTGGTAGATGGAGCCGACCGTGATGCTCACCATGCCGAGGAACGCGACCCCGGCCGTCACCGGCGTGATGCCGGCGCCCGCAAAATCGAACTTCGGCCACAGCACGAGTGCCACACCGAGAAGGCCCACCCCCAGCCCGAGCCAATGACGGATCGTCACGGCCTCGCCGAGCCATGAGGCGGCGATGACGGTGGTGAGGAGCGGCTGCAACCCGGCGATGAGGGCGGCCACCCCGGCCGGAAGGCCGTGCGATATGGCCCAGAAGACAGCGCCCAGATAGGCCCCGTGCAGCAGGGAGCCGGCCACGAGCGCATGCGCCGCCGCCTTGCCGCGCGGCCAGGGCGCCCCGAGCACCAGGGCCGCGACTGCAAGGATCGACGCCGCGAGCGCGAACCGCACGGCCAGGAAGGTCAGGGGCTCCGCATCCGGCGCCGACATGCGCGCGCCGATGAAGCCCGTCGACCACAGGAACACGAAGAGGCCCGGCGCTGCGCCGAGCCAGGCCGGCGTGGGCGCCTGCGCCTTGCGGGAAGAGGAGGTCGAGGACATCAGCGGCAGGTCATGCCTTGACAGGGTCGCCAACGCCAGCGCAATTCCTCGGGGGCACCACTGGATTTCCGCCGCCGCGGCCTGTATAAGCGCCGCCCGACAGGCATTTCAGCCCATTTCAGACCGTCCGGAGACGAACGATGGCCGTTCCAAAGAGAAAAACCTCGCCCATGAAGCGCGGATTCCGCCGCTCGGGGCACGCCAAGCCGAAGTCGACCTATGTCGAGAACAAGGATACGGGCGAACTGCACCGTCCCCACCACGTCGATCTGAAGACCGGCACCTACCGCGGCCGCCAGATCCTCGAGCCCAAGACCGACTACTGAGCCTTCCGGCCTTCCGGAACGGAAATGCCCGGCCATCGCGCCGGGCATTGTTTGTTGCTGAGGCAGCCTAAAGCGGCGCCGTCGCGGCCTCGAGCCAGGCGAGATCCTCTCCCTCCAGGGACGGTCCGATCTCGCGCCGCACCCGCGCGTGATAGGCGTCTAGCCACTCACGCTCTTCGGTCGAAAGCAGCGACGGCTCGATGAGCCGCCGGTCGATCGGCACGAGCGTCAGCGTTTCCAGGCTGCGCATCGGCCGCTCGCCGCCCTCGATCGGCTCGGCCTCGCGCACCACGACAAGGTTCTCGATCCTGATGCCGAAATGGCCCTGCTTGTAGTAGCCGGGCTCGTTGGAAAGGATCATGCCGGGCTCGAGCACCGTGCGGTCGGCCTTCGAGAAGCGCGCCGGCCCCTCGTGCACCGACAGGTAGCTGCCGACCCCGTGGCCGGTGCCGTGGTCGAAGTCTAGGCCCGCCTGCCAGAGGGCGTGGCGCGCGAAGGCATCGAGATGGCCGCCCATGGTGCGGGGCGGGAAGCGCAGGCGCGACAGGCCGATCATGCCCTTGAGCACGCGCGTGAAGCGGTCCTTCATCTCGGCCGTCGGCGTGCCGACGATCACCGTGCGGGTGACGTCGGTCGTGCCGTCGGGATATTGCCCGCCCGAGTCCATGAGGAAGATCTCGTGCATCCCGATCGCCCGGTTCGTGGCGGTGGAGACGTGATAGTGGGGAATGGCGGCGTGCGGACCGGCGCCGGCGATCGAATCGAAGGACACGTCCCGCAACTCTCCGCTCTCGCTCCGGATTTCCTCGAGCCGCTTCACCGTCGCGATCTCGTCGAGCCCGCCCTTCGGCGCCTCGCGGTCGAACCAGGCCAGGAAGCGCGACATGGCGGCGCCGTCCCTGCGGTGCGCAGCCCGAGCGCCCTCGACCTCGGTCGCATTCTTGCGCGCCTTCGGCAGGACGCAAGGGTCGCTTCCGGTGACGATCTTGGCTCCCGTGTCGGCCAGCACCGCCCGCACCTTCTCGGCCGCGGTATGGGGATCGACGATCACGGATGCGCCCTTGACGCCGAGCGCCGCCAGCGAGGCTTCCATGGCATCGGGCGGCAGGAGGCGCGCCACCCTGGCGAGATGCGCCGAGGTATCCTCGCTCAGACGCGCCGCATCGATGAAGAGTTCGGGCTTGTCGGAACGGTGGAGGATCGCGAAGGCGAGCGCTACCGGCACGTGCGAGACGTCTTCGCCGCGGATGTTGAGAAGCCAGGCGACCGAATCGGGCAACGTCAGCACAGCGGCGTCGGCTCCGGCCTTCTCGAGCGCCTTGGCCATGTCCGCCACCTTGTCCGCGGCCGGGCGGCCGGCGAACTGCGTCGGATGGACGCTGACAGGAGCTGATGGCCGCGAGGGCCGGCCCTTCCACACCGCATCCACGAGATTGAGGTCGAGAGG
The DNA here is from genome assembly GCA_050181295.1 of Parvibaculaceae bacterium. Taxonomy (GTDB): domain Bacteria; phylum Pseudomonadota; class Alphaproteobacteria; order Rhizobiales; family Aestuariivirgaceae; genus JBFXDI01. Next base: position 19,861 of record JBFXDI010000018.1, on the reverse strand, counting down.
CTTAAGGATGCCGCCCGCCTTGCCGCATGCGGCGGCGAAATTCGCTGTCTGCTCGGCGGTCAGCAGCCAGGGATCGTAGCCCAGAACGGAGCCCGGCTTGAGGTTGTCCTCGATCCAGCGCGCCGGGGGTTCGTCCATGAGATGGCGTGGCTCGATCCGGTCGGTGTCGACCTGTTCCCGAACCTGAATGGTATAGCGCCCATCCACGAAGATCGCCGCCTTGTCCCTGAGAATGATGACCAGTCCGGCCGACCCGGTGAACCCGGTGAGCCAGCGCAGCCGCTCCGCGTAAGGCGCGACATACTCGCCCTGAAACTCGTCGGAACGCGGGACGATATAGCCGTCGATGCCGTTGGCGTCGAAGCCGGCCCTCAGCATATCGAGGCGCCGGGCCGCCGCCTTCCCGTCGCTCTGCTCTTCGAAAACCTGGAACATGTCCTACTCATAGGACGGGATATGGACGGCGGCAATTACACTCGCGCCTTGATTCCGCTCATGCTGCGTCGCAATATCGGACAGGTCGATAAGCTATTCGGTCAGATTATGGCAACAAGGCGATTTGGACGCGACAGGCGGATGACAATAGGCGCCGGAATGATGAAAACCGCTCATAGCAGCCACAAAAATTGCTGGAAATCCGCGAATTTTCGGCCAATCTCGACAAAATTAACAGAGAATGAACGGGGCATGCGCATATCGCATGACTGACCTGTTTTATCCCCTCTGGCACTTGGCCGCAAATGCGAGCATATACCGTCCATCGTTGTGCGACGCACAAAGAGTAGAGCAGTCAACCACAAGTGCTACGAGTGCCTTTTGAAAAGCGCCAGAGCCCTTGTCGAACGCAGTTGGAGCAACCAGATGACCACCACCACCTATGACCGCAGCGTCGCTGCCGGTGGCAGCACGCTCCGCGTTCTTCCCGATTTCCTCGGCCGCGTTGCCGGCGGTGTCCGCCGGTATGTGACGAGGGCCCGCGCCGAGCGCCAGCTCGAAGCCCTGGACGACCGCCTCCTGGCCGACATCGGCCTCAAGCGGAGCGAGATCCAGCGCATGGTCTGGGGTTCGGAGAACCGCTAATCGCACCAGTCCTCTCCTCCCTGACTGGTGTCTTTGCGCCCGGCATTCCCTCCCTGTGCCGGGCGCTCCCTTTTTCAGGCACGCATAGATCACGATGAATTTGGGCGGATCGCCCAAACTCATAAACGTGATCTATGCCAATGGAGTAGAGCATGATGCGGTCCGAAAACCGCTTCACACTTTTCGGCATCATGCTCAAGGCCGTTCGAGCACCAGCGTGGTCCACTCCCCGAGCGCGATTCGCGCCTTGAGCGTCAGGCCCCGCGCCAGATAGGCGCCGGCGACGCTCCGGGCCTGCTCCCGCAGGATCCCTGACAGCACGATGGTCCCGCCCCTGGCCAGGACTCCGCCGAGTCTCAAGCTCATGGCGATGAGCGGGCCCGCCAGCACGTTTGCGAACACGAGGTCGTAACTGCCCGAAAGGAAGTCGCGGGGAGAGGCAAGCCGCGCCTCCACCAGCGCCCCCACCCTGTTGAGGCGCGCATTGGCCGCCGTGACCCAAACCGCCTCGGGGTCGATATCCGTCGCGCGCACGCGCGCCGAGGCCGCCAGCGCCGCGGCGATGCCGAGCACGCCTGAACCGCTCCCCACATCCAGCACCCTTGCCGGGCGCCGCTGCTTGAGCAGCCGGTCGAGCGCCAGGAGACAGGCCCGTGTGGTTCCGTGATGCCCGGTGCCGAAGGCCATCCCAGCCTCGATCTCGATCGGCACGCCCCCGGGCCTGAGCTTTTCCCGGTCGTGCCCGCCATGCACGATGAAGCGCCCGGCGATGACCGGCGCCAGGCCCGCGAGCGACAGCGCCACCCAGTCCACATCGGGAACCGGCTCGAAGCCGAGGAACTCGACGCCCGCCGCGGCCAGGGCCCCCTCGGCCGCCGCATCCTGGTAATGCGCCTCGACCTGCCAGAGGCTCCGCGCCTCGTCGATCTCCGTTGCCGACACGGACAGCGCCTCGGGCTCGTCCGCCTCGGTAAGGAGGTCCGACAGCCGCTCGGCCTCGTCCTTGGCCATGGGCTTCGATCGGGCGATGAACATGCATTCTCTCTAGCATGCGCCATCTTCGCGGCAAGGCATGGCAAGCCTTGCCATCGCCGCGGCGGCGTGCCATCGGCCGTTGCAGCACCCCATGCCCAACTACTGGCTCATTCCCCTCGTGGTCGCGGCGGCCCTGTTCATGGAGAACATGGACGGCACCGTGATCGCCACGGCGCTTCCCGTGATGGCGGCCGACCTCAACGAGGATCCCGTCATCCTCAAGCTGGCCTTCACGTCCTATCTCCTGAGCCTTGCTGTCTTCATTCCCGTGAGCGGCTGGGTGGCCGACCGCTATGGCGCCCGGCACGTGTTCCGGGCCGCCATCCTCGTCTTCGTGCTCGCCTCGATCTGGTGCGGGGCGGCTTCCTCCCTTCCCGATCTGGTGGCTGCCCGCGCCGCGCAAGGATTCGGCGGGGCGCTCATGGTCCCGGTTGGCCGCCTCATCCTCCTCAGGTCGGTTCCCAAGAACGAGCTCGTGAACGCGCTCGCCTATCTCACCATCCCCGCCCTCATCGGCCCGATCATCGGCCCGCCGCTCGGCGGCTTCATCGCCACCTATTTCCACTGGCGCTGGATCTTCTGGATCAACGTGCCGGTCGGCATCCTCGGGATCGTGCTGGCGACGCTCTACATGCCCGATATCCGTGGCGAGCGCCTCTCGCGGCTCGATGTCAAAGGCTTCTTCCTCTCAGGGCTCGGCCTCGCCGCGATGATGTTCGGGCTGACGACGCTCGGAAGGAGCCTGCTGCCGGAGTGGGTCGCGCCGGTGCTCATGCTCGCAGGCGGCGTCCTGCTTGTCCTCTACTGGTTTCACCAGAAACGGACCGCCGATCCGATGCTCGACCTGAAGCTCTTCCGGATCCAGACCTTCCGGTCGGGCGTGCTGGGAGGGAGCCTCTTCCGCATCGGCTTGGGCGCCACGCCCTTTCTCCTGCCCCTGATGCTGCAGGTCGGCTTCGGGCTCGACGCCTTCCGGTCGGGTCTCCTGACCTTCGCCGCCGCGCTTGGCGCCATGGCGATGAAGTTCACCGCCTCGAGGATCCTGCGCCGTTACGGATTTCGCGCCGTGCTGGTGGTCAACGCCGGCATCTGCGCCCTGAGCCTGATGATCAACGGCCTCTTCACGCCTTCGACACCTCACTGGATCATCCTCGGCGTCCTGCTTGTCGGCGGCTTCTTCCGTTCGCTGCAGTTCACGGCCCTCAATGCGCTGAGCTATGCCGACGTCGCGCGGCCCGAGATGAGCCAGGCGACTGCCATCGCCAGCGTGGCCCAGCAGCTTGCGACCTCGACAGGCGTCGCGCTCGGCGCCCTGGTGCTGGAGATCGTGCAGGCATGGCGCGGCGATGAGACGCTCGTGGCCGCCGACTTCTCGATCGCCTTCTTCGTCATGGCGCTTCTGGCGTTTGCCTCGATCGCGAGCCACGCGCGTTTGCCTAAGAACGCCGCCGACGAGGTGGCCGGCCGCGCGCCCGTCAAGCCGTCCGGCGAATGAGCCTGAGGTCTTGCGCTGCCCACGGTCTTGCCGGCAAATGCCGCAAAAGTCGTATGGGAGGATACGGATGAGCCGCTATGGCGAGGTCTATGCCCGATGGCAGCAGGACCCGGAGACGTTCTGGGCGGAGGTCGCGGAGGCGATCGACTGGTCAAAACCCTGGGACAAGGTCTTCGCGAAGGTCGACGGCCTCGACCGCTGGTTCGTCGGCGCCGAATGCAACACCTGCCATAACTGCCTCGACCGCCACGTTACCAAGCGCGGCGACCAGCCGGCGCTCATCTATGACAGCGCCGTCACGGGCCTGAAGAATACGTTCACCTACCGTGACCTCCTCGACGAGGTCCGGGCTTTCGCCGGCGCGCTCGAGAGCCTGGGCGTGGGCAAGGGCGACCGCGTCATCCTCTACATGCCCATGGTGCCGGAGGCAGCCGTCGCCATGCTCGCCTGCGCCCGCATTGGCGCCATCCATTCCGTCGTCTTCGGCGGCTTCGCGCCGAGCGAGCTCGCGACCCGCATCGACGACGCCAGACCCAAGGTCATCGTCTCCGCCTCTTGCGGCATCGAGGGTGCGCGCGTCATCGCCTACAAGCCGCTGCTCGACGAGGCGATCGAGCTTGCGAAGCAAAAGCCGGAGGCCTGCATCATCCTGCAGCGGCCGCAAGCCGAAGCGTCGATGGTGGAAGGCCGCGATCATGACTGGGGGCAAGTCGTGGCCCACGCACGCGCGGCGGGCCGGCTGCCCGAATGCGTGCCTGTCGCGGCGACCGATCCGCTCTACATCCTCTACACCTCCGGCACGACCGGCCAGCCCAAGGGCGTGGTGCGCGACAATGGCGGGCACATGGTGGCGCTCCACTGGAGCATGAAGGGCGTCTACGGCATCGATCCGGGGGAGGTCTTCTGGGCGGCGTCCGACGTTGGCTGGGTGGTCGGCCACTCCTACATCGTCTATGCGCCGCTGCTCGCCGGCGCGACCGCCATTCTCTACGAAGGAAAGCCCGTTGGCACCCCGGACGCCGGCGCCTTCTGGCGCGTGATCTCGGAACACAAGGTGGCGGCGCTCTTCACCGCGCCCACCGCCTTTCGCGCCATCAAGAAGGAGGACCCGGAGGGCGCCCTCATCCGCAAGTACGACCTTTCGAAGTTCCGCACCCTCTTCCTCGCGGGCGAGCGCGCCGACCCGGACACGGTGCAGTGGGCCGAGCGCATGCTGAAGGTGCCGGTGATCGACCACTGGTGGCAGACGGAAACGGGCTGGGCCATCGCGGCGAACCCCATGGGCCTCGGCCAGTTGCCGGTGAAATACGGCTCGCCCAGCGTGCCGATGCCCGGCTATGACGTGCGCGTGCTGGACGAGGCCGGCCGCGAGGTCGAGGCCGGCAAGCTCGGCGCCATCTGTGTCAGGCTGCCGCTGCCGCCCGGCTGCCTGCCGACGCTCTGGGGCAACGACAAGCGCTTCCGCGAGAGCTACCTCTCCGCCTTCCCCGGCTGGTACCAGACGGCGGACGCGGGCTACCGCGACGCGGACGGCTATCTCTTCATCATGGCCCGCACCGACGACATCATCAACGTCGCGGGGCACAGGCTTTCAACCGGCGGCATGGAGGAGGTGCTGGCGGGCCACGCCGACGTCGCCGAATGCGCCGTCGTTGGCATCGCGGATGCGCTCAAAGGTCAGGTGCCCCTAGGCTTCGTGGTGCTGAAGGCGGGCGTCAACAAGCCCGTGGCGGACGTCGAGAAGGAGTGCGTCCAGCGGGTGCGTGACCGGATTGGGGCGGTCGCCTCCATGAAGACGGTGATCGCGGTGAAGCGGCTGCCCAAGACGCGGTCGGGGAAGATCCTGCGCTCGACCATGCGCAGGATCGCCGACAAGGAGCCGTGGAAGATGCCGGCCACCATCGACGATCCCGTGATTCTCGACGAGATCACCGACGCTCTGAAAGGCAAGGGCATTGGGGTTTAGTCGATGGGAGAATTGCTCGACGTCGACCGTCCGGCCATCGAGGCCCTGTGTTCTGACATTCTTGATGTCATCCCCTGGCACGGCTTGAATTGTTGTGAGTTCAACGTCCCCGCCCTTTGCAAGCGGGGCTGGGTTGCCGCTCCGGTGGCGTTGGGACTTCCACCCCCCTCTTATCTTCTGAACCTATGCCGGAAGCGCGCGATCGCCAGTTTGCATTGCTTCGTGCTGAGCGGGGACCCGCCGCCGTTCATTGGAGATCTCTATGTGATTCCGGCAACCCAAACTGGAGTCATGACAGACGAGTTTGCCATTGTTGCAATGTGTGACTCCTTCATTACGAGCGAGGGACTCGACTTTTTGGCGATGAACACCACGGGAGACTACGGGGTGGTGGCAGGACCGCTGGGTATCGTTGAGGCATACATCGACGATACCCTTGCCAACAACGAGAAGGAGTTCCGCCGCTGTGCCGAGGGCTCGCCGGAGCCCCAGGACTCGCTGCTGAAGTCAGTGATCCAGCGTTACTTTAAGCCGATCCGCGGCGCTTAAGCCGCTCTCAGACCCAGCATCCGGCGCGCTTCCTTCGGCGTCGCGGGGCGGCGGCCGTAGTCTGCGCAGAGCGCGGCAACGCGCGAGACGAGCTCGGCGTTGCTCTTCGCAAGCCGCGACTTGTCCCAGCGCACATTGTCCTCGAGGCCGGTGCGGCAGTGCCCGCCCATCTCGAGCGCCCAGTGGTTGAGCTCGAGCTGGTGGCGCTGGATGCCGGCGGCGGTCCAGGTCGCGGCGGGCATCAGCCGCTTGAGCTCCGCCACCTGGAACTCGAGCGCCTGGCGGATCGCCGGCATGGCGTTCTTCACGCCCATGACGAACTGGACGTGCAGCGGCGCCTTGAGCAGCCCCTCCTCCGCCATCTTCACCGCCTGGTACATCATCGAGACGTCGAAGCACTCGATCTCGGGCTTGATGTCGTGCTCCATCATCTTCTCCGCCAGCGCGTTCACAAGGTCCGGCGCGTTCTCGTAAACGCGGGTCGGGAAGTTGCAGGAGCCGGTGGTGAGCGAGGCCATGTCGGGCTTGAGCGGCAGCATGCCGCCGCGCTGCGCGATGCCGGTGCCGGAGCGCCCGCCGGTCGAGAACTGGATGATCATGCCCGGGCAGTGCTTCTCCAGCCCCTCCTTGAGGCGGGCGAAGCGCTCGGGGTCAGACGTCGGGGTCTGGTCGTCGTTGCGCACGTGGCAGTGGGCGAGCGTGGCGCCCGCCTCGAAGGCTTCCTGCGTCGATTCCACCTGCTCCGCGACCGTGATCGGCACCGCCGGGTTGTTCTCCTTGCGCGGCAGCGAGCCGGTGATGGCGACCGTGATGATGCAGGGATCCGACAAGGCGTCCTCCAGGAAAAAGAGCCCGTTCAGCGGGCGGTTCTCGCGCGAGGAGGATTTCTACCCATCCGTGGGCGGAATGTCACCCCGATGGGAACGCTTGGGTCCCACGACGTCATGATGGAATGGCTGCCTGGCGAGTTGTCCAATGCTACAATCTGACCATGACGCTTCGCACCGCCCGTTGCTCCTGCGGCAAGCTAGAGGTCCGCTGCGCGGGCGAGCCCGTCAGCGTCTCGCTCTGCCATTGCCTGGAATGCCAGAAGCGGACCGGCAGCACGTACGGCATTGCCGCCTTCTATCCCCGTTCCGCCGTCGAGCCCTCAGGCCCCGCGACCAGCTATACCCGCGCCTCCGACAGCGGCCACCCGGTGACCTTCCATTTCTGCCCGGCCTGCGGCAGCACGGTCTACTGGGAGCCCAGTCGCAAGCCGGATTTCATCGCCGTGGCCGTCGGCGCTTTCGCGGACCCGTCCTTCCCGGCGCCTTCCAAGGGCGTCTACGGGGATCACCGCCACCCTTGGGTCGGGGAACTCGGATAGCCCGGCCGCCCGCCCGGCGTTGCATTTGCCGGTTTTCCGCCCTATAAGCCGCCCCGCGGACCGCTTAAGTTCACCCCTGGAGGATGGCGGACCGCTGCTCGGGGCCTTATCGGCCCCGTTCTGATCCAGACCGCTTTTCAGGAGCAAGCCATGGCAAAGACCATTCAGTTGGCCGCCACGGCGCGCGATCGGGCCGGCAAGGGGGCCGCCCGGGCAACGCGTCGCGAAGGCCGGATTCCCGCCGTCATCTACGGCGACAAGAAGGAACCGCAGCTCATTTCCCTGAGCTACCGCGAAGTCTGGCCGCACGTTCAGACCGGCCGCTTCCTCTCCACCCTGGTCGACGTCTCGGTCGACGGCGCGGCGGTCCGCACCATCCCGCGCGACATCCAGCTCGATCCCGTCCGCGACCACGTGGTCCATGTCGATTTTCTGCGGCTCGGCGCCGGCGCCCGCATCGCGGTCGAGGTGCCCGTGCACTTCCGCAACCACGAGGCCTCCCCCGGCATCAAGCGCGGCGGCGTGCTGAACGTCGTGCGCCACGAGGTCGAGCTCTACTGTCCGGCCGAGTCGATCCCCGAGGAGCTGATCGTCGACCTCACCGGCCTCGACATCGGCGATTCCGTGCACATCTCGCACGTGACGCTGCCCGAGGGCACGCAGCCGACCATCACCGGCCGCGACTTCACCGTCGCCACCATCGCCGCGCCCGCCGCCATCAAGGAAGATCTGAAGGCCGAAGCGACGGCAGAGGGTGAGGGCGAGGAAACGCCGGCTCCCGGCGAGGTTCCGGCCACCGCCCAGAAGCAGCCGGAATGATCCTCATCGCGGGCCTCGGGAATCCGGGGCCCCGCTATGCCGCGAACCGTCACAATATCGGCTTCATGGCGCTGGACGAGATCGCCCGGCGCCATGGCCTGCCCTCCTGGCGCAAGCGCTTCCAGGGCGAGGCGGTCGAAGGCGTGCTCGGGTCGGAGCGGGCAGTGCTTTTGAAACCCATGACCTTCATGAACGAATCCGGGCGCGCCGTGGGCGAGGCCATGCGCTATCTGAAGCTCGAGCCCGCCGATGTCGTGGTGCTCCATGACGAGCTCGACCTCGTGCCGGGCAAGGTGCGCGCCAAGACCGGAGGCGGCGCCGCCGGCCACAACGGCCTCAGATCCATCACCGCCCATATCGGGCCGGACTATCATCGTCTGAGGCTTGGCGTCGGGCGGCCGCAGGCGCGCGAGGCGGGCCAGTACTACGTGCTGTCGGACTTTCACAAGCTCGACCGCGAGTGGCTGGAGCCGATGCTCGACGCGCTCGCCGAGTATGCCCCTCTGATCGCAGCGCGCGATTTCGCCCGCCTCCAGAACAAGGTGCATCTCAAGCTCAACCCGCCGGCCGATGCCGAGGCGGACGGAGACGACTGATGGGTTTCAAGTGCGGCATCGTCGGCCTGCCGAATGTCGGCAAGTCCACGCTCTTCAACGCCCTGACGCAGACGGCCGCCGCCCAGGCCGCCAACTATCCCTTCTGCACCATTGAGCCCAATGTGGGCGAGGTGGCGGTGCCGGACTCGCGCCTCGACCGCCTCGCCGCCATCGGCAAGTCGGCCGAGATCGTGCCCACCCGCATCACGTTCCTCGACATCGCAGGGCTGGTGCGCGGGGCGTCCAAGGGCGAGGGCCTCGGCAACCAGTTCCTCGCCAACATCCGCGAGGTGGACGCCATCGTGCACGTGGTGCGCTGCTTCGAGGACGGCGATGTGGTGCATGTCGAAGGCAGGATCGATCCTATCTCGGACATCGAGACCATCGAGACGGAGCTGATGCTCGCCGACCTCGAAAGCCTCGAGAAGCGGGCTTCGGCTCTCGAGAAGCGCGTCAAGGGCGGCGACAAGGAAGGCCGTGCGAGCCTCGAGCTGATGCAGCGTTCGCTGGTGCTCCTGCGCGAGGGCAAGCCCGCCCGGCTGGTGCAGCGCACGGCCGACGAGGAGAAGCTTTTTCGTGGTCTCGGCCTCCTCACCTCCAAGCCTGTCCTCTATGCCTGCAACGTGGACGAAAGCTCGGTGCCGGACGGCAACCCGCTTTCTGGCAAGGTCGCCGAGCGGGCGAAGGAGGAAGGCGCCATGTCCGTCGTCATCTCGGCCCGCATCGAGAGCGAGATCGCCGTCCTGCCGCCGGAGGAGCAGAGGGAGTATCTGGCGGCCGTCGGCCTCGAGGAGCCGGGCCTCAACCGGCTGATCCGCGCCGGCTACCAGCTTCTGGGCCTCATCACCTATTTCACGGTCGGGCCCAAGGAGGCGCGCGCCTGGACCGTCGAGAGGGGCACGGCCGCCCCGCAGGCCGCGGGCGTCATCCACACCGACTTCGAGAAGGGCTTCATCCGTGCGGAGACCATCGCCTACGCCGACTACGACACGCTGAACGGCGAGGCGGGCGCGCGCGAGGCCGGCAAGATGCGGCTCGAAGGCAAGGATTACGTGGTCGCCGACGGCGACGTCATGCATTTCCGCTTCGCGAACTGAGGCGACGACCTTGGACGGGCTTCTTCATTACGAGGATTTCCCGGAGGGAGAAGTGATCACCTATGGCCGCTGGGAGGTCACGGCCGCGGACATTGTGGACTTCGCCAGGGATTTCGACCCGCAGCCCTTTCACCTCGACGAAGAGGCCGGGAAGGACAGCATCCTCGGCGGGCTCGCCGCCTCGGGCTGGCATGTCTGCGCCATGATGAACCGCATGATGGTGGACGCCTATCTCGGCCGCGCCGCCTCCATGGGCTCCTTCGGCATCGCCGAGATGAAGTGGATGCGGCCTGTGCTGGCGGGCGATGTGCTTACCATCCGCCGCACGACGCTCGACAAGCGCGTTTCCAGGAAGCGCCCCGAGATGGGCATCCTCACCTTCCGCTTCGAGGCGATCGACGCCCAAGGGACGGTGACGTCGGAGATGACCGGCACCAACCTCGTCCGCACCCGCGCGAGCCTTGCATGACGGATGCCCCGCGGCTCTGGTACGAGGACGTGGAGGTCGGCGACAAATCCGAGCTCGGCCGCTACACCTTCACGCGCGAGCGGATCATTGCCTTCGCGCGCAAATACGATCCGCAGGGCTTCCACCTCGACGACGAGGCGGCACGGACGGGTCCGTTCGGGGCGCTGACGGCTTCAGGATGGCACACGGCGGCGGGCTTCATGCGAAGCTGGGCCGACACCAACGAGCGCCGTCGCGCGGAGGCCGAGGCGCTGGGCCTGCCTTTGCCGCCCGTCGGCCCCTCGCCCGGCTTCGAGAAGCTCGAGTGGCTGAAGCCCGTCTTCGTGGACGACACCATCACCTATTTCGGGGAAGTCCTCGCCAAGCGGCCGCTCGCCTCGCGGCGCGAATGGGGCCTCGTCACCTCCCGCAACACCGGCGTCAACCGCGCGGGCGAGACGGCCTTCTCGTTCATCGCCAAAGTGCTGGTCGCGCGGCGCTGAAGAGCGTCCTTCGGGCTGCCCCGAGGGAACCGAGGCGCCCTCCCCCTAGTTTATCTGGAAGCTGACCCGATGGAGGACCCCGTGACAGGCAGGTTTGCGATCGTATTTTTGGTCGCCTGCGGCATCGCGACACCGGCGCTCGCGGATCGCTACTACGTGGTGCGGGACGTGGGTTCTCAGGAATGCTCGATCGTCAGGCACCTTCCTGAGGATTCCGACGCGATAGTCCTCGGCGAGGCATCCTACGGGAACAGGAAGCAGGCTGAAGACGCCGCGCACGCGAGCCGCGACTGCAAGTCCGTTCCCATCCAGGGCAAGCTTCCCGCTATGGCGCTGCATTAAGGGAAAGTCGGAGAAGGTCATGCCGTTCGCGAAGCGCAACGTTCACGTCGTGATGCACAAGGACCTGAAATGGTCGGTCATGCGCGAGGGCGGCAGCCGTTCCCGCTCGAAGCACGACACCAAGGAAGACGCGATTTCGGCCGGCCGCGACATGGCCCTGCGGGATCGCGTCGAGCTGGTGATCCACAACCGCGACGGCTCGATCGCCGACAGTGACAGCTACGGCCACGATCCGCGCAGTTCCCTGGACCGCGTTCACTGAAGCTGACGTGGCGTCCCCTCCGAAACACGAACCCGGCCCTACCCTTCCCGGCGAAGAGGAGCCACCGGTGAAGGAGCCGGAGCCGGAGAAGCCCGGAAAGATTGCGCCTCCTGATCCGGAGCGGCGGCCCCGCTGACGAAGGCCTTGGCGTCAATGCGCGGCAACGATCTCCCGCCTGCCGCGTTCTCTCCTCACGTCACGAAAGGAGCCGTCATGCGCAGCACAAACGCACTGAGCAAGAATACCGATCTGCGGGACCGCCTTCAGGGCTATGGCTATGGTGGGCTGGGGACCGGCGATGCGGCATACTCCCGTGAGGAGGAGTGGCTCGAAGGCATCGGTGGGGAAGGCGCGATTCCCGCGCCGGACGATTCCGAAACTCTCCTCGACGACTAGCGCAGTTTCCGATCTGCCTGGAACTGGTGATCCACCGCTCGTCGCCGCGAAGGCGGGGACCCAGAGCTACACGTCGCTGGATTCCCGCCTTCGCGGGAACGAGCGGAACTTCAACGCCGTCAGCTCTGCCGCTTTTCCGGATAGAGCGCGAGAAGGCCATCTTCCGATGCCTCGCACGCGCCCCGCTCCGTGATGAGCCCCGTCACCAGTCTCGCCGGCGTCACGTCGAAAGCGGGATTGGCCGCGGGGCTGCCCGGCGCTGAGACTTGGACGGTCCGCATCTCGCCATTCGCGTCGCGGCCCGTGACATGCGTCATCTCGGATGCGGAGCGCTCCTCGATGGGGATGTCGCGGCCGTCGGCGACCGTCCAGTCGATGGTCGAATGCGGGAGCGCCACGTAGAACGGCACGCCGTTGTCCTTCGCGGCCAGCGCCTTGAGATAGGTGCCGATCTTGTTGGCGACGTCGCCCGTGCGGGTGGTGCGGTCGGTTCCGACGATCGCAAGATCGACCTCGCCATGCTGCATGAGATGCCCGCCCGCATTGTCTGCGATGATGGTGTGCGGCACGCCATGGGCGCCGAGCTCCCAGGCTGTGAGCGCTGCGCCCTGGTTGCGGGGGCGTGTCTCATCCACCCATACATGCACGTCGAGCCCGCGGTCGTGCGCCTCGTAGATCGGCGCCAGCGCCGTGCCCCGATCGACGGTCGCGATCCAGCCCGCGTTGCAGTGGGTGAGGATGTTGACGCGCTTGCCCGATTTCCTCGCCGCTGCCTCCTCGATCAGCTTCACCCCGTGCTCGCCGATCGCGCGGTTGGTCGCGATATCCGCCTCGCAGATCTCGGCAGCCTTGGCGTAAGCCGCGGCAACACGGTCTTCGCGCGGACGGTTGCGCACCGCCCCCAGCATCTCGTCCAGCGCCCATTTGAGGTTGATCGCCGTGGGCCGTGTTCGCGCCAGGCGCGCCACGGCGGACTCGAGCGCCTCGTCCGAGGCGTCCTCCCGCAACGCGAGGCAGACGCCGTAGGCCGCCGTCGCGCCGATCAGCGGCGCCCCCCTCACCTGCATGGTCTCGATCGCCCGGGCCGCCTCTTCCAGCGAGGAAAGCGCGACGATCTCGAAGAGGTGCGGCAGCTTCGTCTGATCGATGATCGAGACCGACCACCCGTCGTCCGAGACCCAGATCGAGCGATAGTGCTTGCCGTTGACCTTCATCTTGTCCGTCTCAGGCTGCGCGATGCGGCGCCGGGCGCTTCTGTGCCAGGATCTTGTCGATGCGGCGTCCGTCGAGATCGACGACCTCGAAGCGCCAGGAGGAATGATCGAACGTCTCGCCCACCTTGGGCAGGCGCGCGATATGGTCGAGAACGAAACCCGCAACGGTATGGTAGGGCCGCCGTTCCGGCAATCTGAGGCCGAGCGTCTCCGCGAACTCGTCGACCGGCATGTCGCCGGCAATGAGATAGGAGCCGTCGGCGCGCTCGACAACGTCCGGCTCAGGCTCGCCCTCCTCGGAACGGAACTCCCCGACGATCGCCTCGAGGATGTCGGCGGGCGTCACGATGCCGAGGAAGTTGCCGTACTCGTCGTGCACCAGCCCCATATGGATCGCCGAATCCTTGAGCATGCCCACGACGTCCAGAGCGTCCATGGTCGGCGGAATGATCGGCGCCTTGCGGACGAGCGAGGGGAAGTCGAGCTTCGCGCGCGAGGCGAGCGCGGCCGCGACGTCGCGCGCCTGCAGCACGCCGACCACCTCGTCGGGAGATCCGAGATGCGCCGGAAAGCGCGAATGGCCGCTCTCGCGGATGGCCTTCAGCACCTTCGCGCGGGGCGCGCTGGCGTCGATGACCTCGACCTCGCCTCGCGGCGTCATCACCGCCGCCACCGACCGGTCGCCGAGCCGCATGACGCCCGCGATCATCTGCCGTTCCTCCGGCTCGATGACGCCGGCCGTCTCGGCTTCGGCGATCAGGGTGCGGATTTCCTCATCGCTCACGCGCGCATCGGAAACCCCGCGCTGTCCGAGCAGCGCCAGCACCAGGCGGCCGGAACGGTCGAGGAACCACACGAGCGGCGTGCCGATGCGGGCGAGCACCGTCATGGCCGGCGCCACCTTGCAGGCGACCCGCTCGGGATTGCGGAGCGCGATCTGCTTGGGAACCAGCTCCCCGACGATGAGCGAGAGATAGGTGATGATGACCACGACGCCACCAAAAGAGAGCGGATTGCTCACCTGCGGCGGAACGCCCGCGCTCTGCAGGAGAAGATCGACGCGCTGGCCGAGCGTGGCGCCCGAAACGGCGCCGGCGAGGATGCCGACGAGCGTGATGCCGACCTGCACCGTGGACAGGAAGCGTCCCGGATTGGACGCGAGCGCCAGCGCGCGCTTGGCGCCCCTTACGCCCCGTTCGGCCATCCCCTTGAGTCGTGCCGGCCGGGACGAGACGACGGCGAGCTCGGACATCGCTAGCACGCCGTTCAGGACGATGAGGGCCAGGACGAGCGCGATCTCGGCGTAAATCATCGGATCATTCTAATGCAGGAAGCATTGCTGCGTTGCGACTTTTTCCCGAGGCCTCAGCTCACGAGCATGAACAGAAGCCAGACCGGCAGGGCGTAGCGGGCGGCGGCGGCCCATCGCGATTCGCCCTGGTTCCGCATGGCGCTGCGCCAGGCGCCGATGCAGGAGAAGATCCAGTAGGGCGAAGGCAGGAGGTGCAGAACGAGGACGACCGCCGTCGAGGCCCCGCTGGCGATGGCGGCGAACATGGCGCCGGTCGAGGCTATATTGGCCATGAGCCCGTAGAAGATCGCGAACTCCCAGAAGGCGCGGGAGAGCGGCAAATTCCCCTTCCAGAGATCGACCAGCGTTCGCCACATGGCCGTGCGGGAACTCCGGGCTCAATGCCCCTCGAAACCGACGAGCGTGTGGACCTTGACGCCCTTGTCCTTGAGCTTCTGCGCGCCGCCGAGGTCCGGCAGGTCGATGACGAAGGCCGCAGCGACCACATCGCCGCCCGACTTGCGGACGAGATCGATAGCGGCGCCCGCCGTGCCGCCGGTCGCGATGAGATCGTCGATGACGAGCACGCGGTCGCCCTTCTGGATAGCGTCGGCATGGATCTCGATGGTGTCGACGCCGTATTCGAGCTGGTAGTCCTGGCCGATCACCTTGAAGGGCAGCTTCCCCTGCTTGCGGATGGGCACGAAGCCGCGTCCGAGCTCGTGCGCCACCGCACCCCCGAGGATGAAGCCGCGCGCCTCGATGCCGACCACGAAGTCGACATCGGTGTCGAGGAACGGCCACATGAGCTCGTCCACCGCCGCCCGGAAGGCATGTTTGCTGGCGAGCAGTGTCGTGATGTCGCGGAACAGGATTCCGGGCTTCGGATAATCCGGAATGGTGCGGATGTAGCGCTTGATGTCGAAGCCGTTGCGAAGGTCCATGAGATGGCTCGTCGGGGACTGGTGGGGCGTTGAGGCCCGCTTTTCGCCCCTCAACTGCCCGCATCGGCCACGCCGGTCAAGGGCGCTCGGGCCGCAGCGCCGCAACGCCGCCGCATTCGTGGGGAATTTGGTGATCTCCCTTTGTTGCAACCAGGACAGTTTCCTATGACGGCAAGATTGCTCCCTCTTCTGGGCCTCGGCCTCGCCATGGCCTTGGCCGCCACGCCGGCCGCCGCGGACGACAAGAAACCCGAGCGCTCGATGACGCTTCAGGGACGCGGCGAGGTTTTCGCGAAGCCAGACATGGCCACGGTCTCGATCGGCGTCGTGCGGCAGGCGAAAACCGCCCGGGAGGCGCTCGACGCCAACACCGCCGCGATGCAGGAGGTTCTGGCGAGCCTCAAGGCGCAGGGCTTCGAGGGCCGCGATGTCCAGACGTCGAATTTCTCGGTCTCACCGCGCTACGACTATTCCAAGGACGGCGCGCCGCCGAAGATCGACGGCTACGAGGTGTCGAACCAGGTGACCGTCACGGTGCGGGACCTCAAGAAGCTGGGCGCGCTTCTCGACAAGGCCGTGACCGACGGCTCCAACCAGATCACCGGCGTTGCCTTCTCGATCGCCAAGCCGGAGCCCCTGACGGACGAGGCGCGCAAGCTCGCGGTGAAGGACGCGGCGCGGAAGGCGCGCGTCTTCGCCGACGCGGCTCAGGTGACGCTCGGCCCGATCACGGAGATCGCCGAGCAGGGCGGCTACCGACCGCCGCAGCCCTATGCGAAGCAGCAGATGCGCATGGCCGCCGAAGCCGCCCCGGTGCCGATCGCGGAAGGGGAACAGATGGTGGAGATCGAGGTTTCCATCACCTGGGAGATCAAATAGGAGGCCTCGTTGCGCCGCCTTCAAACGATATTGCTCTCTGTGATGCTCGGCGTGGCCCTGGCGAGCCCGGGTCACGCCGCGCAGAAGCCCGCGCCGGCTCCCAAGCCAGCGGTCAAGGTGAAGAAGGCGAAGGAGCATCCGCCCGTGAAGCGGCAGAACTTCCGCGCCCGGAGCGCGGATGAGATCTCACCCGGGGAAGGCTTCGAGGACTGCGCCTTCGGCGTGCCGTGTGTCGGGCCGACGTTCAATCCGCGCTGGAACTGAACAGGTCGCCGACTATTGGTCGGTGGCCGGCCTGCTTCCATCGGCTGCCGCGAAATGCCCGAGTTGATCGGCGCGCGCCTTCTTGAACGCGGGGCGGTCGGTCACGCGGGTCACATAGGTCTCGGTCGCGGGCCGATCACCGAAAGAACGGACTTTCGGGACGCGCAGCACATCCGCCATCAGGAGATCCGCGGCGGTGAAGCGGTCCGCCACCAGCCATTCCCGCTCGCTCAGAACCTTCTCGAGCTGGTCGAGGCGGCTTCCCATCCAGCCGGCAAGACGATTGTCCTTCTCTCCGGATATTTCGAGGAACCACCAGGCAACGGACACCATCTCGATCGAGTTGAGCGCGGCGATTATCCATTGAACCGTTTCCGCCTCTCCAGCCGGATCGCGCGGCATGAGCTTTTCGCTCTTCCGGGCCAGATGCAGCAGGCAGGCGCCGCTCTCGAAGAGTTTCAGGTCGCCATCGCTCAGGAACGGAACCTGACCGAAGGGCTGGCGCGACAGGTGATTGGTCTCCCGCCCGTCGAAAGGGACCGTTCGCACGGAATAGGCAAGCCCGGCTTCCTCGCATGCCCACCGGAGCCTCAGATCGCGCACAAAACCGCGGGGACCCTTGGGCACCCAATCGTAGGTCCAAATGATCAGTTCGCTCATGGTCTCTGGCCCATTCTCCAAAACCTCGATTGCGACAAAGGACTGCCCCTAAGTTCCTGGCTTCGCAAGCGGCAGCGGACGCTTTCCAGCGCCGCCGATCGCGATATCATCGGCGCGCCATGTGGACGCGCGCGATTCCCCTTCTTGCATTCCTCGCTCTCGGTGCGCCGGCCTCGGCCGCTCCGGAACTCGAGGCGCTGGCCAGGCAGCCGCACACGACCGTCTGCGCGCTGATCGAGGCGGCGGCGCGCGAGCATGGCCTGCCGGTTTCGTTCTTCACCCGCCTCATCTGGAAGGAGAGCGCCTTCCGGCCGGACGCCGTCAGCCCCAAGGGGGCGCAGGGGATAGCGCAGTTCATGCCGGGCACCGCCGCCATGCGCGGGCTCGCCGACCCCTTCGACCCGCATCAGGCGATCCCCGCTTCCGCCTCGCTGCTTCGCGATCTCAGGGCCCGCTTCGGAAATCTCGGCCTCGCGGCCGCCGCCTACAACGCCGGCGCCGACCGGGTGGCGAACTGGATGGCGGGCACGGGCTACCTGCCGCTCGAGACGGAAGACTATGTGCTTTCCATAACGGGCACGGCGGCGGAGCGCTGGGCCGAGGCGGGCGGCGCGATCGCGCTTCGGGAGGAGAAGGGAACGTGCCAGGAGTTTGCCGGCCGCATGGCGAGACGCGTGGCCCTCGCCCCGCCGATCCGGCAGGCCAACTGGCAGCCATGGGGCGTCCAGGTCACGGTGAATTTTTCGCAAGCCCGCGCCGTTGCGATCTTCAACCGCCTCAAGCAGCGCCACGCCGCTCTCATCGGCGACATGGACCCCCTGCTCTTGCGCAAGCGCAACCGCAGCCGCGGCACCCGCTCGATGATCTATGTGCGCCTTCCCGCGGCGACCAGGGCCGAGGCCGGTGCGCTCTGCGCGAAGCTCATGGCGCGGGGCGGAAGCTGCATGGTGCTGAAGAACTAGGCCGCCGCGACCTCGGGCACGAGCGCGACGATCCGCTTCAGGTCCTCGACAAAGCGGCCGTACTCCCGCCGCTTGCCGTCCTCATCGGGAATGCGCAGCAGGTATGACGGGTGGACCGTGACCAGCACCTCGTCGCCCTCCGCGGTCTGGTGCGGCCGACCCCTGAGCGATGTGATCGAAGCCTTGCCGCCGATGAGCGACTGCACCGCGGTCGCGCCGAGCGCAACGATGAGCTTTGGCTTCACGAGCCGCCGCTCATTGTCGAGCCACCACCGGCAGGCTTCGATCTCGCCCGCATTCGGCTTCTGGTGGATACGCTTATTGCCGCGCGGAACGAATTTGAAGTGCTTCACCGCATTGGTGACATAGGTCTTCTTCCGCTCGAGGCCGGCTTCCTCCAGGGCACGGTCGAAAAGCTGCCCGGCAGGGCCGACAAAGGGCTTGCCGGCCAGATCCTCCTGATCGCCCGGCTGCTCGCCAACGAACATGACGGGCGCATGGGCGCCCCCTTCGCCGAACACCGTCTGCGTGGCGTCCTTCCACAACGGACATCGCCTGCAGCCTTCCGCAGCCTCGCGGGCCTGTTTGAGCGAGGCCGGGACGTCGGGAAGGTCCGCGGGCGCCTCTTCGCGCGCCCTGAGCCGCGCATGCCGTGCGGGTGCGGAAGTGGGAGCGGCGTGAACCATGGCGTCCGTTCTCCTCGAAGCGGCCTCCACGAGGCCGGGGATGAGCTTCGCCTCGGGCAGGTTCGACCAGTATTTCTTCGGCATCTCGGCCGTCATGGCCTTCACCTTGGGCCGCGCCGGATTGAAGATGCTGGCGTAGTAGGCGAGCCAGCAGGCTTCGAGTTCGTCCTCGCGCGGCGCCTCTTCCCTTGAAGCGCCGGGGCCGAAGGAAAGTTCCCGGCCGTCCCAGAGCGCCGAGCGATAGGGCGTGAGGATCGCCCAGCGCATGCCCGTGAAGCGCTTGACGAAGAAGGGCGCGGTGCGCTCGAGCGTGTAGTGCGAGGGCTCGAACCAGGCGATGAAGGCTTCCCCCGCTTCGTCCTCGACGCGTCGGAAGCGCACGAAGGCCGTCATCTTGTGGCAGTCGCGGCCAACCGCCTTCTCCATCTCGACGAGCCGGCGGACGTCGCTGTCGGTCTCGATCTCCATGAGGTGCGGCTCGCGTCTGAGCCGCCACAGGACGCGGTAGAGCAGCCCGAAGCGTTCGGGATCCCGGTGGCAGACCACGGCCTCCGCCAGTTCAAGGAAACGGCGCGGCACGGTGAAGCCGGAAAGCGCCGCCGGCGCGGCTGGCCCTGCCTCGCCGAAAAGATCACCTTGCCCAACCGCGAAGGCTGCCTCGCCGGGCGCGATATCGGCGGCAAGAAAGCGGCGCGCCGCCTGCCGCCACCCCCGAAAATCGGCTTCGTGCGCAAGATGGGCGGAGCGCATCAGAAGAGACTCAACTGTCGCGGATGGGGCGCAAGCCGCGTCTTGAGATGCGCACCATCCAGCACCGCGCGGGGAGTCCAGTCCGCCGTCACGATGAAGGGCTTCATCCGCGTGACCGCCTTCGCCACGCGGGCGATGTCGTCGAGCCGCAGGCGTCTGTGGCGGCGGCTCGCCAGGATGGTGTCGACGCTCTTCGTGCCGAGGCCGGGCACGCGCAGCAGCGTCTCCCGTGGGGCCCGGTTCACGTCCACGGG
>JBFXDI010000017.1:0-45765 GCA_050181295.1 Parvibaculaceae bacterium | reverse complement strand
CGGTGATGAAGAAGGTCGAGGGCAGCTCCGCCAATCTCGACGAGATCCACTTCATCGATCTTGGCGACAACCCGGCCGCCAGCGCCGCCGCCCTGTCGTCCAAGCAGGTGGACGGCATCTACGAGGCAACATCGAGCAGCTCGATCTCTACAGCAAGATGGATCACCTGACGCGCTACGACTGCGTCACGGCCGACACGGCGGTGGCCCGCATGCAGCCGCGGCACAAGCCGTTCGATGATCCGAAGGTGCGCAAGGCTCTCCGTCTGGCGACCGATCAGGCGAAGACGCTGGAGCTTGCGCACAGCAACTTGGGCAGCATCGCCGAGCATCATCACGTCTGCCCGGTGCATCCGGACTACAAGAAGCTCGACGCGATGATGACCCAGAATATCGAGGAGGCGAAGAAGCTGCTCGCCGAGGCCGGCTATCCGGACGGCATCGACATCGAGATCGCCTGCAAGCCCGACCCGGCCTGGGAGCCGGCGGCGGTGGAGGTCATGGCGGAGCAGTGGAAGGAAGCGGGCATCCGCTGCCGCATCAACGTGCTGCCGTCGGCCAAGTACTGGGAGGTCTGGACGGAGGTTCCGTTCGGCTTCACGGTGTGGGCGCACCGCCCACTGGCCTTCATGGTGCTCGCTCTCGCCTATCGCACGGGCGTGCCCTGGAACGAGGCGAAGTACTCCAACAAGGAGTTCGACGAGATCCTGACGAAGGCCGAGGGCACGCTCGATCTCGAGGCCCGCAAGGAACTCATCGGACAGCTCGAGAAGATCATGCAGGAGGACGGGCCGATTGTGCAGCCGCTGTGGCGCGGCCTCTTCAGCTTCTACGACAAGCGGGTGAAGGGCTATCAGCAGCATCCGACCCGCTACATCTTCGGCGAGGAACTGGCGATCGAGCCTGCCTGATCGTTTGAAGCTTGCCTCGATACCGGCCTCCCGCCCCAGGGCGGGAGGCCTTCTTTTTTACTGGCCTTGCACTCATGGCGGAACCGTGGCGGCCCGCCGAAATTCCGCCTTGCTGGATTGCCGCGAATTAACTGGCGGCGCGCTTTCGCCGCCGATAGCGTTTGATCCGTAGGCAAACAGTCTCCGGTCTACGCCACCAACGTCAGCACATCCGAGGAACAGGTTTCGCGAACGTCCGGCCCGACGGGCGCTTTCCGTTCAGCCTCCCGGGATCCGTACGTCCGCAGCGCAGGTGGTAACAGCAGCCGCCTGCCGGCCGCGACCATCCAAAGCCGCGGCCAGGGTCGCGACGCTGCCTCGGCAGCGAAGCGACGTTTGACCGGCATCGGACGCCCCGCGCTCCACAGCTCGACGCCCCCTGCATCATCTCAACGTTCAACTCCCGAAGGAGAGACTTCGATGAGAACCCTCGTTCTCGTTGCGGCGACGCTCGCCGCGAGCCTGACCGCCTCCAGCGCCTATGCCGCTTCGATCGCCAATCGCGACAAGGTCGTCCACAAGGTGGAGGTCATGGAGTCCGGCAAGACCCGCACGCTCGACATCAAAGCCAACAAGACCGTCAGCAACGTATGCGACAAGGGCTGCACGCTTCAGCTCGGCACCCAGAAGGCGGCCTTGAAAGGCACCGAGCACGTGAAGATCAAGGGCAACATGCTGACTATGTGATTTCTTCCGGGCGGCGCCTGCCGCCGTCCGGACTCCCCCCAATCCGCAACAGGACGACTACCATGCGCAAGTTCGCATTCTGCTCGGCAACTCTCCTCGCGCTTCTCCTCGCAGGCCAGGCGCAGGCGGCTGCCATCGTGAACAACGATGCCATTCCGCATCAGTTCACGGTCAAGGAGTTCGCCCGCACCCACGTCATGCACGTGGACGCCGGTCACAAGAAGCATCTCTGCATGAAGGGCTGCGACTTGACCTACGGCAAGAAGACATGGACCCTTGCACGCAACGACCACCTGACGTTTACCCGCGGCAAGGTCGCGTATCAGTCGCGTTGAGGCGGCCCGCTACTTCGTGGCGACGACGCGGCAGCGGGGATGCTGCTTGCGGCATTCGCTGAGCGCCTGCGACACCGCCGCCTTCACGCTTGAGAGTCCGCCGGCGGACCATCCGCAGGAACCGTTAGCGGCGACGGCGAAGGCGGCGTGCGGCTGGTGGCCGTTCCTGAACTTGTTGAGCCATGAACGGCAGACGGCATTGGGCCGGAAGTTTTCGGCCTGCTCCTTGGCCCGCGGCGCCACGGCGACCTTCTGCTTTGCCGGCGGCTCCTTCTTGACGATGGGCTCCTTTTTGACGGCGGGTTCCTTCTGGGGCTCAGGACGTTCTTCTGCCTTCGATTCCGGCGGCGGCTGCGTCGCAAGGGGCTGCTTCGCGGGCTCCTGCACTTCCGCTGACGTATCGCGAGACGCGAGCTTGGTTTCCGCCTGTTTCAGCATCAGCCTGGCGAGCGTCGCGAAGCGGCCGTTCGGATACTGATCGAGATAGGCCTTGAAGAGCTTCGGATCGCCGGCGCCCTTGATCGAATCCCAGTAGGCGAGCTCGACCTGGATCTCCGGCGAAGGCACGTTGCTGACCGTCGGAATTTGGGGCTCGGCCTTCGGCTGCTCGACGGGCGGGACGAAATAGATGAGGCGTCCGGGCAGGGCGCCGTGCATGAAGGGCTGCTGGCGCCCCTGCGTGGCCCCCACCACGGCATCGTGCACCTTGCGGAACAGGAAATTCACCTCAAGGCCCGGTTCGCCGATGAAATCGATGAGCGCCTTGGCATAGGGACTGTTGCGGCCGTCGCCGTCATCGGCCGTCGTTCCTTCCCGCGACGCGAAGCCGATCAGAGTTCCTGCCTCGGGCTCGACCCGGGCAAGCCCGCGCCCGATTGCGCGCGTGGCCGACGTCACCTCCATGATCGAGTTGAAGGGATTGTTGCGACAGGCGTCGAGAAGCACGAGCTTCAGCTCCTTCGCACCGTCGACCGATGCCGACACCAGCTCCAGAGGAATAGCCTCGTACGGCAGGTCGCGGTCCTTGTTGAGCCTGGCGTCGACCGGGATGAGATAGTTCTGCTTGTCCACCTCCATGCCGTGACCGGCGTAGTAGATGAGCGCCATGTCCGAACCGATGGCTTCGTCGCTGAAATCCCTCAAGGCCCGGCGCATTCCCTCGAAGGTGAGGTTCGTCTCACGCCGGACGGTGAAGCCGACCTTTTCGAGCGCTCCGGCGAGATCCTCCGTATCGTTGGCCGGATTGGGAAGCCTAGCGACGTGCTGATAGTCGGAGTTTCCGATCACGAGCGCCACGCGGCGCGCCGCTTCGGCGGGCAGGAGGGAGAGGCAGAGACAGGCCGCCACGAGCAGAATTCGGCAGTATGGATGTTTCACGTTCATTGCTCCGATTCCGCCCGGCGCGATTCTAGTCGGAGTTACGTACGGGTCAATTTCATTTCGAAAGCCGGACGGAAACTTCCTTCCAGCCGCGGCGGTGCGTCGCCTATGCTGCCGCTTACGATGCGGATGCGCGAGATATGGCTCGTTCTGGTCCTGGCCGGCCTGCTGGCGTCGCCGGCGGCGGCGGATTTCCGCTGGTACGACTGCACCGCCTGGGGGTCCAGCCACACCGGGCGCTATACCTTCCGGATCGGCACCGCCCCCTGCAGCGTCTACTGGAAGGAGATCGACAGGCATCTCGCCATCGCCGAATGCCGTCCGCCGCGCATCGTGGCGACCAAGCCCTTCGCGGTTTCCAACGGCTATGTCCTGGAGTTCGACCTCGCCACGGGCCGCTTCGAGGACTTCACGCCCGTCTGGTCGGATCGCGGCCGCTGCGAGGTGTCCGCCCATGGTGCCACCGGCCGTTGAGCCTTTGGGCCAGACCGCCAAGCCCATTGCGGGCGGGCTTTCCCTTGGGACATACTCATTGACGGCAACCCAAGAGAAGCCGCGTCCAGCGGCCGTCACCTGACTGACACGCTGCCATGTAACTCCGCGGGCGGGCGTTGGTCCCGCAATCACCCCTGGGAGGTGTTCCTATGACGAAAGTGCTCACCCCGGCCGCTTCGGCCAAGGCGACACTGCTGACCGCTCGCCGGTTCAACAGGCGCCTGGTGCTGAAGGCGGGTGCCGCTGCCGGCGCAGTCGCCGTCACCGGCCCGTTTTTCGTGCGTGGCGCCCTTGCCGCCGGCGAGGTCAACATCCTGATGTGGTCGGACTACCTGCCCGAGAGCTTCACCAAGGCTTTCGAGGAGAAGACCGGCATCAAGATCAACTTCACGGGCATCGGCTCCAACGAGGAGATCATCAACAAGCTCAAGGCCACGCAGGGCGAGGGCTTCGACATCTGCTCCCCGACCGCCGACCGCGCGCCGCAATGGGCGGAGCTCGACCTGCTCCAGCCGGTCGACCTCAAGAAGGTTCCGATCGCCAACGTGAACCCCGCCATGGCCAAGATCGGCGAGCAGAACTGGAATTTCGGCAACAAGGGCACGCACTGGCTGCCTCACATGTGGGGCACCGAAGGCGTCGCCTGGCGCACGGACCAGTGGAATCCGAAGGACGAGTTCCCGAGCTACGGGGACGTGTGGTCGGACGAGAATGCCGGCAAGACCATGGGCCGGCCGCACTCCATGATGCTGGGCGCCGGCCTTTACATGGAGACCACCGGCGAGCTTGAGCCGGGGTCCATATGGGCCGCCTACACGGCGCAGGACAAGATGCGCGCCACCTGGGAGAAGGTGACCGCCTGGTGCGTCTCCAAGAAGAAGAACATCAAGATGTTCTGGAACGACGCCGACGCCCAGAAGAACGGCCTTCTCAACGAAGGCGTCGTTTGCGGCCAGACCTGGGACGGTCCTCCGCTGGCTCTCAAGACGGCGGGCGAGCCCGTCATGTACCGGGCGCCGAAAGAGGGCGCCATGGCGTGGGTCGACGGCCTCGCGATCCCCAAGGGCGCGAAGAACATCGACAACGCCTATGCGTTCATCGACTTCGCCTTCCAGGCCGAGCCTGCCGGCAAGGCCATCGACACGCATGGCTACAACACCCCCGTGATCGGGGCGGAGAAGTTCGCCAACGAGAAGTACGCCAAGAACTTCGGCGATGCCTATCCGGGCGACGCGCTGGCCAAGCTCAATCCCTGGCCGCCGACCCAGCCCTGGTATGCCGACATCCGCACCGAATACGTGAACAAGTTCCAGAGCGCTTGACGCGATAGGGCGTCACCCCGGGCGCTGGCTCGGGGTGACGCCGGCCAGACGGTGGCTGCCCCGTATGGCGGCCGGGCTTCGGCGAAGCGGGGGGAGGCCGCTGCCGGAATGCTCCTTGAAGGAACGGTGCCATTGGCGCCGTCGACGGGTTGAAGAGAGGGGGCCCGATGGTTTCAGGCTTTGGCGTCGAGCTGCGCGATGTGTCGGTGAGGTTCGGCGAGTTCACGGCCGTCAGAAACGCCAATGTGGCGATAGAACCCGGCGAGTTCTTTTCCTTTCTCGGCCCTTCTGGCTGCGGCAAGACGACGATCCTGCGCACCGTCTCGGGCTTCATCGAGCCGACCGAGGGTCAGGTCCTGATCGGCGGCAAGGACATGGCCGGGATCGGCCCCAACCTCAGGCCGACCGCCCTCATCTTCCAGAACCTCGCGCTCTTTCCCCTCATGCGCGTGTGGGAGAACATCGCCTTCGCCCTGGAGGTCAAGGGCAAGTCCTCCGCCGAGCGGAGGAGGCGGGCCGACGAGCTTCTCAACCTCATCGCGCTTCCCGGCCAGGGCGACAAGTTCGTGCACGAGCTGTCGGGCGGCCAGAAGCAGCGCGTGGCCATCGCCCGCGCGCTCGCCGCGGAGCCGCAGGTCCTGCTCCTCGACGAGCCGCTCTCGGCCCTCGACCTCAAGCTCCGGCAGCACATGCGCACGGAGCTCCGATTGATCCAGCAGCGCGTCGGCCTCACCTTCATCTACATCACCCACGACCAGGGCGAGGCGCTCACGATGTCGGACCGCGTCGCGGTGATGCGCGACGGCCTGATCGAGCAGGTGGGCGATGGGCGGACCGTCTATGACGATCCGGCGACCGCCTTCGTCGCCTCCTTCGTCGGCGAGAACAACGCCTTGCCCGGCAAGGTGAAGGCGATCGCCGGCGGGTCGGCGGTCGTGGCGACGCGCATCGGCGAGCTTCGCGGGCGCATCGCCACCGCCGCCAGGGACACGCTTGCGGTCGGGCAGGATGCGATGCTGTTCATCCGTCCGATGGCCTTGGCGATCGCCGAGAAGGGGTCGAGCGGCGACAACCGCTTCAGCGCGCGCGTCACCAACGAGGAGTTCGAGGGGCAGAACTATCACGTCTTCCTCGAAGGCCCGGCCGGCGCGCCGATCAAGATGGCGCTCGTCAACACCGGGCAGGCGCGCGCGAACGCCGTCGGCGAGGAGATGACGCTTTCCTACGATCCCGACATAGCGGTCGTCCTGCCCGCCGGCCACCTCGCCAAGGAATAGAGGATGGCGCGGAGGCCGCTCAAGTCCGCTCGTCCCCGCGCAGGCGGGGACCCAAGGGAAGCAGCCGATGGGCTTCTTCGTCTACATCATGGCAAGCTGCAGGAACGGCACGCTCTATGTCGGCATGACCGACGATCTGCACAAACGGGTGTGGATGCACCAGACTGGTGCATTGCCCGGCTTCACGCGGAAGTACGGCGTGAAGCTCTTGGTCTGGTACGAGCAGCACGAGTCTCGCGCATCGGCATTCACTCGGGAACGGCAGCTCAAGAAGTGGCGCCGGGCTTGGAAGATAGGGCTGATCGAGCGGGCAAATCCACTCTGGAAGGATCTGGCCCATGACTTCCAGCCATAGGAGCGCGCCATATCAATCGCTCATCCCCGCGCAAGCGGGGATCCAGGGACGTGTAACGAGATGTCGCTGCGTAGTCTGGGTTCCCGCTTTCGCGGGAACGAGCGGGTGGACAAGCGGAGTTCAAATGAACGGAGCTAGGCAGCCATGGGCAGCCTGAGCCGCTTCTACGAGCGCAACGGCGCCATGATGGCGACCTATCTGATCCTGGCGGTCACGTTCTGGATCCTGATCCTGATCGTGCTGCCGCAGATCGCCATGATCGATTTCTCGCTGCGTTTCGACCTTCCGCCTTACAAGCAGGGCGGCCCCGAGGACGTCTACACGCTCGCCAACTACCGCTTCTTCATCTTCGGCCATCCCGGCAACATCGACGGCTACAACGTCGTCGACCTCAAGGTCTTTGGCCGCACGCTGCTTGCCGCCGTCTTCGTCACGATCTTCGATCTCATCATCTGCTATCCGATCGCCTACTACCTGGCGCAGGTGGCTCAGGGAGGCTGGGCGCGCGTCATCGCGGTTGCCCTCATCGTTCCCTACTGGATCAACGAGATCCTGCGTGCCTTCGCCTTCCGCATCATCTTCGGCGACATCGGCCTTATCAACACGGCGCTCAAGTCGCTTGGGCTCATCGACACCTCGATCGACTTCATCCGCGAGGACGTCGCGCTCTATGCGGGCTTGGGCTACGCCTACATCCTGCTCATGATCTTCCCGCTCTACAACGCCATCGAGAGCCTGGACCGGAACCAGATCGAGGCGGCGCGCGATCTCGGCGCGCCCTGGTGGCGCATCCACTGGCGCGTCGTCATTCCCTTCGCCAAGCCCGGCATCACGTCTGGCTGCACGCTGGTCTTCATGCTGGCGGCGGGCGCGCTGGCCGCGCCCCAGGTGCTCGGCGGCCCCTCGAGCCTCTGGTTCACGCAGCTCATCTATCAGAGCTTCTATGAGTACCTGAACTGGTCGCGCGGCGCCGCCTACGCGATCATCCTGCTCGTGACATGCACGCTCTTCGTGCTTCTGATGATGCGCGTCTTCAACGTGAAGCTGGGCGAGATCGGCAAATGAACGCGCGGTCGCCGATCCGCTTCTTCACGGCGGCCTATCTCCTGCTGTTCTTCGCCTATCTTTTCGGGCCGCTGATCATCATGTCGATCACGGCCTTCAACTCCTCCGCCTTCCCGCGCATGATCCCGTGGGAATGCCTGACCTTCGAATGGTTCGGGAAGGCCGCCAACGACACGCGCCTCAAATGGGGCCTGCAGAATTCGGCCGTCATCGGGGCCGGCGTCGTCCTGCTTTCGGTCACGCTGGGGCTTGCGGGCGCGTTGTTCCTGACCCAGGTCTGGCCGCGCGCGCGGGCGGCCTACTACACGGTCATCATCAGCCCGGTGCTGATGCCGGGCGTCGTGCTCGGCATCTCGACCATCCTCTTCTGGGACCGGACCGCCAAACTCCTGGGTGCATCCACCGAGTCGGGCTTCTACAACGGTATCTTCCTCACCATCCTCGGCCAGTCGTCCTTCATCGCCTCCTACTGCATGCTGATCTTCATCGCGCGCCTGCAGCGCTTCGACACGGGCCTCATGGAAGCCGCGCTCGATCTCGGCGCGACGCAGGCGCAGGCGTTCCGGAAGATCCTGCTGCCCTTCCTCAAGCCCGCGATCGGCTCGGCGGCGGTCCTCGCCTTCCTCGCGAGCTTCGAGAACTACAACACCACCGTCTTCACGATCTCCCACTACAACACCTTCACGACCGAGATAGCCCAGAAGGTGCGGCTCGGCATCGATCCCTCGATCTCCTCGCTCGCGGTCGTCATCATCGTGCTGACGCTTGCAGGCGCGCTCGCGCACGAAGGCTGGAGCCGCTACGCCGAGAAGCGGCTGAAGACCGGTGCGCGCGGCGTCGCGGCGTTCTTCAGCGGCAACCTCGCCGCCATCCTGTCGCTCATGGTGGTCGTCGGGGGACTCACCACCGCCTGGTTCGGCCAGTATCACAGCGCGGCGGCCTGCAAGGCCCGCGTGCTGGAGGATAAGCTTCAGCTGCAGCGGGCCATCCAGGAGCGCCTTCAGAAGGACCGGCAGCAGCGCCAGCAGCAGGAGCAGTCGCAGCCGGCGAGGGAGCAGGATGGATCCAGCAAGACGCTGGGACCCGGCACCTATGGCGACGTGTTTTCGCCCAAGAACATCCAGCAGGGTCCGCAGCCGACGCCCGCGCCGCAGACGCCGGAGCCAGCGCCCAAGCCCGAGGGCTCGAACATCCTCGGCCCCGGCACCTACGGCAACGTCTTCTCGCCCGGCAACATCGGGCCGAAAGAAGGTGAATAGAGATTAGCGAGTGGCGAATAGCGAATGGCACTTCATCTTGCCACTCACTACTCGCTATTCACTACTCGCCCTTTCCCAACACTCATCACGAGCTCGGTCACCTCCGCCCCGGCGTTTATCTCCCAGCCTTCGACATTGAGGTCGAAGGGGCAGGAGGAGACGACGCAGATGAGGTCCATCAAGGCTTCGAGCTCCACATACGCGCCGGGCTTCACCGGATTGGGCGGCGAGACCAGGCGGCCATCCGGTTCGATCTTGGTATGGGTGAAGAAATTGACGGGCTGCGGCACGACGCCGATCTCGTGACCCTCGCGTCGCATCGCGGTCTGGAGATTCTCCGCGCAGCTCGCATGCGGGCCCTTGTGGCCGAAGAACTCGTAGCGGAACTGGTCGCAGGCGGCGATCATCATGTCGTGGCAACCTTCGGCCCCGTCCCCGATGATCCTCACCATTGGGCGCCGGAAGCGCGAGATGAGCACATCGCCCGCGCGTGGCTTGACCGAGAAGGTCGTCACCCAGGAATGGGGCGGAGACAACCACTCGTCCACGGAATGCGCGTTGAAGGCGAAGAAGTCCGCCGCCTGCCGCCCGCGCGGCGTGGTGATGCGCAAGGTCTGGCCCTTGCCGAGCCTTACAGCGCGGCCTTCGCGCGCGGGCACGATGATCTCCGACATTTCCTCTCCTGCTGGCTTGAACGATATAGGGCATGGGAGTGTTACATTGAGGGCCGCCGAGAGGAAGAGCGAGGGAGCCGAGCATCTACATGCCGCACCACATCTGTCGTACCTGCGGAACGCAATTCACCGAGAAGCCGGAGCCGCCTCCCGGCTGCCCTGTGTGCCTGGACGAGCGGCAGTATGTGCCGCCGGAGGGGCAGCGCTGGACGACGCTTGCGGAGCTGAGGAAGAGCCACAAGCTGCGATGGGAAGGGCAGGGGGCGTTCACCGGCATCGGCTCCGCGCCGAACTTCGGCATAGGCCAGCGGGCGCTGTTCGTGGAAACGCCCGAGGGCAACGTGCTCTGGGACTGCGTGAGCCTGCTCGATGAGGAAGGTGTCAGGCGCATCCGCGAGCGCGGCGGGCTCGCGGCCATCGCCATCTCGCATCCTCACTACTACACAACCATGGTCGAATGGTCGGAGGCTTTTGGAGACGCGCCCATCTATCTCCACGCCGATGACGCCAGGTGGATCATGCGGCCGGATCAGCGCATCGTCGCCTGGAAGGGCGAAAGGCAGACGCTGCTTCCGGGCCTCACGCTTGTCCGCTGCGGCGGGCACTTCGAGGGCGGCACGGTGCTGCATGTCGAGGGCGGGGACGGGCCCGGAGCGCTGCTCACGGGCGATGTGATCCAGGTCGTCGCCGACCGGAAGCATATGAGCTTCATGTACAGCTTTCCGAACTACGTCCCGCTCAACGCGAAGGCGGTCCGGCGCATTGCCGCTGCGGTCGAGCCCTTTGATTTCGACGCGATCTACGGCGCTTGGTGGGAATACATGATCCTGAAGGATGCCAAGGCGGCGCTCGCTGCCTCCGTCGAGCGGTATCTGAAGGCCATCGGGTGAGGGTCTTTGAAATCCCGCTCATTCCCGCGCGCGGGAATCCAGAAGCGTGAGGTTCTGGGTCTCCGCCCTCGCGGGGACGAGCGGCTGATCACCTATTTCAGGTAGCTCGACAACCGCTCCAAGAAGCGGCTACCCAGCGTCCCGGTGCGCGCCGCGCGGTACGATCTCCATGCGGCGGATGGTGACGGGGCCGGCGCGCAGCAGGTTCATGGCGGAGACGATCATCTCCGCCAGCCGCTCCGGCGATACCGCATCGCCCTCGATGTCGAGCAGGAAATCCTCGCCCTCCACATGCCCGCCATTGGTGAAGTCGACGCGGAAGGCGAACTTCACGCGCCTCGCCGACTTCGGATTGGCCACATAGGGCGGGGCCTCCGGGTCCGGCTCGAAGGTCTTCGGCAGGTCCCACAAGGATGCACCCATCAGAACTTCCGGTAGGCCCGGTTGAGCTCGACCATCGGATGGCGCGGCGACATCTGGAACTTGATCAGCAGCTCGCGCGCGATCATGTCGCGGTCCTGCTGGTTCTTCGGCAGCTTGAGCTTGACCGGAATGCGCACCCAGCCGTTGCAGTTGCGGTCGAAGATGGCGGGCTCGCCCTCCTCGTAGCCCATGTGCACGTCCTCGAGCCAGTTGAGGTCGTCCCAGCCCATGAATTCCATGTAGTCCTTGAGGAAGGGCGTGAGGCGCGTGTAGTCCGGCAGCAGGTTCACATCGTAGCGGTAGCCGATGTGCTGGCCGATCTCCTTCTCGCGCGCCGAGCCCAGTCCCGCCTTGTCCTTGATGAACTGGTCGACATCCTTGATGTCGGAGCCCTTGTAGCTCGTGCCGGCCATGTGTCTGTCTCCTTCGGTGGCGAGTGGCGAGTGGCGAGTGGCGAATGGTGGGTAGAGCAGATTCTATTCGCTACTCGCCACTCGCTATTCGCCTACTTCAATACCGGTGATAATTGTCCACGCCGACCGTGTGGTTGGTGCCGGCGAGGGGAACCTTGGCCATGGCGGAAGCCTCCATGGTGAGGGCCGCGAGATCCTCCGGCTCCAGCGAATGCACGTTGGTCTTGCCGCAGGCGCGCGCCAGCATCTGGGCTTCCATGGTGAGCGTGTGGAGGAAATTGTAGACGCGGATCGCCGCCTCCTCCGGATCGAGCCGCTGGCGCAGGATCGGGTCCTGCGTGGCGACGCCCACCGGGCAGCGGCCCGTGTGGCAGTGATAGCAGCGCCCGGCCGGCACGCCGATCTCGGCCGGAAAGTCGGTCACGCCGTCGATGTGCTTGTTGCAGTTGAGCGCCATGAGCACCGAATGGCCGATGGCGATCGCATCGGCACCGAGCGCCAGGGCCTTCGCCACGTCGCCGCCGTTGCGGATGCCGCCGGCATAGACAAGACTGATCTCGCCCTTCTTGCCGAGTTCGTCGATGGCGCGCCGCGCGTCGCGCACCGCCGCGATCCCGGGCACGCCCGTGTCCTCGGTGGCGATGTGCGGGCCGGCGCCGGTGCCGCCCTCCATGGCGTCGATATAGATCGAGTCCGGGTCGCACTTCACCGCCATGCGCACGTCGTCATAGGTGCGCGCCGCGCCGAGCTTGAGCTGGATCGGGATCTCGTGGTTGGTGGCCTCGCGGATCTCCTGGATTTTCAGCGCCAGATCGTCGGGCCCGAGCCAGTCCGGATGCCGGGCAGGGGAGCGCTGGTCGATGCCCGCGGGGAGCGAGCGCATCTCGGCCACCTGGTCGGTGACCTTCTGGCCCATGAGGTGACCGCCCAAGCCCACCTTGCAGCCCTGTCCGATGAAGAACTCGCAGGCGTCGGCGAGCCGCAGGTGATGCGGGTTGAAGCCGTAGCGCGACTGGATGCACTGGTAGAACCACTTCACCGAGTAGCGCCGCTCGTCCGGGATCATGCCGCCTTCGCCGGAGCAGGTGGCCGAGCCCGCCATGGTGGCGCCGCGGGCGAGCGCGATCTTGGCCTCGTAGGAGAGCGCCCCGAAGCTCATGCCCGTGACGTAGACCGGGATGTCGAGCACCATCGGCCGCTTGGCGCGGGGGCCGATCACGGTCTTCGTCTCGCACTTCTCGCGGTAGCCCTCGATGACGAAGCGGGTGAGCGTGCCCGGCAGGAAGGTGAGGTCGTCCCAGTGCGGGATCTTCTTGAAGAGCGAGAAGCCGCGCATGCGGTAGCGGCCGAGCTCCGACTTGATGTGGATGTCGTTGATGACCTCGGGCGTGAAGATCTTCGACTGGCCGAGGATATAGCGCTCGCTCTCGGCGGGCTGCCGTGCGGCGACCGCGCTGCCGTTCTTGCGCACCGCGGTCTTGCGCGCCGTCGGCTTGGCGGTCAGCCGCTCCGGCTTGCGCACCGCGACCGCGCGGCCGGCGGACTTCGCTACCTTCTTCGCGGGGGCCTTGCGCGCCGGCGCCGTGCGCTTCGCGGCCTTCGCCGCTTTCTTCGTGGGCTTCCTTGCCATGGTTGGACCTCTTCAAACGACCGGTAAGATGACCGATCCAGGTTCCCTTTCGTCATGCCAGCGGAGGCTGGCATCCACTGAAGCGCTTCCCATCGGGGAGGGACCTCACGATTGGATCCCAGCTTTCGCTGGGATGACGGTGATCAAAGCACCAGCTTCTTCTCGCCGGGCTCCAGGTTGTCGTAGTTCCAGAGCTGCTTGCCGGCGACGATCTTCTGGAAATGCCCGACGCCCTTTTTCGGCAGCATGTCGTACATTTTCAGCTTCCGCTCGAGCCACTGCCGGTCCGATGCGGTCAGCTCCGCCGGCACCGCGTCGACGCCGAAATCCTTCACCGTGCCGCCGACATAGATGGTGCCGTCGTACATCGAATCGCCGAGGTTCTTGCCCGTGTTGCCGCAGATGATCATGCGGCCGCGCTGCATCATGAAGCCCGTGAAGGCGCCCGTGTCGCCGCCCACGATGATGGTGCCGCCCTTCTGGTCGACGCCGGTGCGCGAGCCCACCGAGCCCTTGCACACGAGGTCGCCGCCGCGGATCGCCGCGCCGAACTGCGAGCCCGCGTTCTTCTCGATGACGATCGAGCCGGCCATCATGTTCTCGCCGCAGGACCAGCCGACGCGTCCCTTGATGCGCACGTTCGGCCCGTCGATCAGGCCGCAGCCAAAATAGCCGAGCGAGCCTTCGAAGATGAGGTTGAGCCGGCTCAGGATGCCGACGCCGAGCGAATGCTTGGCGCCTGGATTCTGGATGACGATCGACCCGTAGCCCTTCTTCATGAGCTCGCGGATCTGCAGGTTGATCTCCTGCGGCGTCATCTTCGCGGCATCGAACTCCGCGCGCTTGTTGAAGTCTACGTCGGGCGCGTCCGGGTAGGCGAAGCCGCCGTCCGATACTCCCGTGACGTCGAAGAACCGCTGCTGCGTGCGTCCGCGCAGCGCTTCGGTGTGCATCCCCAGCTCATGGCTGAGGTGGTCCTTCCTGGCAGTGGTCAGGCCCGCCATACGCGCACCTCCTCATCGTAAGGGTCCCAGGTGTCGATCTCGTGCGGAACGACGGCGCGGATCGCCACTTCCTCCGAAGCGAGCGCCACCATGTCGTCCGTCTCGTAGAGAACCATCGGCTTGGCGGCCATGGTGTCCTTGGCCATGCCGAGCTGGTCCTTGGTCGCGACCAGGTAGGTGAAGACGCCGTCGATCTCGCTGATCGACTGCTTGAGCGATTCCTCGAGATTCGCCCCCTGATCGAGATTGTAGGCCGTGTAGACCGCGAGCAGCTCCGAATCGCAGTTCGA
The DNA here is from genome assembly GCA_050181295.1 of Parvibaculaceae bacterium. Taxonomy (GTDB): domain Bacteria; phylum Pseudomonadota; class Alphaproteobacteria; order Rhizobiales; family Aestuariivirgaceae; genus JBFXDI01. The sequence goes on along the minus strand of JBFXDI010000017.1, from coordinate 31,317 downwards.
CATGAAGCGGTGGCCGCGCCGCTCGTACTGGCGCCGCATCTGCCAGTAGTTGGTGATCTGGCCGTTATGGACGACCGCTATGTCGTTGTAGGGATAGGCCCAGTAGGGATGGGCGGAGCGGATATCGACGTCCGACTCGGTCGCCATGCGGGTGTGGCCGATGCCGTGCGTGCCCTTCATCTTGTTGAGCTTGTACTGGTCGGAGACGCGGGCCGCGTCGCCCAGGTCCTTCACGAGCTCGAGCGCGTTGCCCATGGAGAGGATCTCGGTGCCCTCGACATCCTCCACGTAGTCGGCGAGCTTTTTCATGTCGCCGTCGAAGTGGATGCGGTAGCGGTAGGCGTAGTCGGTGGCCTCGTCGGCGGCGATGATCTCGACGCCTAAACCCTTCAGCCGCTCGTCCACCTTCTTGCGCCGCCGCTTCACCTCGTCCTGGATGTCGAAGCCCTTCGACATATCCTCCTGCTCGGCGACCTTGAAGCGCATGATGTACTCGTTGCGCCCCGGCTCGCCGTAGAGGGCGTAGCCCGTGGAATCAGGGCCGCGATGCTTCAGGGCCTGAAGCATGTTGGTCATCTCGCGTCCGATGTTCCCCGTGCCGTCACGGTGGATCAGTCCGGCAATGCCGCACATGGTGGTGTCTCCTTCGGTCGATAGGAGCGAGTAGAGAATAGGGAATGGCGAATAGTTGAAGATCGGTCGGCTGGGCCGTCTATTCGCCACTCCCCATTCGCAATTCGCTTCCTGCTAGGGCAGGCAATCCAGATACGTCTTGAGGTCCCACTCGGTCGTGGTGTGGAGGAAGCGCTCCCATTCGTCGCGCTTGTACTCGTCATAGAGACGGTACATCTCGCCGGGCATCGCCGAGCGGATCACCTCGTCCTTCTCGAGCGCCGTGAGCGCGTCGCCGAGCGTCATCGGCAGCTTCCTGACCTGCTTGCCGGCCTCCATGGCCTGGTAGATGTTGCGCTCCTCGGGCTTGCCCGGGTCGAGATTGTTCTTGATGCCGTCGTCCATGGCCTTGAGCAGCGCGGCGGCCATGAGGTGCGGGTTCACCATCGAATCCACCGCGCGGTACTCGAAGCGGCCGGGCGCCGAGACGCGAAGGCCCGTGGTGCGGTTCTGGAAGCCCCAGTCCGCGAAGACGGGCGCCCAGAAGCCCGTGTCCCAGAGCCGGCGGTAGGAGTTGACGGTGGAACAGCCGATGGCGGTGAGGCCACCCAGGTGCTTGACGATGCCGCCGATGGCCTTGAGGCCCACCTTGCCCGGTAGCTGCACGTCGTCGGTGTCCGGCAGGAAGACGTTCTCGCCGCCCCGGCTGTAGGTGAAGTTGGAGGGCAGGCCCGGGAGCCTCTTGGGATCGTTGCCGAGAACCTTCACCTCCTCCTTGCCGCCCTTCCACAGCGAGATGTTGTGGTGGCAGCCGTTGGCGGATACGCCCATGAAGGGCTTGCACATGAAGCAGGCGATGATGTTGAACTCGCGCGCGACCTGGGCGCAGATCTGCCGGTAGGTCGCGAGCCGGTCCGATGTCCTCAGAGCGTCGTCATAGGTGAAGTTGAGCTCGAGCTGGCCGGGGCTGTCCTCATGATCGCCCTGGATCATGTCGAGGCCCATCTTGCGGCAGTACTCGATGACCCGCATGTAGACCGGCCGCAGCGATTCGAACTGGTCGATGTGGTAGCAGTAGGGATTGGAATAGCCGCCGTTCGGCTGCCCGTTCTCGTCCTTCTTGAGCCACATCATCTCGGGCTCGGTGCCGTGCCGGAGCTGCAGTCCGTGCTCCTTCTGGAACTGCTCGTGGATGCGCCGGAGGTTGCCGCGCGCGTCCGCCGTGAGATAGGCGCCCGGTTCGCCGCGCTCCTCGCGGTTGCGGAAGAGGGTGCACCAGAACCGCGCCACGCGCTTGTCCCAGGGCAGCTGCATGAAGGTTTCGGGCTCGGGAATGCCCACGAGTTCCGCCGCCTCCGGCCCGTAGCCCAGATAGTCCCCGCGCCGGTTGAGGAAGAGGTTCATGGTGGCGCCGTAGACGAGCTGGAAGCCCTTCTCGGCAACCGACTCCCAGTGATCGGCCGGGATGCCCTTGCCCATGATGCGGCCGGTGACCGAGATGAACTGGAGATAGATGTACTCGATCCCGAGCTCGTTGATCTTGCGCCGCACTTCCTTGACGAGTGCGGCCCGTCCCGGCGCCGAAACGAAAGCATCGACGTCCTGCCGGACGGCCTTCTTGGTCCTCAAAGCCATGCTACCTCCCTGTAGATGGCGAGTAGCGAATGGTGCGTAGCGAGTAGGGGATGACCCTGCCGCGACGCAATCCTCCAGTTGCCATTCGCTATTCGCTATTCACTGCCGATCAACTCCACGGAAACGGGCTGTTGGAAACCGGATGCAGCTTGCCTTCCGCGTAGCGTGAGAAGCGGAAAGGCTCGAGCAGCCGGCTGTGCTCGCCGCAGATCTCCTGCGCCACGAGCTTGCCCACGCCGATCATCTTGTAGCCGTGGTTGGAATCCGCGATCACATAGACGTTGTCGCGGAACACGTCGAAGACGGGGAAATTGTCCGGCGTGAAGCAGCCGAGTCCACCCGACTTCTCGTCCTTCTTGTAGATCTTGATCTGGCCCTCGAAGCGCTTCTGGCAATGGGCGAGCATCGAGCACCAGGTCTCGATGAACTCGTCGCCGACGATGAAGTCGGGCGAGTCGGGGCCATAGGGATCGATCGCGATATTGTCGGGCTCGCCCTCGACCTTGTAGGGCGAGGCGCCGCCCTGCACGCCGCCGAAATTGAAGTCCGGCTTGTAGTAGAGTCCCCACAGCTTGTCGGTGAGAAGCCGCCCGTCGACGTCGGAATGAAGAGGCGCGTCCGTGTCCACATGGATGACCGGCGGCAGGCGGCCATCATTGGTCTTGTGCATGTTGGGATCGACGCCGAGGGTGCCTTCTTCCAGGCACCAGTACTTCCACATGCGCACGCCGTCATGCATCTTGCCGTCGCGGCCCCTGATGGAGACCTGGCGCGGCAGATCCAGCATGTTCCAGATCTGGTTGACCCAGGGGCCTACACCCACCACGACGTAGTCGCAGGCGATGCGGCCCTTGCTGGTGAGAAGGGCGGTGACGGCCCGGCTGTTGGAGCCGAACTCGAAGCCCTCGACCTTGATGCCGGTCATGATGCGGACGCCCTCGGCCTCGGCCTTGGTGGCAAGGCCGTAGATCGAGGCGGTGTTGTTGGCGTAGCCGCCCTTCTTCTCGTGCAGGACGGAGGTGATGCCCTTGGCCTGCCAGTCGTCGAACAGGCCCTTCATGTAGACGGCGGAATCCTTCGCGCCCTCGATGAACTGCGAATCGTAGCCGATGGCCTTCTGCTGCGCGTAGATCGTGCCCACCTGCTCGTGCATGACCTCAGGGCTGATCTGCATGTAGCCGACGGGGTGATAGCTGTAGGCCTTCGGGTCGCTTTCCCAGACTTCCACGCAATGGGCCATGAGCTCGCGCATGGCAGGCTGGTAGTAATTGTTGCGGACGACCCCGCAGGCGATCCCGGAGGCTCCGGCCGCGATCGCCGTCTTGTCGACGACAAGGACGTCCTTGCCCGATCCGCGGCCGGTTTCCTTGAGTTTGAGCGCCAGATGATAGGCCGTCGAGAGGCCGTGAATGCCAGCGCCGATGATGGCGTATTTAACACCTTCAGGTAGTGCCATGGACTTGCTGCTTGACGTGAACCCGTGAATTGCAGGCATAATGACGACATAAAAGCAGACCGATTGCAAACCAATTTTTGCCAATTGGAACCAATGAGCGACCCAATCGAGGCCATTCGACCCGAATCTCTGTCCGGCGATGAATTCGGTCCGGTCGCGGCGCGCGGCGCCAACACCATCACCGCGCGGCTGAAGCGCGCCATCGAGTCGGGCGTCTATGCCGATGGCGATCAGCTTCCGCCCGAGCGTCAGCTCGCTGTGGCGCTCGGCACGGCGCGCTCAACGATTCGCAAGGCGCTCGATCAGCTCGAGTCGCGCGGCTTGGTCGTCCGGCGCGTTGGAAGCGGCACCTTCGTCAGCTATTCGGGTCCCGTGCATCCGGGCGAGGACGAGATCGCCGATCTCATCAGCCCCCTGCAGTTGATCGAGGTGCGCTTCGCCGTCGAGCCCTACATGGCGAAGCTCGCCTGCATCCATGCGACGAGCCGCGATCTCGACAGCTTCCTTGTCGCTCTCGAGCGCATCGAAGCCTGCGGCGACGATCAGGATCAGTTCACCCAGTTCGACATGGAGTTCCATGTCCAGCTCGCGCTCTGTTCGCGCAATCCGCTGATGCTCAAGGTCTATCAGCAGATCAATGCGGTGCGCGCCAACGCGCAATGGAACCGCATCAAGCGCGTGATCCTGACGCCCGAGAAGATCAGGGTCTACAACACCCAGCACCGTGCCATCTACGAAGCCCTCTGCCACCGTGACGTGAACGATGCCATAGAGCAGATCACGGCGCATCTGGAGACCGCGCGTCAGGATCTCCTCGGCGCTGAAGGCGAGTAGGGCCGGGGGTGAGGGAGCGATGTTGGCTCCCGAGTGATCGATGTTTGTGTCATGGCCGGGCTTGACCCGGCCATCCTTTTGAACGCTGGAGCCGCGGAAAGAGGATGCCCGGCTCGGGGGCCGGGCATGACGATGGTTGAAACACGGCAGAGGGCTTTTTCTTGACTCCCGCGCTGCTTGGTATTGTGGCGGCACTTTCCTGGGGCGCGCACGACTTCATCGGACGCTTCGCGACGCGCTCGGTAGGCCAGTTCGCAACCACGCTTGGCGTCATGCTCACGGGCGCGATCGTGCTGACCGTGATCGTCCTTGCCTTCGGTGGCGGCGCCACATGGCCTGGTTCGGGCATGGTGGCGATCTGCGCCTTCGCCGGCGGCAGCTACGCGCTGGCGACGCTCTGCCTGTTCAGCGCCTACCGCATCGGCTCGCTGTCGATCGTTTCTCCGCTCGTCGGGGCCTATCCGGCGCTCGTCATCGTTTGGAACGTCGCTCTTGGTTCGCGCCCCAGCGCCTGGGCCTGGGCGGCCATGCTCGCCGTCATGGCGGGCACCGCTATCGTCTCGGCCGCGGGCACGCACCACGAGGAGCAGGGCCATGTCGAGCGCGGGCGACTGAAACCCATGCTCGTTTTCTCCGGCCTGTCGGCCGTCTGCTACGCGGTGTCGGTCATCGCAGGACAGACCGCGGCGCCGGTCATCGGCGAGATGCAGACGACATGGATCGCGCGCGCATTCGCGGTCGCCACGCTCCTGCCGCTGCTCGTCAATCCGGACTACCGCAGGCGCGCGCCCATGATCTGGTGGCCGGCCATCATGGCCATGGGTCTCTTCGACACCCTCGCCATGATCTCGGTGTTCAAGGCGGGCCAGATGCCTGAGGCCGAGATTGCCGCCGTTGCCGGATCGTCCTTCGGGGGCGTGGTGGCCCTTCTCGGGCGCTTTTTCTTCAAGGAGCCGGTGACGACGCTGCAGTGGGGCGGCATCGGGCTCATCTTCATGGGTACCGGCGTCCTGACTTTGGGATGGTAAAACGATGATCGAGCTGACTAGCGATCAGAGGGATCGCTTCGACCAGGACGGCTTCGTGATCGTCGAGGGCGTGCTGTCGCCGGACGAGGTCGAGGCCGTGCGATCGCGGTTCGAGCCTTTGTTTTCGGGCCGGTTCGAGACGGGCCTCATGCCGGACGAATGGAACTGGCGCATGGGACGCGATGCCGATCATTTCACGCGCCAGATCTGCAACGCCTGGAAGTCCGATCGGGCAGTCGCCGGCGTGGTTCTGCGCGCCGACATCGGACGCGCCTGCGCGGCGCTGCGCGGCTGGCCCGGCGCCCGTATCAACCAGGACAATGTGATCTGGAAGCCGCCGGGCTCGAAGGCCCTGGGCTTCCATCAGGATGACAGCTACCAGGACTGGATCGTGCCGGCGGAGATGATGACCTGCTGGATCACGCTCGACGACACGCGCGCCGAGCAGGGCACGATCGAATATGTGCGGGGCTCCCACCGCTGGCCGGTTGCGCCGCCCATCGCGCAATTCCACGCGCCTGACGACCCTCTGGCCGATATGCGGCGCGCGGCGGACGCGGCAGGGAAGGAGCCGGAGATCGTGCCGATCGAAGTCAGGGCCGGCACCGCGGTCTTCCATCATGGGCGCACCTGGCATGGATCGCGCTCGAACCGGGGCAGGGGCGAGCGGCGGTCGGTCGTCGCCCACTGCATGTCGAGCGAGGCCCGCTTCCACAAGACTCGCCTGGGCGCCATCTATGGACGCTACAAGCGCCACGGCTCGACCGACATGGACGAGAGCTTCTTTCCCGTGCTGTGGCGCGAGGACGGCTACCGCACCGCCTGGATCTGATTCTTAGAGCTCCGCTACTCCGCCGCAGCCGGATGCGCGCCGATTGCGATGGGACGGTCGTGCGTCAGCGACGGGATGCGCGCGCGCGCCGCCTCGACCTCGGCGAGATCGAGCTCGGCGACGATGAAGCCCTCTTCCTCTCCGCCGTCGGCGAGCACACGTCCCCAGGGGTCGATGATGAGCGAATGACCGTAGCACTCCGCGCCGCCAGCGAGCGTGCCGAACTGGCAGGGCGCCAGCACGAAGGCGCCGTTCTCGATGGCGCGCGCCCGGTTGAGCACATGCCAGTGCGCCTGGCCGGTGATCCTGGTGAAGGCGGCCGGAACCGCGAGCACGTCGGCGCCGTCATGCGCAAGCGCGCGGTAGAGATGCGCGAACCGCAGGTCGTAGCAGATCGACAGGCCGAGGCTTATCCCTTCCGCTTCAGCAACGACGGCCTCGCCGCCCGGCGCGATGGTCGCTGATTCGCGCACCACCGTGCCCTCGCCGAGATCGACGTCGAACATGTGAATCTTGTCGTAGCGCGCGACGACCGTGCCGTCGCGCGCGAGCAGGTAGGAGCGGTTGAACGTTCGCCCGTCGGCCGCCTTCACGCCGAGCGAGCCGAGGAGGATCGAGACCTTGAGCCTCCGCGCGGCCTCCGCGAAGGCCGGCAGGACCGGGTGCTCCCGCTCGGGAAAGGCGACCGGAATGATGCGGAAGCCCTCGGTGTGCAGCCCCGAAAAATACTCCGGCAGCGCGATGAGCGTGGCGCCGGCCGCTGCGGCTTCCTGAACGAGCCGCATGCAGACCGCGATGTTCTCCTGCACGTCTGGCGTCGCGCAGTTCTGGATGCAGGCCGCCTTGATGCGATGGCGCATGGGACGTTCTCCTGGAAGGTGGGACAGCTTCCATTGGAATACATTGGAAGAGCAACCCTTTTCGGCATTGGTCTGCGATTGGACTGAAATCGGGCAAAAAAGGTCTTTCGATCTGCGTTGGTTTTGGAATAGCCTTTGGGACATGCGCAAGTCGCGTCGAGGAGGGACGGGGCGACCGGGGGACAGCGCGCACGGATCAACGCATCCGATTGCAACAGGGAGGTTCGAATGCTGAAAACCTTTTTGACCCCAGTCGCCGCTTTGGTGGCCCTGGGGGTGGCGCTTTCGCCGGCCGTTTCGAAGGCCGAAGAATCCACCGATCCGATCAAGATCATCACCAACAACTGGACGAGCCAGCTCGTGCTGGCCAATGTCGTGGGCCAGGTTCTGCAGAAGCAGGGCTACAAAGTGGAGTACACGCCCTCCGACACGCAGCTTCAGTACACCGCTCTGGCGAACGGCGACATGGACTTCCAGATCGAGGTCTGGGAAGGCTCGCAGGCCGACGCCTTCAACAAGGCCGTGTCGGCCGGCGCGCTCGATCTCGGCGCCCATGAAGCCGTCACGCGCGAGGACTGGTGGTATCCGGCCTATGTGAAGGAGGCCTGCCCGGGCCTGCCGGACTGGAAGGCCCTGGATGCCTGCGCTGCGAAGTTCGCGACCGCCGAGACGCAGCCCAAGGGCCGCTTCGTTGGTCCGCCCGCCGACTGGGGCAAGCACTATTCGGAGCGGATCCAGGCGCTCAAGATGAACTTCCAGGAGGTTCCGGTCGGCCAGGCCGCGACGCTGTGGGCCGAGCTGCAGGCGGCCTTCGACCGCAAGGAGCCGGTGGTGCTCTTCAACTGGACGCCCAACTTCATCGAAGCCAAGTTTCCGGGCGAGTTCGTGGAGTTCCCGAAGTACGACAAGGCCTGCCACGACGATCCGAAGTGGGGCGACAATCCCGATGCGATCTATGACTGCGGCGCGCCGGCCAGCGGCTATCTGAAGAAGGCCGGTTCCAAGCAGCTGGCGGAGAAGTGGCCGAAGGCGGTGGAGATCCTGAAGAAGGTGAACTTCAGCAACCCGCAGATCGCGGCCGCGGCGGCCATGGTCGATGTCCAGGGCATGACGCCGGAGGATGCTGCCACCAAGTGGGTCGCGGAGAACGAGGCGATCTGGAAGGCCTGGCTGCAATAGCCGGAGCGTCCACGCCCTGAACTCTCTCCCCGCCCCCGACCGGGCGGGGAGAGATCGCCGACCTTACATCCCAGGAGAAGTTCGCCGCAGGATGGCAGAGCGTTCCCCAAAAATCTCCTGCCGGGGCCTGTGGAAGGTCTTCGGCCCGCACGCCGACGGCTTCATGGCGGCGCAAAAGTCCGGCGGCGCTCGTCCGGAGGGGCACATCGCGGCGGTCGAGGATGTTTCCTTCGACGTGACCGAGGGCGAGATCCTCGTCGTCATGGGTCTCTCGGGCTCGGGCAAGTCCACCCTCATCCGCTGCATCACCCGGCTCATCGAGCCCACGGCCGGCGAGGTCGTCTATGACGGGCGCAATCTGCTGCAGGCGAGTCCGCGTGAGCTGATCGAGCTGCGGCGCCATAAGATGGGCATGGTGTTCCAGCATTTCGGTCTCCTGCCGCACCGCAATGTCCTCTCCAACGTGGCCTTTCCGCTGGAGGTGCAGGGGGCGGGCAGGGAAGAGCGCGAGGCGCGGGCGCGGGAGATGATCCGCCTCGTCGGCCTCGAGGGTCGGGAAAGCTATTTTCCCCGCGAGCTTTCGGGTGGCCAGCAGCAGCGCGTGGGAATCGCGCGTTCGCTCGCGGTCGAGCCCGACATCTGGTTCCTCGACGAGCCCTTCTCCGCGCTCGACCCGCTGATCCGTCGCGAGATGCAGGACGAGTTCCTGAGGCTCCAGCGGATGTTGAAGAAGACGATCGTCTTCATCACGCACGATTTTGACGAGGCGGTGCGGCTCGCGGACCGGATCGGCATCATGAAGAGCGGGCGGCTGGTTCAGCTCTGTGCGCCCGAGGAGATGGTGACCAGCCCCGCCGACGACTATGTCGCCGAATTCACGAAGAACGCGCCGCGAGGCCGCATCATCACCGTGCGCTCGATCATGGAGGACGTGCCGTCGGCGCCGAACGGGGCCAATGTGCGCGGCGACGACAAGGTCGGCGATGTGGCGCGCAAGGCGCTTGTATCCGAGCACGCGCTCACGGTCACGGACGCCGAAGGCAGGCCGATCGGCCGATTGACGCGCGAAGCCGTGATACGCGCTCTGTTCGAGGAGCGGACGCATTGACGGTCGCTACGGCCGAGAGGCACGAAGGCTCTCCGGGGCGCGAAATCTGGAGGTCGCATCGTCTTCTGGCGCAATGCGTCGGCGTGATCGCCTTGGGTGTGGCCTTGTCCCTGCTGTGGCCCGAGCTGCAGCGCTGGCCGGCCGAATGGATCGTGCCGCTGCGTGAGTGGCTGACGCAGTTCTTCGCTTGGCTCGGCAATGAGGCGGCCATCGATCCGGTCAAGGTCCGCGACGTCACGCGCGGCCTGTCCTGGCTCCTTTCCTGGCCGCTCTACTGGACCGAGGCCGTGCTCTACCGGGGCTTCCAGGATGTGGGGCTTCCGCCGCTGCCCTGGATCGTGCTGGTGGCGGGCGTGGGGCTTTTCGGCCATTGGGTCGGCGGCCTGAAGCTCGGACTGTTCGGCGCCGCCTGCACGGCCTATCTCGCGATCTTCGGCCTCTGGACGGATGCCATGCGCACGCTCGCCATCGTGCTCGTCGCTGTCCCGCTGGCGGCCGGCACGGGCCTCCTGCTCGGCATCTGGGCGACGCGTTCGAAGCGCGCCGAGGCTACGCTGACGTCGCTTTTCGATCTCATGCAGGCCACGCCTCACATGGCCTATCTCGCCCCGGTGGTCATCCTGTTCGGCTTCGGCCAGGTGCCCGCCATGCTGGCGACCGTCATCTTCGCCATGCCGCCCATGGCGCGCTGCACCATCCTCGGCATCCGCACCGTGCCTTCCGAGGTGGTGGAAGCCGCGCGCATGTCCGGATGCACGCCCTCGCAGCTTCTGTGGAAGGTGGAGCTCCCTGCCGCCCACCAGACGCTCATGCTCGGCTTCAACCAGGTGGTGATGCAGACGCTCGCCATGGCCGTCATCGCCTCGCTGGTGGGCGCCTCGGGCCTCGGGCAGCGGCTTCTCTTCTCGCTCCAGCAGCTCATGATCGGCAAGGCGACGGAGCAGGGCATTGCGATCGTCCTCATCGCCGTCGTTCTCGACCGGCTGACGCAGGCCTATGCCTATCGAGAGCCGCACCGTGTCGTGCCGGGCACGTCGCTCTGGATACGCCATCCGCATCTGATCCTGTTTCTGGGCATTGCGGCCGCCGGCATCGTCCTTGCGCAGATATTGCCTTCCGTTCACACGCTTCCCCGCGGCATGACGGTGAGCCTCGGCGGCACGATCGATGTCGCCGTGCGCTGGATCTCGAAGAATGCCTATGAGTACATCCAGCCGGTGCGCGACTGGATCACGGTCAGCCTGCTTCTCCCGCTGCGCGATTTCTATCTCTGGCTGCCATGGGTGGTGACGATCGGGCTCATCGCGACGCTCGCGCGCCATCTGGGCGGCTGGCGGCTCTCGCTGTTCACCGTCGCGCTCATGAGCGTGATCCTCCTCTCGGGATTCTGGGTCCCAGCCATGATGACGCTCTATCTCGTGACTGCAGCCGTCATCATCTGCGTCCTCATCGGCGTCCCTCTCGGCATATGGTGCGCGAGAAAGCCGCGCGTCGCGCGCGTGGTGATGTCGATCTGCGATACGCTGCAGACCTTCCCCTCCTTCATTTATCTCATCCCCGTCATCATGCTGTTCAAGGTGGGGGATCTTTCGAATATCATCGCCATCCTTGCCTATGCCTCGGTGCCCGCCATCCGTTACACCTATCTGGGGCTCAAGCGCGTGCCGACGGTGACGGTGGAGGCTGCGGAGGCTCAGGGCTGCACGAAACTTCAGCGGCTATGGAAGGTGGAGCTGCCGATCGCCATGCCGGAGATCATGCTCGGCATCAACCAGACGATCATGATGGCGCTCGCGATGACGGCGATCACGGCGCTCATCGGCTCGCGCGACCTCGGCCAGGAGATCTACAAGGCGCTGCCGGGAGCGGAGACCGGGCGGGGCATTCTCGCGGGCCTCGGCATCGCCATCATCGGCATCATCGCCGACCGCCTGATCGGCGCCTGGGCACGCCGCCGCAAGGCCGAGCTCGGGATCACGTCATGACGGAAGCGCCGGTGCTGGAGGTCCGCAATCTCGAGCGCCGCTTCGGCGGCATCAAGGCCGTGGACGGCCTGAGCTTCGCGGTGGCCAAGGGCAGCATCCACGGGCTCATCGGCCCGAATGGCGCCGGCAAGACCACGACCTTCAATGTCGTCACGGGGTTCTATCCTCCGACCGGCGGGCAGGTGCTCTATCGCGGCGAGGACGTCTCGCGCCTGCGCACCAGCGCGCTCGCCGCGCGCGGCCTCGTGCGCACTTTCCAGGGCACGACGCTCTTCAAGGAGATGAGCGTGCGCGACAATGTCCGCATCGGTTGCCACGGCGACGCCAAGGCCGGCTTCCTGGCGCGCATCTTCGGCAGGGATCGCGAAACGGAATCCAAGGTGGCCGACAAGGCCGACAGTCTTCTCAAGTTCTTCGGGCTCTCCTCCTATGCGAACGAGCCGGCAGCCAGCCTGGCGCACGGCCACGCCCGTGCGCTCGGCATGGCGGTGGCCTTCGCGGCCGATCCGGAGCTCATTTTGATGGACGAGCCCTTCACGGGAATGAATCCCGAGGAGACGCGGCGCATGATGGGCCTGGTGCGCGACGTCAGGGCAAGGGGCGTGACGGTGGTGCTGGTGGAGCACGACATGCAGGCCGTGATGGGGCTTTGCGACCGGATCACCGTCATGAACTTCGGCAAGCTTCTGGCCGAGGGAAGCCCCGAGGAGGTGAGGGGCGACCCGCGAGTCGTGGAAGCCTATCTGGGGCGGGCGGACGATGCTGCTTGAGGTCGCCGAGGCGCAGGTTCACTACGGCAAGGTCGCCGCGCTTAAGGGCGTGAGCATGGAGGTGCCCGCGGGTGGCATCGTCACCATCATCGGCGCCAACGGCGCCGGCAAGAGCACGACGCTCCGGGCGATTTCCGGCCTCGCGCGGCTCTCGGCCGGGGAGATCCGATACGACGGCCACCGCATCGACAGGCTCGCGCCCGAGAAGATCGTGGCGCGCGGCATCGCGCATGTGCCGGAGGGCCGCCGCGTGTTCCCGGACCTCACCGTCGAGGAGAACCTCCGCACGGGCGCGTTCCTGAGGCGCGACGCCAGGGGTGTCGAGGACGATCTCGAAAAGGTCTTCTCGCGCTTTCCACGTCTGAAGGAGCGTCGTGCCCAGTGGGCGAAGACGCTGTCGGGCGGGGAGCAGCAGATGCTGGCGATCGGCCGCGCCCTCATGTCGGAGCCGCGCCTCCTGCTCATGGACGAGCCCTCGATGGGCCTTTCCCCCGTCATGGTGCAGGAGATGGCGCGCATCATCGTCGAGATCGCGAAGGATGGGGTGCCGGTGGTGCTCGTCGAGCAGAATGCCGAGCTGGCGCTGAGGCTCGCACGGCACGCCTATGTGCTCGAGACGGGCAGCGTCACGCTCTCCGGCCCGACCGACGAACTGCGGCGCAGCGATCACGTCAGGAAGGCCTATCTCGGTGGCTGAGAGCTGGAGCGAGCGCGACCTGATCTCAGCCGGCTGGGCGCGCGCCGAGCTCGATTGGGAGCAGCACACGGAGGCCTTCGCGGCGGCGCTTGCGGAGGACGACATGCAGGCCGCGCGCGCCGAGAGCGGCCGGGCGCTCTTTCTTGCCCGCGAAGCCATGGCGACCGACGATCCCCGCCTCGGCACGGCGCTCGCCAATCGGGGCTTCTTCCTCTTTGCCGACGGCGACGGTGCGGCTTCCGGGCTGATGAGCGAGGCTGGCGAGGTCTGGTCGCGCACCGGCGAATGGATCGATGCGATGACGGCCCCGCGGGTGGCGCGCTCCTCGCTTTTCCATATGCGCATGGAGGCGAAGCACCGCGAGACCTACGAGGAGCGCTGGCGGATCAAATGGGTGGAACTGGCCGAGGAGGCGCGCGCGCTTCTCGCCCTGCCACCGGGGACGGCCGACAAGGCAAAGGCGGCGGAGGCGGTGGCGCGCTGGCGGCGCGAGCGCCCGGCCATGCTCAACGACACCCGCAAGCTCATGGCCGCAACGCTGCTCCTGATGCCGGGCAGCTAGTCACGCCTCCGCGGGCTGTGGCTTTTTGGACTTCGCGCGGCCCTTCCACCAGCCGCCGATCTTCGGCGCCAGGCTTTCGAGTCCCTTGGGCAGGAAGAGAATGGCGACGATGAGGATGACGCCGTAGAAGAGCGGGCGCCAGAGATCGGCGCCGAGCGCCCGGAGGATCACCTCGTTGACGATGGTGAGCGCCACGACGCCGAGGATCGGCCCGTGGAAGGTCGCCGTGCCCCCGACGATCGCCCAGATGAGGACATAGACCATCTCCTCCACCTCGAAGCGGGTGGGGTTCACGGTGCCGATATAGTGGGCGAAGAGGGTGCCGGAGAGCCCGGCGAAGAAGGAAGCGATGACGAAGGCCAGCATGCGGTAGCGGAAGGTGTTGACGCCGACCGATTCCGCGAGCTTGTCCTGCCAGTGGATGGCATGGAACGTGAGGCCGATGCGCGAGCGCTCGATACGATAGAGGACGAGAAGGCTCAAGCCCACCACGACGAGGCAGAGGTAGTAGTAGGTCTCCGGATTGAAGAAGGAGACCTTCATGAAGCCGAGATCGATGTCCGGAAAGCCCGGGATGAGCTTCAGTCCCTTGGGTCCCCCGAAGGGATCGGTGAACCGCTTCCAGATGAGCCGAATCACCTCGCCCGCCGCGAAGGAGCCGATGAGGAAGTAGAAGCCCTTCATGCGGAAAAGCGGGTAGCTGAGGAGCGCCGCCGTCAGCGCCGCCGTGCTCGCGCCCAGCAGCATGGAGATCGGAACGGGGATGCCCAGACGCTTGGAATAGAGCGCGCTCGCATAGGCGCCGACGCCCATGAGCACGACGTGCCCCAGCGACCATTCTCCCGTGAGCGTCATCAGGCGGTAGCTCGAGACGAGCAGGATGTTGATGGTGAGCAGCACGAGGATCTCGCGCTGCGAGAAGGAGAGCGCGTAGGGAAGCGCCAGCAGCACCGCCGCGCAGAGGATCCAGAAGAGCGAGAGGGGGAGGGCGCGGCTGCGCTCAGGCACGGTCCTTCGCTCCGAAAAGGCCGGTCGGCTTGACGATCAGCACCGCGAGCATGAGCAGGAGGCCGACGATGTCGGCGATGACGCCGTCCCAGAAGGTCGTGACGAAGGTATTGACGACGGCATAGAGGATGGCCGCCACGACCGCGCCCTCGAGGTGTCCGATGCCGCCGACGATAATGATGATGAAGGCGGTCACGATGACCGAGTGGCCCATGAAGGGGCTGGGGGAGACGAGCGGCGCGGTGAGGGCGCCGGCGACCCCTGCGAGCGCCGCGCCGATGAACATGGCGATGCGGGAGGTCTGGTTGAGCGAGATGCCCTGAAGCGCCGCCGCCTCCCGGTCCTGCGCCACGGCGCGCAACGCCCATCCGAAGCGGGTCCGCCTGAGGAAGAACCAGAGCGCCGAGAGCAATGCTATGGCCGAAAGGATGACATAGAGCCGCTGCCACGTGAGCACCGCCCCGTCGAACAGCACGATCTTGTCCTGCGTGGGGGGCACGATGTGCTGCATGCGGACGCCGAAGCCGAGGACGGCGACGGTTTGCAGGATGAGGAGGAAGCCGATCGAGGCGATGAGCCCGCCGAGCGGGTTGTCGCGCAAGGGCCGGAAGAGCCCGTACTCCATGAGAAGCCCGAGCAGCCCGACGAACACGAGCCCCGCCACCACCGCGAAGAAGAAGGGGATGTCCATGCGGGAGTAGAGCGCCACGACCACGTAGGCGCCGGCCATGTAGAGCTCGCCATGGGCGAAGTTGATGACGCCCATGACGCCGAAGATCAGCACCAGGCCGACCGCGATCAGCGACAGGTAGCTCGCCGCGTAGAGCGCGTTGATGGCTGTCTGAAGCAGGAGTTCGGTCATGCCGGGCGCAGTGCCATGGAGCCGGAACATCCCTTCGAAAAGAGGGGGAGGTCGGACGCGAAAAGAGAGGGGCGGCGTCCTCGCCGCCCCTGGTGCGAGAGGGCGCGCACCCTCCGATCCATCACCCGCGCTGGTTCCACATCTGGCCGAGCGCGGTCATGTGCTTGATCATCAGGTCCTTGTGCTTGCCCCACCATTCGGGGATGGAGCGGTATTCCTTGATGACGGCCTTGCCGTTCTCGATCACCACCACCGGCCAGTTGCCGACGAGCGCGTTGTCGATGCCGAAGAGTTCGGTGCCCCACCAGTCGGCTTCGCCAAAGATGTGCTTGGCCTTGCCGCCTTCCTTCATGGCCTTGAGGACGTCGGCGGGCTCGAGCGAGCCGGCCTTGGTTGCAGCCGCGGCCCACAGTTCCATGACGGAGGAGTATTCCCAGGAAACGGCGCTCCACTCGTCCGCGCCGTAACGCTTTACATATTCGGCGTAGAAGTCGTTCGGCTTCGGGAAGTTGATGCCCGGTTCGTTGAGCTTCGCGTCGTCGAAATCGGGGAACTGGAAGATGAAGCCTTCCATGAACTCCTTCGACGTCTTCTGGATGATCTTCTGGTAGAAATCGGCCGTGCAGGAGATCATCGTGCCCTTGAAGCCCTGCTGGAAGGCCTGCTCGCAGAGCGGATGCACGTAGTCCGCATAGCATGTGTCGAGACAGACGATCGCCGGCTTCTTGGCGAGGAGCTTGGTCATCACGGGCGCGAAGTCCGTCGTGGCGGGATCGAAGAACAGGGGATCGTCCACCACCTCGATGCCGGCCGCCTCGAAGGCCGCGAGATAGGTCGCGACCGATGGCTTGCCGAGCGAATCGTCCTGCGCGCAGATGACCGCCGTCTTGGCGTCCGGCTTGTTGGCCGCGAGCCATTCGACGCCCGTGACGTTGTAGATCGGATGCACCTCGCAGGGTGCGATCAGGGTTTTCGTGTCGGGCGTCAGATCGGAGGGAAGGAGCGTGGAGACGAGCATGCCGTCCTGCTCGACCACGGGCTGAGCCCCCGGCCACGGATCGCCGCCCAGCATCATGATGAACTTGACGCCGTCTTCCTTGATGAGCTTCGCCGCGCCCGTGCGCGCCTTGCCCGGATCGTACTCCTCGTCATAGGAGACGAACTCGACCTTGTAGCTGTCGGCGCCGACCTTGATTCCGCCCTCGGCGTTCTTCCAGTCGGCCCAGATCCGGCAGCCGTCGAGACCGGGCTTGCCCCACGCCGCGACCGCGCCGGTGAGAGGCGCGAGGAAGCCGATCTTGACTGTTTTTTCCTGTCCGTACGCGAACTTCGGCGCGCCTGCCGCCGCCATGATGGTGACCGCCGCGGTGGTCGACAGAAAGTCGCGCCGACGAAGACTCCTGTGCGCAAACGGGTTCGACATTGCCTTCCTCCCTATGTCCGGCCTCGCACTCCGCGCTGGCGAGACTGACTCGTTTCCGCCACCCGCGCAACTAAATTGGTCTTCGAAGGGCGCGATTGGTCTGCGATTGGTCGCCCGCTGGAGTTTTCAGGCACCCCGGCCCGCCACTTCCAGCATCGCGCGGATGGTCTGGACGCTCGTGCGCGCCTCGAGGCAGACGAGCCATTCCCGCATGCGCACGTCCCAGTCGGAGAAGGCGAGGCGCACGAGGCGCGGGTCGTGAACGAACTCTGCTTCCGAGATCACGCCGACGCCGAGGCCGGCCGCGACTGCCTCCCTCGCCGCCTCGCGGCCTTCGATCTCGACTGTGTCCTTCGGCGCCAGTTCGCGCCGTGAGAATTCCTCCTCCACAAGCTTGCGGGTGACCGACCCCGGCTCGCGCAGGATGAAGGTTTCCCCGGCCAGGGCCGCGAGCGGGATCTGTCGCTTGCGGGCGAGGGGGTGAGCCTTCTGGACGAACGCGACGAGCCGGTCCTCGCTCAGGAGCCGCGTCGCATAGCGAGGGTTCTCCGCCACCTCCGCCACCACCGCGAAATCGATCTCGAAACGGTCGAGCTGCTCGATGAGCTGCCGGGAGTTGCCGGTGATGACCTTGATGGAGAGGGCCGGATGCCGGGCGCGAAAGGCCGAGACAAGCGGCAGGACGTGGACGGCTGCATCGGCGCCGATGGTGATCAATCCGACCTTCAGTCCCCGCGCCCGCGACAAAAGCTCAAGTGCCGCGGCCTCGGCCTCGAACTGCTGCTCGGTCAGGGTGAAAAGCTTGCGGCCGACCTCGGTGAGCGTCACCGAGCGGGACGCGCGGCGGAAGAGCTCGACGCCGTAGGCTTCCTCGAGCTTCCGCACATGGTCTGAGAGAGCAGGCTGGGAAAGCCCGAGCCGGTCGGCGGCCTTCGAGAACCCGCCCCAGGTCGCCACGGCATGGAAGGCGCGGAGCTGCGCATGCCTCATCTATAGGTTCCTCTGATAGCGATGATCCAATATCGCTATTTGACTTATGATAAGGCGGTTTCTATCCCTGCGCCATACGGTCATTTCGACGAGGAACCCATGTCGTCCGTCCACGCCTTCGCCCGTCCTGCCCAGGGTCCCGAAGGGCAGGAGCACATGCCCTATCTGCTCACCCCCGGCCCGCTCACCACGTCGCGCACCGTCAAGGAGGCGATGCTCTCCGACTGGGGCTCGCGCGATATCGAGTTCCGCGCCGTCATCAAGGAGATCCGCCAGCAGCTCCTGGCGCTCGCCGGCGCGGCCAAGGGCTATGAATGCGTGCTGATGCAGGGCTCCGGCACCTTCGCCATCGAGGCGGTGCTGGGCAGCCTCTGCACCGGGAAGACGCTGGTCGTGATCAACGGCGCCTATGGCGAGCGGGCGGCGAAGATCCTGAAGCACTTGGACCGCTCTGTCGCGACCATCGATCTCGGCGACAGCCGGATGGCAACGCCCGCCGACGTCGAGGCAGCACTCAAGGCCGACCCCGCGATCGTCAATGTCTTCATCGTCCATTGCGAAACGACCTCGGGAGTCGTGAACCCCATCGCCGACATCGCGAAGGTCGCGAAGCAGGCGGGCAAGACGGTGATCGTCGACGCCATGAGCTCGTTCGGCGCCTTGCCGCTCGACATGGAGGCCGACGGCCATGACGTCATGGTGTCGTCGTCCAACAAGTGCATCGAGGGCGTGCCCGGCTTCTCCTATGCGATCGTGCGGCGCGATCTCCTGGAGGCCTCGAAGGGCAAGTGCCACTCGGTGGTCCTCGACCTTCATGACCAGTGGTCCTCGATGGAGAAGACGGCGCAGTTCCGCTTCACCCCGCCGACCCATGCGCTGGTCGCCTTCCACCAGGCGCTGAAGGAGCATGGCGAGGAGGGCGGCGTCGAGGGCAGGGGCGCCCGCTACCGAATGAACCGCGACGTGCTGGTGAAGGGCATGCGGGAGATGGGCTTCGAGACGTTGCTCGGCGACGATGAGGCAGGTCCGATCATCCAGACCTTCCTCACGCCGGCCGACAGGAAATTCGACTTCGAGCGCTTCTACGAGGGTCTCCGCTCGCGCGGCTTCGCCATCTATCCAGGCAAGCTCACGAAGCGGGATTCCTTCCGCATCGGCACCATCGGCAAGCTGGACGAGGCCGTCATGCGCGGCGCGCTCTCCGCCATCCGGGATGTGCTGAAGGAAATGGGCGTGATTAGCATGGCCCCGGCAGCCTGAATCAAAGCATGAGCAGAAGAGACGAAAGACCTGCGATGACTCGGAAATCCGTCAGCGTGAACGGCCGGGACTATGCCTGGCCGGCAGAGCCCCTGGTGGTCATCTGCTGCGACGGCTCGGAGCCCGACTACATGGAAGGCGCCATGCGGGACGGCCTGATGCCGAACCTCAAGCGCATCGTGGGTAAGGGCGAGAACCTGCGCGGCCTCTCCGCCATGCCGAGCTTCACCAACCCCAACAATCTCTCTATCGTCACCGGCCGCCCGCCGGCGGTGCACGGCATCTGCGGCAACTACCTCATCGATCCCGACACGGGCGAGGAGGTGATGATGAACGATCCGAAGTGGCTCCGCGCTTCGACCCTCTTCGAGGGTTTCCAGAAAGCCGGCGCGAGGGTCGCTGTGATCACCGCCAAGGACAAGCTGCGCGCCCTCCTCGGCAAGGGGCTGGCTTTCGACGGCACTGCCATCTGCTTTTCCTCGGAGAAGGCCGACAAGGCGACGCTCAAGGACAACGGCATCGCCGATGTCTGCGCCATGGTGGGCATGGAAGTGCCCGAGGTCTATTCGGCCGAGCTCTCCGAGTTCGTCTTCGCGGCCGGCGTCAGGATCCTGAAGGAGCGGCGACCGGACCTCATGTATCTCTCGACCACCGACTACGTGCAGCACAAATACGCGCCGGGCGCCGAGGGCGCCAACCGCTTCTACGCCATGATGGACCGCTATCTGGGCGAGCTCGACGCGGCCGGCGCAACGATCGTGCTCACCGCCGACCATGGCATGAAGGACAAGCATGGGCCGGACGGGAAGCCGGACGTGCTCTATCTCCAGGAGACGTTCGATCAATGGCTGGGCAAGGGCAAGGCGCGGGTCATCCTGCCGATCACTGACCCTTACGTCGTGCATCACGGCGCGCTCGGCTCGTTCGCGACAGTCTATCTGCCGAAGGATTCCGATGGAGCGGCGCTGGCGAAGCGCCTGGCGGGGCTCGACGGGATCGATGCGTGCCTCGACCGCAAAACCGCTTGCGCGAAATACGAGCTGCCGGAGGATCGCATGGGCGACCTTGTGGTGATCTCCGGCGGCCCACGCCACACCAAGGTCATCGGCACCAGCGCCGATCGCCATGATCTTTCGGGGCTCAAGGAGCCGCTCCGGTCCCACGGCGGCCTGTCGGAGCAGACGATCCCGATCATCCTCAACCGCAAAGCCGCCGGACTGCCCGCGAGGTTGCGCAACTTCGATGCCTTCTTCATCGCCTGCAACTGCATGGCCGCGGTCGCCGAGGCGGCGGAATAATCCTCTTCCGCTCATTCCCGCGTAGGCGGGAATCCAGCGGATATGCCGATTGGATCCCCGCTTGCGCGGGGACGAGCGTTGAAATGAAACCGAGCCTGTCGAAGGACGAGGTGCTGGAATGAACAAGATGGATGCGAAGCCCGCGGTGATCGCCGAGTCCATGCGGATCGGCGGCAGGCGGGTGGACGCGGACGGCGTGGTCGAGGTCCGCTACCCCTATACCGACGAGGTGATCGGCACGGTACCCGCCGGGCGGCCTGAGCATGCGGCCCGCGCCTTCGAGATCGCGGCGAACTTCCAGCCGAAGCTCACGCGCTACGAGCGCCAGCAGATCCTGTTCCGTGCCGCCGAGCTGATCCGCGACCGTCGCAAGGCGCTCGGCCGCGTCATCACGCTGGAGCTCGGCATATCGCTGAGGGATTCGGACTACGAGTGCGGGCGTGCCTATGACGTCTTCACGCTGGCGGGCCAGCTCGCGATCCTGGACGACGGACAGATCTTCTCCTGCGATCTCACCCCCCATGGCAAGCCGCGCAAAATCTTCACCAAGCGCGAACCGGTGCGGGCGATCTCGGCCATCACGCCCTTCAACCATCCGCTGAACATGGTGGCCCACAAGGTCGCCCCCGCCATCGCGACCAACAACCGGGTCGTCTGCAAGCCGACCGAGCTCACGCCGCTCACCGCCATCGCGCTCGCCGACATCCTCTACGAGGCGGGCCTGCCGCCGGAGATGTTCCAGGTCGTCACCGGCTGGCCCAAGGACATCGGCGACGAAATGGTGACCAACCCCAATATCGAGCTCATCACCTTCACGGGCGGTGTCGCCGTCGGCAAGCTCATCGCCACCAAGGCCGGCTACCGGCGCGCCGCGCTGGAACTCGGCGGCAACGATCCTCTGATCGTGCTCGACGATCTCTCGGATGCCGATCTCGACAAGGCGGCGGAGCTCGCGGTCGCGGGCGCCACCAAGAATTCCGGTCAGCGCTGCACGGCGGTCAAGCGCATTCTGGTGCAGGAGAAGGTGGCCGACGCCTTCGTCGAGAAGGCGCTCGCCAGGGCGAAGAAGATCCGCTTCGGCAATCCCATGGACGCCGACACCGACCTCGGAACCGTCGTCCACGAGCAGGCGGCGATCACCTTCGAGCGCCGCGTCCACAAGGCGGCGGAGCAGGGGGCCGACATCCTCTACAACCCCGGCCGTCAGGGCGCGGTGCTGCCGCCGATCGTGGTTGATCGTGTGCCGCATGAGTCCGAGCTCGTTTACGAGGAGACCTTCGGCCCCATAGTGCCCATCGTGCGCGTGCCGTCGGACGACGCCGAGGTCATGCGGATATCGAATTCCACGCCGTTCGGCCTATCATCCGGAGTGTGCACGAATCGGCTGGACCGCGCGCTCGCCTATATCGAGGGGCTGCATGTCGGCACCTGCAACATCTGGGAAGTGCCGGGTTATCGCATCGAGATGTCGCCCTTCGGCGGCATCAAGGACTCCGGCAACGGCATCAAGGAAGGCGTGCTCGAGGCGATGAAGTTCTTCACCAACGTGAAGACTTGGTCGCTACCCTGGCCGGCGTGAGTAGGGACGCTGGCTGCTCTGCAAGGAGGCTGGCTGGATTGACCACTCGACTGCCCCTTTCCGCGAGGCTGGAAGGGATCAGGCGGATCCGCAAAGGTGGCGTCAGGCCAACTGACGGCGAGGCCGTGTCATGTCCATGAATCCGGGCACGCTTGTCATCGTCAATCTCCTGGGCGGCGTGGCGCTGCTGCTCTGGGGACTGCGCATGGTGCGCACCGGCATCCTCAGGGCGTGGGGCGACTGGCTGAAGCGCTATATCGAGGCGCGGCTGTCGAGCGAGCTGTCGGCCTTCGGGGCGGGCCTGGCGGCCACCATGCTGCTCCAAAGCGGCACCGCGACGTCGCTACTGGTTACGGGTCTGGCCGCGAGCGCGATGATACCGGCCGCCACGGGCCTCGCCGTGCTGCTCGGCGGCGACCTCGGCTCGGCCATCGTCACGGCGCTCTTCACCTATGCCGGCCCCTTGATCTCGCACCTTTCGCCGCTGCTGCTGTTCGCCGGCTACATCCTCTTTTCCTCCTCGACGGCGTTCCGCCCGCGCAATGCCGGCCGCATCCTCATGGGCCTCGGGCTCATGCTGCTCGCGCTCCATCTTGTGGTCACGGCCACCACGCCGCTGCGCGAGGCATCGCTTTTCCATGACGTGCTGGCGTCGCTGAACGGCGAGCCGTTGCTGGCCGTCCTCATCGGTGCGGCGGCCACGTGGGCGAGCTATTCGACGCTTTCGGTCATCCTGCTCATCGCATCCTTCCTGACCAACGGATCGCTCGACCTTCCAGCCGCCATGGCGTTGACCCTGGGCGTCAATCTCGGGGGCGGCTTTCCGGCGCTGACCGCCGCCATGGGCCAGCCGCGCGAGGCGCGGCGCGTACCGCTGGTCAATGTCGTCCGGCGGAGCCTCCTGGCCTTCATGCTGGTGCCGCTGCTTCCCTATTTTTCCGACTTCGCCGCCCGCTGGAGCCCCGATCCCGTCTCGGCGGTCCTCGGCTTCCACGTCGCCTTCAACGGCATTCTCGTGCTCCTCTGCCTTCCCTTCGCCAAACCGATGATCGCCCTTTCCCGGAAGCTCTTTCCGGAGATCAGGGAGCCGTCCGACCAACTCGCCCAGCCTCGTTATCTCGACCCTGCCGCGCTCGACACTCCAAGTCTCGCCCTCTCCAATGCCGAGTCGGAGACGGCGCGCATGACGGAGCTTCTGGACCGTATGGTGGAGACCTGCCTCCAGACCCTGAAGGGCGGTCCCGTCGAGGACCTCAAGGGGCTTCGGCTCCTGGATGGGCGCATCAACGCCTATCAGGCGGCGATCCAGGGCTACATTTCCCGTCTCATGGAGCACGAGCTGGATTCATCCGACGGCCGCCGCGCCATGGAGATCATGCTCTATGTGAGCAACCTCGAGCACGCGGGCGACGTGGTGCATCTCAACCTCAACGACCGCATCCGCACCAAAATCAAGGAGCAGATCGACTTCTCAGCGCGTCAGACCGAGGTGCTGAGAGAACTCGGCGAACTCGTCCGCACGAGCCTCAGGATCGCGGCGGGCGTGCTCGCGTCCGGAGATGTCGGTGGCGCCCGGCGCCTCATCGCCCAGAAGGCGGCTTTCCGCGCGCGGGAGAACCGGATGATCGAGGAGCACTTTTCCGACCGCTCCCAGATCGGCCCGAAATCGCTGCGGGCTTCCGCCCTCTTCGTCGACATCATCCGCGACCTCCACCGCCTCAACTCGCACATCGTGTCGGCGGCCTATCCGATCGTCGACAGGGAAGGGCTTCTGCGCGAGACGCGTCTGCGCGACGCAGCACCCGCCGTCGAGCAGACGGAGACCGGCGGCGGCGCGTAACATCCCGCTGTTACGAAGCGCGCGCCAATCGCCAACAGGCGAAAACATGGCTGGTGCGGGCAGGGGTTCGATGCAACTCTTCCCTATGGTTGGCCCGTGCAATGAAGGCCGGCCGCAAGAAACTGCAACATAGGGAGGCTTAACCATGCTGAAGAGTGTCTTGCTCGCTTCCGCCGCCCTGCTGTTCGCGACGGCGACGGCCGGAGCCCAAAGCACCGACAACCTCGAAAAGCTCGGCAACTTCCAGACGACCGGCACCTCGATGGAATTCGAGACCGTCGAACAGAAGGGCGACTATGCCGACGGCATCAAGAAGACGCTGGAAAACATCAAGCTGCCCGATGGCTTCAAGATAGCGCTTTACGCGGTCGTGCCCGATGCACGCCATATGGCGGTAGGGCCCCAGGGCATTGTGACCTTCGTCGGCACCCGCAAGAACAAGGTGTGGGCCGTCACCGACCGCAACAAGGACCGTGTGGCCGACGAGGTGAAGCGTTTCGCGCCCTCGCTCGACTTCACGATCCCGAACGGCGTCTGCTTCTCCAAGGACGGCTTCCTGTTCATCGCCGAGCAGAACCGCGTGCTGCTCTTCCCGGCGGCCGAGTTCTTCTATGAGAGCCCCGACGTTGCTGCCTTCAATGTCGTGAAGAAGGGCGATCTCGTTCCCGCCTCGGAGGAATCCTTCAATCACACGGCCCGTGTCTGCCGTATCGGCCCCGACGACAAGCTCTACATAACGCTCGGCCAGCCTTTCAACGTGTTTGCCGCCGAGAAGATGGACCTCTACAAGCAGACCGGCATCGGCGGCATCGTCCGCATGGCCCGCGACGGCACGGGCCGCGAGGTTTTCGCCTGGGGTGTGCGCAATTCGGTCGGCATGGACTTCAATCCCAAGAATGGCGAGCTGTGGTTCACCGACAACCAGGTCGACGGCATGGGCGACGACATTCCGCCGGGCGAACTGAACCGGGTCACCGCAGCGGGCCAGAACTTCGGCTTCCCCTATTACGGCGGCGGCACTGTCCGGACGACCGAGTACAAGGATCAGGAAGCGCCCGCCGATGCGGTGCCGCCGGCCGTGGAGATGACGGCGCATGCGGCCGACCTCGGCATGACCTTCTATTCTGGCAAGAAGTTCCCGTCGAAGTACCGGGGCGGCATCTTCTCCGCCCAGCACGGCTCCTGGAACCGCACCACGCCTGTCGGCGCGCGCGTGATGTTCACGGCGGTCAACGAGGATGGATCGGTCGGCGCGACGGAAGCCTTCGCGGAGGGCTGGCTGACGGACTCGGGCGAGTATCTCGGTCGGCCCGCCGACGTGGCGCAGCTTCCGGACGGCTCGCTGCTCGTCTCCGACGACCTCGGCGGCGCCATCTACCGCATCTCCTACGAGAAATGATGCGCGTGCAGGCAAGCTTGGACTGTCACAAGATTGCTCCCTCCCCCTTCAAGGGGGAGGGTCGGGGTGGGGGTGACCGGATCGCCTGCTCCGTTTCTTTCGCCCTTCGAGTCCTCGCCGCAGGTGTATGGCTTGTCCTGGGTTCGCCCGCTCAGGCCGGAGACATCGCGGCGGGGCGCAAGGCGGCGCAGGTCTGCGTGCCCTGCCATGGCCTCGACGGTCTTTCCAAGGCCATGAACGCCGCCAACATCGCGGGTCAGCTCGAGCCCTACTTGATCGAGCAGCTCAAGGCCTATCGGTCCGGTGCCCGCAAGCACGACCAGATGACGATCATCGCCGAACCGCTGACCGACAAGCAGATCGAAGACCTCGCGGCCTACTATTCGGCCATCGAAATCACGGCCAAGGTTCCTCAATAGACCGGCTTCATCCCGTGGGAAGCGGATCGGCCTGCGCCGTCTTCCAGTCGGGCTTGAAACCCAGCACGAGCGCGGCGGCTGGAAGGTTCGGATTGAAGATGCGGTTATGCGCCAGCGTGAAGGTGCGTGTCGGCGCGGCCGCGGGCAGTTCCCGCACCGCCGCGGTGAAGCGGAAACGCTGGCTCCACTGCTCGAACTCGAGCAGGCAGCGCCGCGCTCCCGCTAGAGTGGCCGCGATGCCGGATCCCACCGGGAAAACCGCCGTCATCTCCGGCGCGAACGCCTCCGGGTCGCGATAGTGCTCCGCCTGCAAATAGCCGAGCGCTGCTTCATAGGCGCGGGCGGGGTCGGGCGTCTTCTGCACCTGGAAGCGCAGAAATGCCGTCGCCTCCGCCGGCCGTTTTGGCAGGAGTACGATGGTCATGGCCTCGATGACCGTCTCGCCGGACCGCAGCATCGCCCTTGGCTGCATGGCGGGGAGCGGCCTTCCGCCATGCTCGCGCATCGCGATTTGCCGGATGCGGCATTGCCAGCCGAAGAAGGCCTTGCGCATCTGGTCGTCGCTGAACCTCTGCATTTGATCCGGCCTCCAAAGGGAATAGGATACGCTGGAATGGCTGGCGCCGACCGAAAAATTGGTTTGCAATTGGCCTCATAAGGGTCGAAATTGGTATGCGCAAGGCCGGTGCTGGGAGGCTCGCGGTTTTTAACGGCTCACAGGGAGAACAGCATCCATGACGAAGCAGTGGGGCAAGGAAGAGTTCTGGGGTCTCGGATTCGAGTGGGATCCCCAGTGGGTGCTGAGCGATCGCCAGAAGGCGCTGCAGGAAAAGCTCATATCGCTCTGCGAGAAGGAGATGCGCGCCAATGCGGTCGAGAGCGACAAGAAGCTCCTCTACCCGCGCAAGAATTTCGAGATTCTCGCCAAGCACGGCTTCCTCGGGTTGCTGGTGCCGAAGGAACTGGGCGGCATGGGCGAAGGTCACGTGACGGCCGCCATGGTGGTGGAGACGATCGCCCGCTACGGCTGCCCCTCGACCGCCATGTGCTACACCATGCATACGGGCGCCGTGGCCGCGGCCGCCTTCCGCTATCACAATTCCGAGCCGATCCAGGACATCTTCCGCCGCATCGACAAGGACTGCCTCGTCGGAACGCTCTCCTATTCCGACCCCGAGACGGGCTCGCATTTCTGGTACCCGATCGCCTCCTCCGCCACCGAGACCAAGGACGGCTGGCATGTGAAGAAGCGGGCGTCCTGGACAACCTCCGGAGGTTTCGCCGACTGGTATATCGTCCAGACCACGAGCCCCAACTTCCACGGCAACTACTCCGACCTCTCCTGCTTCCTCATCATGGGCGATGAGGTGAAGGCGGATCCGGCGAGCTGGGACGGTCTCGGTCTGCGCGGCAACCAGTCCGGCCCGATCGAGACCGACAAGGTGGTGCCCAAGAACCGCCTCGTAGGGCCAGTGGGCGACGGCGCCAAGTCCAACGACGAGTGCGTCGATCCGTTCTTCCTGCTCTGCTCCTCGGCCTGCTGGAACGGCATCTCGCTCGCCCTCATCGACATCGCCAAGCGCCACACGACCGGCAAGACGCACAAGGACGTCGGCATGCGCGTCGCGGACTATCCGACCATCCAGGACTATGTGGGCGAGGCGATCATCGACACCAACGGCGTACGGTCGATGGACTTCCTGCTCGCCCAGGCCCTCGACAAGGCGACGAACGATTGCGATTGGTCGATCCACAAGGATCTCGATGCCCTGCCTCGCGCCGCCTATCTGCATTGGATGTGGCAGCTCAAGTTCGCGGCCGCCAAGAACGTCGCCCATGTGACCGACAAGATGCTGCATGCCTGCGGTGGCACCGGCTACAAGCCGGCGCTCGGCATCGAGCGCTATCTGCGCGACGGCAAGGCGGGCTGGGTCATGGGACCGACCAACGAGGTGCTGCGCCAGTTCGTGGGCAAGGCCTCGCTCCTGGGCTTCGGCTCGCTCGACTACTGGAACCAGTCGCTGAACGAGCGCGTGCTCAACAACGAGCTGAAGAAGATGGACGCCGGCCAGAAGCGCGCGCTCGCCGGGAAGCTTCTCGACGAGGCCCAGGCCGCCGCAGCGGAATAGTCATTGAACATCGTCTCATCTGAGCCTATATTGGGTCTCAGATGAGACGATGGAGAAGCGCCTATGAGCGCACAGCTTGATGCCCTGGCCGATGTGCTGGGCCTTCCCCTCCGGGCCGGAGACGGCTATCTGCGCCTGGCGGACGAGATGGAGCATGGCCTTCCGGCCAAGGCGCTGGACAGGTTGGCGGGCCTGCTCGCGCCTGGAGATGCAACTTTCAAGTACCGGGTGGTTCCCAAGGCGACCCTCTCGCGCAGCAAAGGCAAGCGCCTGTCGCAGGCGCATAGCGAGCGCATAGGCCGCTACGCGCGTATTTGGGCCGCGGCGCTCAGGGTCTGGAAGTCGGAAGAAGAAGCGCGCGCATTTCTTTGGCGCGGCAACCCACTTCTGGAAGGGCGCCGACCGATCGAAGTCGCCACGACCGAGGTCGGGGCGCGGCTGGTTGAAGATATCCTAGGCGGTTTGGAGTATGGCACAGCCATATGAGGCCGCAGCGTCTCGACCGCGTTCTGACCTGTTATCGGATAGGCGATCCCGACGGCCAGTTCCCGATCTATGACGCGGAAGGATCAGGTCTGTTTCCGGGCCGCTGGAACAGCGTCTCGACGCCGTTGATCTATGCGTGCGAGCACTATTCGACTGCAATGCTGGAAAAGCTCGCCCGTGGTGCTGGCAGGATGCCCTCGAACCAGCATTTCATCCGCATCACGGTTCCGAACGATATTTCCTACGAAGTCGTTACAGGTGACTTGTTGCCAGCGTGGTCGGCAGAGGACCGCGAGGCATCGCGGGAATTCGGCTCTCGATGGGCGCGAGAACTGCGTTCCGGAATCCTGCTCGTCCCGTCCTATGTCGCGCGCATGGAGCGAAATGTGCTCATCAATCCGGCGCATCCGGAGGCGGGGAAAATCGCGCACGACCTGCCAGAGCCGGTGTGGTGGGATCGCCGCCTGTTCGAACCCGGCTGATCCCCTCCGTCCCCTCAGGCGCGAACCCGCGTTTTCTCCGGGTCGTAGTGAGGAAAGCGCACGATCCTCGCCGGCAGGCGCTTCTGATGCCCGTCGAGCTTGCCGATCTCGAGCTCCGTGCCCTCAGCGGCATGGCGCACATCGACACGCGCCAGCGCGATCTGCTTCTTGAGGATCGGCGAGCGCGTCGCGCTGGTGACGATGCCGACCTGCGCCCGGCCGCCGGAAAGGTGCAGGCAGTCGCCATGGCCCGCCTGCACGTCCGACTCGATGTCGAGGCCCACGAGCTTCTGGCGCGGATGCTCCTTGCGCTCGATCAGCGCTTCCTTGCCGATGAAGTCGTCGGTCTTGGACTTGAGTGGCACCGTGAAGCCGATGCCGGCCTCGAACGGATCGGTCTGGTCTGAGAACTCGGAGTTGAAGAAGATGAGGCCCGCCTCGATGCGCACCATGTCGAGTGCGGTGAGCCCCATGGGCTTGAGCCCGTGCGGCTCGCCAGCCTCCCACACGGCATCGAACACCGCCGTTGCATCCTTGGGATGGCAGAAGATCTCGTAGCCGAGTTCGCCCGTGTAGCCGGTGCGCGAGACGACGACGGGCGCCCCCTCGAAGCCGCCGATCCGTCCGACCGTGAAGCGGAACCATTGCAGCTCCTCGATCGAGGTCCGCGCGGGCGGCGTCCAGACGATCTCCTTCAGGATGTCGCGCGACTTCGGTCCCTGAACCGCGATGTTGTGCATCTGGTCGGTGGAGGAGCGCACCCAGGCCTTGAAGCCCTGGCTTTCGGCCTGTTGGCGCAGCCATTCGCCGGAGAACTCGTCGCCGCCGATCCAGCGGAAGTTGTCCTGCGCAAGCCTGAGCACCGTTCCGTCGTCGAGCATGCCGCCGTGCTCGTAGCACATGGCCGTATAGACCACCTGGCCGGGCGACAGCTTCCGGATGTCGCGCGTGAGACAGTATTGCAGCAGCCGTTCGGCATCGGGACCCGTCACTTCGAACTTGCGCAGCGGCGATAGGTCCATGACGGCCGCCGCTTCCCGGCAGGCCCAGTATTCCGCGACCGGTCCCTCGTTGTTGAAATGCGTCGGCAGCCAGTAACCCCGGTACTCCGTATGGTTGCGCGAGAGCGCCGAGAGGCGTGGATGGAAGGCGGTTTCCTTTGTGAGCTTAGGATCGGCGTCGGGAGTCATGCGATAGGCCACCGCTCTGGAGAATTTTTCCGGCGCCGCGTAGGTGCGCACGTGGATATCGGTCGGGTTCCAGCCATTGCCGGGATTGATGTCGTCGGGGCAGGCGGATGAGACGCAGACGAGGTCGGTCAGCGCGCGCATGAGCACGTAGTCGCCGGGCCTCGACCAGGACTCGTCGGAATAGATCTGGTTCTGCTGATCGACACGCGTGTTGTAGAAGTAGTTTATCGCCTCCCAGCCCTTTCGAGCCTCGACGCCATAGGGGCCGAGCGCGCCGTTGAAGTTCTCCGTGCAGTTGACGTGGCCCGGATAGCCCATGTCGTCGTAGTAGCGGCTGTTGCAGGCGGTCGCGAAGGAATCGTGCCGTCCGCAGGTGTCGCGGATGACTTCCACCAGCGGCTCGAACTCGCGGTCGAAGGCCTTGGACGGCAGGCCGGGCGTCGGATAGGTGCGTCCGAGCATCGTGCGGGTCACCGTCCAGTCGAGCGGCAGGTCCTTGCCCTGGTCGAGCTTGCGTGCGGAGAAGCACTGGAAGTCCGTCATCTGCCGGCCGGCGACGTCGATGATCTGGATGTACTCCCCGGCCTTGACGACATAGGCCTGCGCCGTCGCGGCATCGACCCGAACCTCCTGCAAGGGATCGGCCAGCGGTTCCGGCAGGAAGGCTTCGGCGGCGTTGCGCCGCCTGGCCCGCCGGATGCGGACTTCGATCGGGGTCGCCGTGTCCTGCGCCTCGAAATCCATGCGGGCCGCCGGCGCCGCGACGATCAGCAGTCCGTCCCTCGAGGCCTTGAAGGTTTCCGTTTCGCCCGGCCTGGAATCGCCGCCGAAGAGGCGAACGGCGTCCGCCTTGGCGACATCGAGCCCACGTCGCGCGAGCGCCGATGCGGTCTGGCGCGCACCTTCCGTGCGCTCGCCGAGAATGGCCTGAAGACCGCTCGCCGGGCCGGCCGCCGGAACGCCGAGAGCGGAGGCGTCAAAACGGCCGTCCGCGCCCGCGAAGGCGATCTCGCAAGACTGCCGCCCCTCGACATCCGAAATGGTGATCTCGTCACCCGCCGACATGGGAACGGCAAGCGAGCCGCGACCTTCGACCCGGTAGCGCTCCACGCCCTCGGGCAGTGTTCCGAGGCCCGGAGTGAGGATCAGGCTCGGGCGGGGGCGGGAGAACGGGTTGCGGGGAAGATCGAGCATCGGATTCGAAAATCTTTCTCCGGTGTTGTTGTCCGGAAAAACGAAGATGACGCCCAAAGGTTACGGCCGTTGACCAAGTCGCGCAAGCCAATGGTAGGGGTTGGTACGGTATTGGTCTAGATTGGGCGTGCCAGGATGCGTGACTGGCTTCGGCCTGACCGGTAGTGGTCAGCGCCGTTTTGAGCGAAGTGGACGCCGAT
>JBFXDI010000016.1:0-47693 GCA_050181295.1 Parvibaculaceae bacterium | reverse complement strand
GGACCGAGATGGTGATGCCTGGGGACAATGTGAGCTTCGAGGTCGAGCTGATCACGCCGATTGCGATGGAGGAGAAGCTGCGCTTCGCCATCCGCGAGGGCGGCCGCACCGTCGGAGCCGGCGTCGTCTCAGCCATCATCGAATAACGCGAAGACATCGACATGCAACGCCAGAACATCCGCATCAGGCTCAAGGCCTTCGATCATCGCATCCTCGACGGGTCGACGCGCGAGATCGTCAACACGGCCAAGCGCACCGGTGCGCAGGTGCGTGGCCCGGTGCCGCTTCCCACGCGCATCGAGCGGTTCACGGTGAACCGCTCCCCGCACGTGGACAAGAAGAGCCGCGAGCAGTTCGAGATGCGCACCCATCGCCGGCTTCTCGACATCGTGGACCCCACGCCGCAGACGGTTGACGCGCTCATGAAGCTCGACCTCGCGGCCGGCGTCGACGTCGAGATCAAGCTGTAACGAGGCCAGGGATTCTAGAGGTTGAAGCGATGCGATCGGGACTCATCGCGCAGAAGCTGGGCATGACACGGGTCTTCACCGACGCGGGAGAGCATATCCCGGTGACGGTGCTGAAGATCGAGAGCTGCCAGGTGGTTGCGCACAAGACGGACGAGAAGCACGGCTATACCGCCGTGCAGCTCGGTGTGGGCCTCGGCCGCGTGAAGCGGCTGAGCAAGGCCGAGCGCGGCCATTTCGCCGCCGC
The DNA here is from genome assembly GCA_050181295.1 of Parvibaculaceae bacterium. Lineage (GTDB taxonomy): Bacteria > Pseudomonadota > Alphaproteobacteria > Rhizobiales > Aestuariivirgaceae > JBFXDI01. Next base: position 46,979 of record JBFXDI010000016.1, on the reverse strand, counting down.
CAAGGTGGAGCCGAAGAAGAAGGTCGCGGAGTTCCGCGTGAGCCCGGACAATCTCATCGCGGTGGGCGCCGAGATCACGGCCGACCACTTCGTGCCGGGCCAGTTCGTCGACGTCTCCGGCACCTCGATCGGCAAGGGCTTCGCCGGCGCCATGAAGCGCTGGAACTTCGGCGGCTTGCGCGCCACGCACGGCGTCTCTATCAGCCACCGCAGCCACGGCTCGACCGGTAACCGCCAGGATCCGGGCAAGGTGTTCAAGGGCAAGAAGATGGCTGGCCACCTCGGCCAGGAGAGGGTCACCACCCAGAATATCAAGGTGGTGCAGACCGATCCCGGCCGCGGCCTGATCCTGGTGCAGGGATCGGTTCCCGGCGCCAAGGGCGGCTGGGTCTATATCCGCGACGCGGTGAAGCGGAAGCTTCCCGAGGGCGTGCCCTTCCCCGGCGCCTTCAAGCTGCCCGACGCCCCTGCGGCGGGCGAAGCGGCCCAGTGAGGAGCGCCGAGATGAAAGCCGATATCCAGACGCTCGACGCCAAGAAGGCGGGGAACATCGACCTGCCCGACCACATTTTCGGGCTCGAGCCGCGCACCGACCTCATCCAGCGCGTCGTCATCTGGCAGCTCGCCAAGCGCCAGGCCGGCACGCACAGGATCAAGCTCAAGGGCGAGATCTCCCGCACGGGCGCCAAGTTCGGCCGCCAGAAGGGCGGCGGACGCGCCCGTCACGGCAGCCGGCGGGTGGGCATATTCGTCGGCGGCGCCAAGGCCTTCGGGCCGGTGGTGCGCAGCCACGCCATCGACCTGCCGAAGAAGGTGCGGGCGCTCGGTCTCAAGCACGCGCTCTCGGCCAAGGCCAGGGCCTCGGACATCGTGGTGCTCGACTCTGTCAGCGCGTCCTCGCCCAAGACCAAGGAGCTCAAGGGCGTGCTCGCCAAGCTCGGGCTCGACAACGCGCTCATCATCGATGGCGCCGAGGTCAACGAGAATTTCGCCATGGCGGCCCGCAACCTCGGCCATATCGACGTGCTGCCGGTGCAGGGCATCAACGTCTACGACATCCTCAGGCGGCAGAAGCTGGTGCTGACCAAGGCCGCCGTCGAAGCCCTGGAGGCCAGATTCAAATGACGGCGGAGAAGCATTACGACGTGATCCGCGGGCCGGTGATCACCGAAAAATCCACCGCGGCTTCGGAACGCAACCAGGTCGTCTTCAACGTGGCGAGCGGCGCGACAAAGCCTGAGATCAAGGCGGCGGTCGAGGGGCTGTTCAACGTGAAGGTGAAGGCGGTGAACACGCTCGTGCGCAAGGGCAAGATCAAGCGTTTCCGCGGCCGTCCGGCGCGCCAGGGCGACGTGAAGAGAGCGGTCGTCACCCTCGTTGAGGGTCACCGCATCGATGTGACGACGGGACTGTGAGGCTCAGACGCTCATGGCACTGAAGACATACAAGCCGACGACACCGGGCCAGCGCCAGCTGGTCAAGGTGGACCGTTCGGGCCTCTGGAAGGGCAAGCCCGTCAAGGCGCTCACCGAGGGCATGACCGGTACTGGCGGACGCAACAACCACGGCCGCATCACCTCATTCCAGCGCGGCGGCGGGCACAAGCGCGCCTACCGCGTGGTGGATTTCAAGCGCGCCAAGCACGGCTCCGCCAAGGTCGAGCGGCTGGAATACGATCCGAACCGCACCGCCTTCATCGCGCTCGTGCGCTACGAGGACGGCGAGCTCGTCTATATCCTCGCGCCGCAGCGCCTGAAGGTCGGCGACACGGTCGTCTGCGGCCGGCAGGCCGACGTGAAGCCCGGCAACGCCATGCCGCTCTCGGCCATGCCGGTCGGCACGATCGTCTACAATGTGGAGATGAAGCCGGGGAAGGGTGGCCAGATCGCCCGCTCGGCCGGCACCTACGCCCAGCTCGTCGGCCGCGACCGCAGCTACGCGCTGCTCCGGCTCAAGTCCGGCGAGACGCGCATGGTGCGCTCGGACTGCATGGCGAGCGTCGGCGCCGTGTCGAATCCGGACCACATGAACGAGTCGATCGGCAAGGCCGGGCGCACCCGCTGGAAGGGCCGCAGGCCCGTGGTGCGCGGCGTGGCCATGAATCCCATCGACCATCCGCATGGCGGCGGCGAGGGCCGGACCTCCGGCGGCCGGCATCCGGTGACGCCCTGGGGCAAGCCGACCAAGGGCAAGAAGACCCGCACCAACAAGACGACCGGCAAGTACATCGTGCGCAGCCGTCATCAGCGCAAGAAGTAAGGAAGGCCAACGTGGCACGCTCGCTATGGAAGGGCCCGTTCGTGGACGGGTTCCTGTTGAAGAAGGCGGAAGAGGTCCGGGGATCCGGTCGCAACCAGGCCATCAAGACCTGGAGCCGGCGCTCGACCATTCTGCCGCAGTTCGTGGGGCTCACCTTCGCCGTCCACAACGGCAACAAGCACATCCCGGTGCTGGTGAGCGAGGACATGGTCGGGCACAAGCTCGGCGAGTTCTCGCCCACGCGCACGTTCCACGGGCACGCGGCAGACCGCAAGGCGAAGAAGTAGGTTCGTCATGGGTAAGAAGAAGGCAAAGCGCGCGCTGGCGGACAACGAGGCCAAGGCCGTGACCCGGCTGCTCCGTGTGTCGCCGCAGAAGCTCAACGAGGTCGCCGCGACGATCCGCGGCAAGAAGGTCGAGACCGCGGTCGCGGATCTCACCTTCTCGCGCCGGCGCATCGCGCAGGACGTCAAGAAGACGCTCGAGACCGCGATCGCCAACGCCGAGAACAATCACGAACTCGACATCAACTCGCTGGTGGTGGCGGAGGCTTATGTGGGCAAGAACATGGTGATGAAGCGCTGGACGCCCCGCGCCCGCGGCCGCATGGGCCGCATCGAGAAATTCTTCAGCCAGCTCACGATCGTGGTGCGCGAAGTGCAGGAGGCTGCCTGATGGGTCAGAAAGTCAATCCGGTCGGCCTCAGGCTCGGCATCAACCGCACCTGGGATTCCCGCTGGTACGCCAACCGCGGCGAGTACGGAAAGCTCCTGCACGAGGACATCAAGATCCGCGCCTATCTGAAGGAGCACCTCAAGGCGGCCGGCGTCCCGAAGATCGTCATCGAGCGTCCGCACAAGAAGTGCCGCGTGACGATCTATTCGGCGCGCCCGGGCGTGGTGATCGGCAAGAAGGGCGCCGACATCGAGAAGCTCAGGCGCGACATCGCGAAGATGACCAACTCGGACGTGCACCTCAACATCAACGAGGTCAGGAAGCCCGAGACCGACGCGACGCTGGTGGCGGAGAACATCGCCCAGCAGCTCGAGCGCCGCATCGCCTTCCGCCGCGCCATGAAGCGGGCGGTCCAGTCGGCGATCCGCATGGGCGCCGAGGGCATCCGCATCAACTGCTCCGGCCGCCTCGGCGGCGCCGAGATCGCGCGCATGGAATGGTACCGCGAGGGCCGCGTGCCGCTGCATACGCTTCGGGCCGACATCGACTACGGCACGGCGACGGCGGTGACCGCCTACGGCACCAACGGCATCAAGGTCTGGATCTTCAAGGGAGAAATCCTGGAGCACGACCCGATGGCACAGGACAAGAAGGCCGCGGAAGGCGAGCGTCACGGCCACAGCCATGAGCCGGCCGGCCGCGAGCGCCGCCGAGAGGGCCGCGAGGCATAAGGGCAGAAGACCATGCTGCAGCCAAAACGCACCAAGTTCCGCAAGCAGTTCAAGGGTCGCATCCACGGGGTCGCGACCAGCGGGACGTCACTCACATTCGGCACCTTTGGCCTCAAGGCCATGGAGCCGGAGCGCCTCACCGCGCGCCAGATCGAAGCCGCCCGCCGGGCGCTCACGCGCAACATGAAGCGTGCCGGCCGGGTGTGGATCCGCATCTTTCCGGACGTGCCGGTCACCAAGAAGCCGACCGAGGTCCGCATGGGCTCCGGCAAGGGCGCGCCCGAGTTCTGGGCGGCGCGCGTGAAGCCCGGCCGCATCCTGTTCGAGATCGACGGCGTTTCCCGCACGCTCGCCGAGGAATCGCTGCGGCTCGCGGCGGCCAAGCTTCCTATCAAGACGCGCTTCGTGGCGCGGCTCGGAGAATGACGATGAAGGCCGAAGACATCAGGGCCATGAGCGCCGATCAGCTCAAGGACGAGCTCCTCAAGCTCAAGAAGGAGCAGTTCAACCTGCGCTTCCAGAGGGCGACGGGACAGCTCGAGAACACGGCGCGCATCCGCCAGGTCAGGCGCGACGTGGCCCGCATCAAGACACAGCAGCGCGCGGCCGCGGCCAAGGCCGGCGCGTAAACGGAATCGGACTGGAGAACTGGAATGCCGAAGCGCGTCCTGCAGGGCACGGTGGTGAGCGACAAGACCGACAAGACGATCGTCGTCCTGGTCGAGCGCCGCTTCACGCATCCGATCATGAAGAAGACGGTCAGGCGTTCGAAGAAGTACCACGCGCACGATCCCGAGAACTCGGCGAAGGTGGGCGACATCGTGCGGATCGAGGAATGCCGCCCGATCTCGAAGACGAAATCCTGGGCGCTGGTGGAGCGGGTCGCCGCTTCCAACGCCTAAGGCAATGGATGGACAGGCGCGAGCCGATAAAGGGGTGAAGCCATGATACAGGCAGAGACAAACCTCGACGTTGCCGACAATTCGGGCGCGCGCCGCGTGCAGTGCATCAAGGTGCTTGGCGGCTCGAAGCGGAAGTACGCGCATGTGGGCGACATCATCGTCGTGTCGGTCAAGGACGCCATTCCGCGCGGGCGCGTGAAGAAGGGTAACGTGATGAAGGCCGTGGTGGTGCGGACGTCGAAGGACATCCGCCGCGCCGACGGGTCGGTGATCCGCTTCGATCGCAACGCGGCGGTGCTGATCAACAATCAGGGCGAGCCCGTGGGCACGCGCATCTTCGGCCCCGTGCCGCGCGAGCTTAGGGCCCGGAATCACATGAAGATCATCTCGCTCGCGCCGGAGGTGCTGTGATGGCCGGCAAGTTCAAGATCAAGAAGGGTGATCGCGTGATCGTCCTCACCGGCAAGGACAAGGGCAAGTCCGGCAACGTGCTGAAGATGCTGCCGAAGGAGAGCCGCGTCGTCGTGCAGGGCGTCAACGTGGCGCGCCGGCACCAGCGCCAGACGGCAAGCCAGCAGGGCGGCATCGTCGCCAAGGAGATGCCAATTCACATCTCCAACGTGGCGCATATGGACCCGAAGGACAACAAGCCGACGCGCGTCGGCATCAAGACGCTGAACGACGGTCGCAAGGTGCGCGTCGCCAAGCGCTCGGGAGAAGAGATCAATGTCTGAGACCTACGTCCCGCGTCTCAAGTCGCACTACGAGAGCGTGGTGCGCAAGGAGCTGACGGAGAAGTTCTCCTACGCCAACGCCATGCAGGTGCCGCGGCTGGAGAAGATCGTGCTCTCGATGGGAATCGGCGAGTCGGTCGGCGACTCGAAGCTGGCGGGCGTCGCGGCCGCCGAGCTCGGCAAGATCGCCGGCCAGAGGCCGGTTATCACCCGGGCGCGCAAGTCCATCGCCACCTTCAAGGTGCGCGAAGGCATGCCGATCGGCGCCAAGGTCACGCTGCGCAAGGCCAGGATGTACGAGTTCCTCGACCGCTTCATCAACATCGCGCTGCCGCGCGTTCGCGACTTCCGCGGCCTGCCGCCGACCAGCTTCGACGGCAACGGCAACTGCGCGGTGGGCGTCAAGGAGCACATCATCTTCCCGGAGATCGACTACGACAAGATCGACCGGGTGTGGGGGTTCGACGTGGTGATCGTCACCACCGCCAAGACCGACGACGAAGCACGTGCGCTGCTGGAAGGCTTCAACTTCCCGTTCCGCAAGCCGCAGCCGCGCAAGCAGGCCGCCTGAGAGGACCGACATGGCCAAGACAAGCTCGATCGAGACCAACAACCGCCGCCGGCGCCTCGTGAAGAAGTTCGCGGGCAAGCGGACGCGGCTGAAGGAAATTACCCAGAACCAGGAGCTGCCGATGGAGCAGCGCTTCGCCGCGCAGCTCAAGCTGGCGGCACTTCCGCGCAACTCGTCCAAGACCCGCATCCGCAACCGGTGCGAGCTGACGGGGCGTCCCCGGGCCTATTACCGCAAGCTGCGCATTTCCCGCATCGCGCTGCGCGACCTGGCCTCGCAGGGACTGATCCCCGGCATGGTCAAGTCGAGCTGGTGAGAGAAAACCGGGTCAAGGCTTAAGGAGAGCCCGCCAGATGAGCATCAATGATCCGATAGGCGACATGCTGACCAGGATCCGCAACGCGCAGCAGCGCGGCAAGTCGTCCATCACGACGCCGGCTTCGCGCATGCGCGAGCGCGTGCTTGAGGTCCTGCAGCAGGAAGGCTACATCCGGGGCTTCGCCACGGTGCAGCACGACGGCGAGCAGCCGACGATCGAGATAGAGCTGAAGTATTTCGACGGCCAGCCGGTCATCAAGGAGATCAAGCGCGTCTCCAAGCCCGGCCGGCGCGTCTATGCCTCGGTCGACAAGCTGCCGACGATCTTCAACGGTCTCGGCATCTCCATCCTTTCGACCTCGAAGGGCGTGATGTCGGATGCGGAAGCGCGCACCAACAATGTCGGCGGCGAAGTGCTCTGCACGATATTCTGAGGAACGACGATGTCGCGAATTGGCAAGAAGGCCGTTTCCATCCCGAAGGACGTGACCGTCTCGGTGGATGGGCAGACCGTGAAGGTCAAGGGACCGAAGGGCGAGCTGCAGACGGCGATCCACGAGGCGATCGCGGTGTCGCAGGCCGACGGCGGGATCTCCGTCGAGCCGCGCGACGAGACGAAGCTCGCCCGCGCCCAGTGGGGGATGTCGCGCACGCTGATCTCGAACATGATCGTCGGCGTGACGAAGGGCTTTTCCAAGACGCTGGAGATCAACGGCGTCGGCTACCGCGCCGCGCTCCAGGGCAAGAACCTGCAGCTCGCGCTCGGCTACAGCCACGACGTCCTCTATCCGGTGCCGGAAGGCATCAAGATCGAGACGCCGAAGCCGACCGAGGTCGTGGTGAGCGGCATCGACAAGCAGCGCGTCGGCCAGACGGCCGCGGAAATCCGCGACTGGCGCGGCCCCGAGCCCTACAAGGGCAAGGGAATAAAATACCAGGGCGAGTTCATCTTCCGCAAGGAAGGCAAGAAGAAGTAGGCCACCATGACGATCAGGCTCAAATCCAGCGACCGGCGCAAGGTTCGGGTCCGCAAGGCCCTGAAGGCCCGCTCCGGCGACCGTCCGCGGCTTTCGGTGTTCCGCTCCAACAACAACATCCATGCCCAGGTCATCGATGACGGGAAGGGCGTGACGATCGCCGCCGCCTCCTCGCTCGAGAAGGACCTCAAGGGCAAGCTCAAGACCGGCGGCGACAAGGCCGCCGCGGCCGAGGTCGGCAAGCTTTTGGCCGAACGGGCCATCAAGGCCGGGGTGGAGGCCGTGGTGTTCGACCGCGGCGCATACATTTATCACGGCCGGGTCAAGGCGCTGGCGGAAGCCGCGCGCGAAGGAGGGCTCAAGTTTTGAACGAGCGCAGGAGCGACAGGCGCGACCGTGATCGCGGCAGGGACCGCGAGGAGCGCGACAGCGAGTTCGTGGACCGGCTGGTCCATATCAACCGTGTCGCCAAGGTCGTGAAGGGCGGGCGCCGCTTCGGCTTCGCCGCCCTGGTGGTGGTCGGCGACCAGAAGGGCCGCGTCGGCTTCGGCCACGGCAAGGCTCGCGAGGTTCCGGAGGCTATCCGCAAGGCGACCGACAGCGCCAAGCGGGCGCTCATCCGCGTGCCGCTCCGGGAGGGCCGCACGCTGCATCACGACGTGAACGGACGCCACGGCGCCGGCAAGGTCGTGCTGCGGGCGGCACCGGCCGGCACGGGCATCATCGCGGGCGGCCCGATGCGCGCCGTGTTCGAGAGCCTCGGCGTGCAGGATGTCGTGGCGAAGTCGGTCGGCACCTCGAACCCCTACAACATGGTTCGCGCCACCTTCGACGCCTTGAAGCAGGAAATGAGCCCGCGCATCATCGCCTCGCGGCGCGGCAAGAAGGTCAGCGATATCCTGGCGCGCCGCCGCGACGGCAGCGAGGCGCAGGTGGCGGAGTAGGGCTATGGCCAAGGCGAAGACGATCACGGTCAAGCAGGTGGGAAGCCCCATCCGCCGGCCGAAGGAGCAGAGGGCGACGCTGATCGGCCTCGGGCTCAACAAGATGAACCGTACCCGCACGCTCCAGGACACGCCTGCGGTACGCGGGATGATCGCCAAGGTCTCGCATATGGTCGAGATCGTGGGCGAGGGTGAAAAGTGATGAAGCTCAACGAACTCAAGGACAATCCGGGCTCCAAGCGGCCGCGCAAGCGGCTCGGGCGCGGCATCGGATCGGGCCTCGGCAAGACCGGCGGGCGCGGCGGCAAGGGCCAGACAGCACGCTCCGGCGTCGCGGTGCGCGGCTTCGAGGGCGGCCAGATGCCGATCTATCGGCGGCTGCCCAAGCGCGGCTTCAAGAAGCCGAACGCCTCGCACTGGAACGAGGTCAATCTCGGCCGCGTGCAGGCCGCCATCGAGAAGGGCAAGCTCGACGCGTCTGAGCCCGTGACGGCCGACAGCCTGCTCAAGGCCGGGCTCATCGGCCGCAAGCTCGACGGCGTGCGGCTGCTCGGACGGGGAGAGATCAAGAGCAAGGCGACCTTCGTGGTGGACCACGCCTCCAAGGGCGCCATAGCGGCGGTCGAGAAGGCCGGCGGCAGCGTCACCCTGACGAAGCCCGCCGAGGCGGCCGCTGCCGAGTAGGCTTGTGCGTACCGGTCCGGCCACCGATATTAGGTGCCCTGGCGGGAATCACGGGCTCGGCGTTTCGTCGGATCGGCTGGCGGGGATGGCCGTGCGGAGACTTTAATCGATGGCATCGGCAGCAGAACAGCTCGCAGCCAACATCAATTTCTCGGCCCTGGCCAAGGCCGAGGACCTGAAGAAGCGCATCTGGTTCACGCTGGGAGCGCTGATCATCTACCGGCTAGGGACCTACATCCCGGTTCCAGGCGTCGATCCGGTCGAGCTTGCCCGCCTGGTGCAGCAGAATTCGACCGGCATCCTGGGCTGGATCAACGGGCTCGCTGGCGGCGCCCTCGGGCGCATGGCAATCTTCGCCCTCACCATCATGCCCTACATCTCGGCCTCCATCATCATCCAGCTGATGACGACGGTGTCGCCGCATCTCGAGCAGCTCAAGAAGGAGGGCGAGCAGGGCCGCAAGAAGATGAACCAGTACACCCGCTACGGCACGGTGATACTGGCGGTCCTGCAGGCCTACGGCATCGCGATCGGGCTCGAGGGGCAGGGGAACGTCGTCATCGACCCCGGCTGGTTCTTCCGCATATCGACGGTGATCACGCTGACGGGCGGCACCGTCTTCCTCATGTGGCTCGGCGAGCAGATCACCGCCCGCGGCGTCGGCAACGGCATCTCGCTCATCATCTTCTCCGGCATCGTGGCGGAGCTGCCCTCCGCCATCGTCGGCGCGCTGGAGCTCGGCCGCACCGGCCAGCTCTCGACCTTCGTGCTCCTCGGCGTGATCCTCATGGCGATCATCGTGGTGGCCGCGATCGTGTTCATGGAGCGGGCGCAGCGGCGCATCCTGATCCAGTATCCGAAGCGCCAGATGGGCAACAAGATGCTGCAGGGCGACAGCTCGCACCTGCCGCTGAAGCTAAACACCGCCGGCGTCATCCCGCCGATCTTCGCGTCCTCGCTGCTGCTGCTTCCGATCACCGTCGCCAACTTCAGCGCCGGGCAGGGCCCGGAATGGCTGAACTACATCACGGCCATGCTCGGCCGCGGCCAGCCGCTGTTCCTCGCCCTCTATGTGGGGATGATCGTGTTCTTCGCGTTCTTCTACACGGCCATCATGTTCAACCCGAAGGACACGGCGGACAACCTCAAGAAGTATGGCGGGTTCATTCCGGGCATCCGGCCCGGCGAGCGGACGGCCGAGTACATCGACTACGTGCTCACCCGCATCACCGTCGTCGGCGCCCTCTATCTCGCGATCGTCTGCATCCTGCCGGAGATCCTGATCGATTTCGTGCGCCTGCCGTTCTATTTCGGGGGCACGTCGCTCCTCATCGTCGTGTCGGTGACCATGGACACGGTGGCGCAGGTCCAGGGCCATCTCCTCGCCCAGCAGTATGAAGGGCTCGTCAAGAAGGCGAAGCTCAGGGGCGCCAGGCGATGAAGCTCGTGCTGCTCGGACCTCCGGGCGCCGGGAAGGGAACGCAGGCCAAGCGGCTCGAGGAGAGCCACGGTCTCAAGCAGCTCTCCACCGGCGACATGCTGCGGGCCGCCGTGAAGGCCGGCACGGAGTACGGCCGGAAGGCCAAGGCGGTGATGGACCGGGGCGATCTCGTCTCCGACGATATCGTTGTCGCCATCATCGCGGAGAGGCTCGGCGAGGCCGACGTGGCCAAAGGCTTCATCCTCGACGGCTTTCCGCGCAACGTGGCGCAGGCCGAGGCGCTCGACCGCATGCTGTCGCAGCGCAAGACGGGTCTCGACGCCGTTATCGAGATAAAGGTCGACGAGGAGGATCTCGTCCAGCGGCTTGCCGGTCGCTATACCTGCGCCAAGTGCGGCAAGGGGTATCACGATACCTTCGAGCAGCCGAAAAAGCCGGGGGTATGCGATGTCTGCGGCGGCACGGACTTCACCCGCCGCGCCGACGACAGGCCTGAGACGGTGCGCGACCGCCTCAAGGTCTACCGCGAGCAGACGGCGCCCCTGGTCGACTATTACGGGAAGAAGGGCAAGCTGCGCACGGTCGACGGCATGGCCGATATCGACGATGTGACCGGCGCGATGGAAAAGGTGCTGGAGGACGTGCGTTAACCGGCGACTCGGGTTGACGGAGGCGGCAAACCGGCCTAGATACCCTGAGTCAATTCGGTGTCTGAAAGGGCTGCTTCAGCGGAGCGGTACAGCTTCGTGTGGGCGCGGCCCATTGTCATTCCGGAATATCATACCGGGAATAGGAACTTGGTCGTCTGCTGGCGACTGCTGAGGAGACTTGAACGTGGCCCGTATCGCAGGCGTGAACATTCCGACGGGGAAGCGCGTGGAAATTGCGCTTCAGTATATTCACGGCATCGGCAAGAAGAACGCCAAGGACATCTGCGCCAAGGTGAACATCGAGACCCAGAAGCGCGTGAACCAGCTCTCGGATGCCGAGGTGCTGCAGATCCGCGAGGTCATCGACCGCGACTATGCGGTGGAGGGTGACCTGCGCCGCGAGGTGTCGATGAACATCAAGCGGCTGATGGACCTCGGCTGCTATCGCGGCCTCCGGCATCGTCGCGGACTTCCCGTCCACGGGCAGCGCACGCATACCAACGCGCGCACGCGCAAGGGGCCGGCGCGTCCCATCGCCGGCAAGAAGAAGTAATCCCTGATTTCGAAAGAAGGCTTGAATGGCAAAGGAAGCTGCACGTCCGCGCCGCAAGGAACGCAAGAACATCACGTCCGGTGTCGCGCATGTGAATTCGTCGTTCAATAACACCATGATCACCATCACCGACATGCAGGGCAACGCCATCTCCTGGGCGTCGGCCGGCAAGGCCGGTTTCAAGGGGTCGCGGAAATCCACTCCCTATGCGGCACAGATGGCGGCCGAGTCCGCCGGCAAGGCCGCCATGGAGCACGGCATGCGGACGCTCGAGGTCGAGGTGTCGGGGCCGGGCTCGGGCCGCGAGTCGGCGCTCAGGGCGCTGCAGGCCTGCGGGCTGCAGGTCACGTCGATCCGTGACGTGACCCCGATCCCCCATAACGGCGTGCGGCCGCCGAAGCGCCGCCGGGTGTGACGATAGAGTGATTGAGACCCTTTTCTGAATGTATACCGAGAACGATTTGCGGCCGGCGGGCGATGCATCGCGCAATCCGGTCCGGCGAGGCGATGGAGCTGACAACGTGAACCAGAAGAACTGGCTGGAGCTGATCAAACCGGCGAAGCTCGAAGTGACGGCCGGGCGCGACCGCAGGCGGGTCGCCACCGCGGTCGCGGAGCCGCTGGAGCGCGGATTCGGCATCACGCTCGGCAATGCGCTGAGGCGTATTCTCCTGTCGTCGCTGCAGGGCGCGGCGGTGACGTCCTGCCATATCGACGGGGTGCTGCACGAGTTCTCCTCGATCGCCGGCGTGCGCGAGGACGTGACGGACATCATCCTCAACGTGAAGGAGATCGCGCTCCTCATGCATGTCGAGGGCCCGAAGCGGCTCGTGCTGCGCAAGGAAGGTCCGGGCGTCGTGACGGCGGGCGACATCCAGGCGACGGCGGACGTCGAGATCCTGAACCCCCACCATGTGATCTGCACCCTGGACGAGGGCGCGGAGGTGCGCATGGAATTCACGGTGAGGACGGGCAAGGGCTACGTCTCGGCCGAGCGGAACCGGCCGGAGGACGCCCCGATCGGGCTCATCCCGGTCGACAGCCTCTATAGCCCCGTGAAGCGCGTCTCCTACAAGGTCGAGAACACCCGCGAGGGCCAGATCCTCGACTACGACAAGCTCACCATGTCGATCGAGACCAACGGATCGGTCTCGCCCGAGGATGCCATCGCCTATGCGGCGCGCATCCTTCAGGACCAGCTGCAGGTGTTCGTGAACTTCGAGGAGCCGGCCAAGGCCATCGGCGCCGAGGAGGACCGGCCGGAGCTCGAGTTCAACGCGGCGCTTCTGAAGAAGGTGGACGAGCTCGAGCTTTCGGTGCGCTCGGCCAACTGCCTGAAGAACGACAACATCGTCTACATCGGCGACCTCATCCAGAAGTCCGAGGCGGAGATGCTGCGCACCCCGAACTTCGGCCGCAAGTCCCTGAACGAGATCAAGGAAGTGCTGGCGCAGATGGGGCTGCATCTCGGCATGGAAGTGCCGAACTGGCCGCCCGAGAACATCGAGGAACTGGCGAAGAAGTACGAGACCCATTACTGAGTTCGGGGATAGGTCGGCGAGCGCTCTTATCTTCCACGTCATTGCCGGGCTCGACCCGGCAAGCCAGTCGAAGCAGGTTGCTCTGGATGCCCACCTCGGGGGTGGGCATGACGGGATAGGGAAGAGCGTGGAGTCCGGAAGGTTGAAGGAGAGACTGTCATGCGTCACGGCAATCGCGGCCGCAAGCTGAACCGGCCGTCGGCCCACCGGATGGCGATGTTCGCCAACATGGCCGCCTCGCTCGTCAAGCACGAGCAGATCGTGACCACGCTGCCCAAGGCCAAGGATCTCCGCCCGATCGTGGAGAAGCTCGTGACGCTCGCCAAGAAGGGTGGGCTTTCCGCGCGTCGCCAGGCCATTTCGGAAATGCGTGACGAGGCGCAGGTGAAGAAGCTCTTCGACGTGCTGGCGCCCCGCTACAAGGAGCGTTCCGGCGGCTATACGCGGGTGCTCAAGGCGGGCTTCCGCCACGGTGACTCCGCGCCCATGGCGGTCATCGAGTTCGTGGATCGCGACCAGTCCGAAAAGGGCAAGGACTCGGGACCCGTCATACGCAAGGAGCGGTCTGAGGAGGAGCGCCAGGCGGCCGCCGCCTGACCCCTTTCGTTCGCAGGCAATCAGCACGGCGCGGAAGGCCAGCCTTCTCGCGCCGTTTGCTTTTGGGCTCTATGCTCGGGCTCCTGCTCTGGAGGGCTGACATGGCGCGTGCATCAGGGATCGATCTCGAGCTGATCGAGGCGGCTTCCGCCAACGACGTCGCTCGCCTGCGGGATCTCCTGAAGCGCGGCGCCAGGGTCAATGCGCGCGACGCCCGCCAGCGCACAGCGCTTCTCACCGCGGTGGAGCAGGGCCATGCCGAGGCCGCGAGGGTGCTGGTCGAGGCGGGCGCGGACGTGAACGCGCAGGACAACAAGAAGGACAGCCCGTTTCTCCTCGCCGGCGCCAGGGGTGACGTCGCCATCCTGAAAATCCTGGTGCCCGCAGGCCCCGACTTCACCAAGGTCAACCGCTATGGCGGCTCGGCGCTCATTCCGGCCGCCGAGCGGGGCCATGTGGAGGCGGTGAAATTCCTGATCAAGGCTGGGGCGCCGGTCGATCACGTCAACCGGCTGGGCTGGACCGCGCTCCTGGAGGCCATCCTCCTGAGCGACGGCGGTCCCCGCCATGTGAAGATCGTCAAGGCGCTGATCGAGGCCGGAGCGGACGTCAATCTTCCCGATGGCGACGGCGTGACGCCGCTCGCCCACGCGCGCGCCCGAGGGCATGGCGAAACGGCGCGCCTCCTGGAGGCGGCCGGCGCGCGTTAGCCCCTTCAGGAGGCTGCGAGCACGGACCGCACGGTCACGACGTCCGCCACCTCGTAGCCGTTGAAGCAGGTGGCCGTCGCCGCGCCATAGGCGCCGAGCGTGCCGAACTCGATGAAATCGTCCTCCTCGACCGCTTCGGGCAGCGTGAGCGGCACGGGGAGCCGGTCGAGCGGGTCGCAGGTCGGACCGTAGGCCGTGAACTCGATCTCCTTGCCGCCGAGCGCTTCGCCGCCGCGGATGGCGCGATAGGGCGGCGTAAGGCTCGGCGCCTGGCTCATCTCGAGGAGCGCGCCATAGATGCCGTCGTTGAGGAACACTTCGCGACGGCCGTGCTTCACGAGCTTCACGCGCGTCAGCAGCGACATGGAGGTCGCCACGAGGCCTCGGCCCGGCTCGCATTCGAGCTGTGGGGCCTTCTCGAAGCCTTCGCGAACCGCATCCGCCATGGCCTCGAAGAACGCCGGCAGAGGGGGAACAGCCGCGTCGCGATAGCGGGCCGGGAAGCCGCCGCCGACATTGAGGGCATGGAGCGTCACGCCGGCTTCGCGGGCGATCCCGGCCGCCGCTGCGACATGGCGGACATAGGCCTCCGGGTCGGTGCACTGCGAACCGGGGTGGAAGGTCAGAACCGGCTTGAATCCAAGGCTTGCCACCTCGCGGAGGAGAGTTGCCGCCTCTTCCGGGGTCGCGCCGAACTTGCAGGAGAAGTCGTGCACCGAGAGGCCGAGCGGGGGGCAGCCGGAAGCGGACAGCGATCTCGAGGTCGGCCACGAGGCCGACCGTGTCGGCGATCTTGGCGAGCTCGCGCACGTCGTCCACCGCGAAGCGGCGGCAGCCGAAGCTGCGGAAGGCGCGGGCGATCTCGCCGCGCGACTTGACGGGGTTGTGGTAGTGGAAGCGGGCGGCGGGCGCGAGCGCCTGTACGGTCTCCATCTCGGCGACCGACGCCACGTCGAAAACCGATATGCCGGCGCGGGCCAGCGTGCCGATCACGGCCGGATGACTGTTGGCCTTGACCGCGTAGCTCACCTCGCCCGGAAAGCCGGTCAGGAAGGCCGTTGCGCGCGCGGTAAGCGCCTGCGGGGAAAAGCAAAGCACAGGCTTCTCGGGGCTGAGCGCGCGGGCGACGTCGCGGGCGTCCTCGAACGCCGGCAACTCGCGGTCTTGCGCGTCTCCGGAAAGCCGGCCCTTGGCGCCTTTGATGAGCTTGAACTGGGCGGTCATCTCACTACTCCCTTGGTGAAAAGGCCGTTCTGGACTGAATGTGCGAAAGTCGGCTGCCGGAGAGGAGCCGGCGAGGTGCGGCAATTGCACGAAATTGTCGTCGAATCGCCGATCTTCCCGGTAAAATGCCGTATGCCGACCAGGAAGGACGAAGAGCTGATCGCGCTGCTCCGCATCAATGCGCGCGAGCCCGTGGCCTCGCTCGCCCGCAAGCTCGGGCTGTCGCGCTCGACCGTCCAGGACCGGCTGAAACGGCTGGAATCCGACGGCACCATCGCCGGCTATTTCGTGCGGCTCTCCGAGGAGGTCCGCCGGGGCGGCATCCGCTCCTGGGTCACGCTCGAGATCGAGCCGCGACGCTCCGCCGACGTCACCCGCGCGCTCATGAAGCTGCCGCAGATCGAGACGCTGCACACCGTCAGCGGCAAGTTCGACTGCGTGGCGCTGGTGCGCGCCTCCTCGGCGGAGGAGATGGACAAGCTTCTGGATCACGTCGGTCTCATTCCCGGTGTCACGCGAACGGAGTCCGCAGTTATTCTCTCCACCAAGCTCGACCGCAGATGACGGTCGGGTCAGCGTGGAATTCCGCAAACCTCGGTGCGCACCGGTTTTGCCTCGGCCCCTGCGGATGCCTATATGCTTCCCGCGGGGCCTCGAGACCGGACGTCGTAGGCCGGGCGCATATAGGGAGTTTCGACGTCACATGAAAGCGAAAATTGCGGCCGCCCTTCTGGGCGTGCTTCTCCTCGCGCCGTCCGCGGCGGTCAAGGCGGAGGAAGTCCCCGCGAGCCGGGCCGAGATCACCCTGTCGTTTGCGCCCGTGGTGAAGCGCACGGCGCCGGCGGTGGTGAACGTCTACGCCCAGCGGCGCGTCGCCCAGCAGGGCTTCAACCCCTTCGGTGACGATCCGTTCTTCCGCCGCTTCTTCGGCGAGGACGGCTTCTTCGGCGCGCCGCGTGAGCGCGTCCAGAACTCGCTGGGCTCGGGCGTGATCGTCGATGCGCAAGGGCTCATCGTCACCAACAATCACGTCATCAAGGGCGGCACCGACATCCGCGTCGTCCTCTCCGACAAGCGCGAGTTCGAGGCCAAGGTGGTGCTCACGGACGAGCGCACCGACCTTGCCATCCTCAAGATCAATCCCGGCAGCGCGCAGCTTCCTTCGCTGCCCTTCGGCGATTCGGACGCGCTCGAGGTGGGCGATCTGGTGCTCGCCATCGGCAACCCCTTCGGCGTCGGCCAGACGGTCACGAGCGGCATCGTCTCGGCGCTGTCGCGCACGCAGGTCGGCATCACCGACTACCAGTTCTTCATCCAGACGGACGCCGCCATCAATCCCGGCAATTCGGGCGGCGCGCTCATCGACATGGCTGGGCGGCTGGTCGGCATCAACACCGCCATCTTCTCGCGCTCGGGCGGCTCGATCGGCATCGGCTTCGCCATTCCGGTCAACATGGTGGCGGCGGTCGTGCGCTCGGCGGAGACGGGCGGCACGATCGTGCGGCCCTGGAGCGGCGCCGACGTGCAGGATGTGACGGCGGAAATCGCCGAATCGCTGGGCTTCGACCGGCCGCAGGGCGCGCTCGTCACGCAGCTCCACAAGACAAGCCCGCTCGCCAAGGCGGGCCTCAAGCGCGGCGATGTCGTGATCGACGTCAACGGGCGCCCGATCGAGGATTCCCAGGCACTCTCCTATCGGCTCGCGACGGCTTCCATCGGCGAGACCGCCGATCTCACGTTCCTGCGCGGTGGCGAGCGGATCAAGGCCACGATCCAGCTCGTGGCGCCGCCCGAGGAGCCGGCCCGGCAGGAGACGGTGATCGACGGAGCAAATCCCTTCGCGGGCATCGTCGCCTGGAACCTCTCTCCGGCGACGGCCGACGAGCTCGGGCTGGGCACCTCCACGACCGGCGTGGCGGTGGCGGACGTCAAGGGTGGGCCTGCGGCGCGTGTCGGCTTCCGCAAGGGGGACGTGCTGCTCGAGATCAACGGCAAGCCCATCGACAGCGTGAAGACCCTGACGGGCCTGCTGGCGGGCGATGAACGCTTCTGGGATTTTTCCATCTCGCGCGGCGGCCGCACGCTCCGCATGCAGCTCGGCGGCTAGGAGGATTGCAATGACCACCATCACTGATCTCCCTCCCCCTCGATGGGGGAGGGCAGGGTGGGGGTGGAATGATCGTGCTTTCCGGTGGTGTCCGTCACCCCTCCCCCGACCCCTCCCCATCAAGATCAAGGGGAGGGGAGCAGTTTGTTATGGGCAAGCCGTGGGTGCGTCGTGACCAATCTCTTCGAGGCGGCCGGCATGGCGGAGGAGGCCCCGCGGCCGCTCGCCGACCGCCTGCGTCCCCAGACGCTCGACGAAGTGGTGGGCCAGCCGCAGCTCGTCGGCCCCGAGGGCGTCATCACGCGCATGCGGAAGGCCGGGCGCTTCGGCTCCGTCATCCTCTGGGGGCCACCCGGCACCGGCAAGACGACCATCGCGCGGCTGCTCGCCGGCGAGACGGGGCTCCATTTCGAGCAGATGTCGGCGATCTTCTCGGGCGTCGCCGATCTCCGGAAGGCCTTCGAGGCAGCCAAGGCGCGCCGGCAGGAAGGCAAGGGCACCCTTCTCTTCATCGACGAGATCCACCGCTTCAACCGCTCGCAGCAGGACAGCTTCCTGCCGCACATGGAGGACGGCACGATCACGCTGGTCGGCGCGACGACGGAGAACCCGTCCTTCGAGCTGAACGGCGCGCTTCTTTCCCGGGCCCAGGTGCTCACCCTCAACCGGCTCGATGCGGAAGCGCTGAAGGAGCTCATCGCGCGGGCGGAGGCGCATACGGGCCGCAAGCTGCCGCTCGACGCAGGGGCGCTCGAGGCGCTCATCGCCATGGCGGACGGCGACGGCCGCTATCTCCTGAATCTCGTCGAAGAACTTTACGACGCCGTGCCGGAGGGAGGCGGGGCTCTTGATCCGGCCGGCCTTGCGGCGGCTGTGCAAAAGCGGGCGCCCCTCTACGACAAGGCGCAGGAGGGCCACTACAACCTCATCTCGGCGCTCCACAAGTCGGTCCGGGGCTCCGACCCGGACGCGGCGCTCTACTACCTGGCGCGCATGCTGACGGCGGGCGAGGACCCGCTGTTCCTCGCGCGGCGGATCGTGCGCATGGCGGTCGAGGACATAGGACTTGCCGACCCCGATGCCATCCATCAGGCGCTGGCGGCCAAGGACACCTATGATTTCCTGGGCTCGCCCGAGGGCGAACTGGCGCTGGCGCAGGCCGTCCTCTACATGGCGACCGCGCCCAAGTCGAATGCCGTCTACACCGCTTACGGCAGGGCGTCACGGCGGGCTAAGGAGACGGGCTCGCTGATGCCGCCCAAGATCATCCTCAACGCGCCGACCAAGCTCATGAAGCAGCAGGAATACGGCGCCGGCTACCGCTACGACCACGACGAGCCGGACGCCTTCTCAGGCCAGGACTACTTTCCGGACGACATGGAGCGGGAGAGCTACTACGAGCCCGTGGAGCGCGGCTTTGAGCGGGAACTCCGGAAGCGCCTCGACTACTGGGCCAAGCTTCGGAAGGAGAGGGGACGGGTCTAGATCACGATCCATCCGGGCGGAACCGGCCCGGATGGTAAACGTGATCGATTCCAATAAGTTGAGCATGATCTTGTCGGAAAGGTGCTTCACACTTTTCCGGATCATGCTCCAGCCGTCCCACCGAAGGCCTATTTCTCGTCCGAGAGCAGACCCTTGTGGATGAGGGCGCCGATAGCCGCCCCGACGATCGGCGCGACCCAGAAGAGCCAGAGCTGCTGGAGCGCCCAGCCGCCCACGAAGATCGCCTGACCGGTCGAGCGCGCCGGGTTGACCGAGGTGTTGGTCACGGGGATCGAGATCAGGTGGATGAGCGTCAGCGCGAGGCCGATGGCGATGGGCGCGAAGCCCGCCGGCGCGGTGCGGCCCGTGGAGCCCAGGATCACGAGCAGGAAGAAGCCGGTCAGCACCACCTCGATCAAGAGCGCGGAGGTCAGCGAGTAGCCGCCCGGCGAATGCTCGCCATAGCCGTTCGACGCGAAGCCGCCGGCGGTCGAGAAATCCGCCTTGCCGGAGGCGACGAGGTAGAGGACGCCAGCCGCGACGATGGCGGCCACGACCTGCGTGATGACGTAGGGGATGAGCTCTCCCCAGGAGAAGCGGCCGGCAACCGCCAGGCCCACCGAAACGGCGGGGTTGAAATGCCCGCCGGAGATGCCGCCCACGGCATAGGCCATGGTCAGGACGGTGAGGCCGAACGCCAACGCAACGCCCGCAAACCCAATGCCGAGGTCCGGAAAGGCCGCGGCGAGAACGGCGCTTCCGCACCCGCCGAAGACCAGCCAGAACGTTCCGAAGAACTCGGCCGCCAGTTTCTTCTGCATGATAATCCCCTCAATGATTCGCCGTGGCACGGCGAATCATGAATCTACTCCTAGCGAAGACTTGCCGCATCAGATCGCGCCCTAGCAGGGTTGCAATGCCAACATCTCTTCTGCGAACGGAATGCATGCGGAACCCTGGTTTCTGCTGCATCGTTACCAGGGCCTAGGCGAGGGAGTGCAACATCCGGTGGGAACGATCTTCAGGCTCGCCTGCGCGGCGCTTGTCGCGGTGCTGCTCTCGCAGTTTCCCGAGTTCGTGCAGCAGTACCGCCAGCGGCTCGGCGGCGCCGTCGACGCGCTGGCTCCGATCGTCCGGCATTTCGACGAGACGGCAGCCAGGGCCGGACTCGACCGCGGTGCGGCTCTCGTCAGGCTGCGCGCCAATCCGGACGATCTCGTCGTGGGACAGACACAGGCGACGGCCTCGGCCATCGACCGCTTCGAGCGGCTGCAGCGGCAGGCAGCCGACCTTTCGACGCCGATCAGCATCGAGCGGCTGGGCGTGTTCTTGACCGACTATGATCCCGAGCTGGCGCGCCGCACCTTCGACGACTTCCGTCCTGCCGTTCCCGCCACCCCGGACGGGATCGCCCATGCCGGCGGCGGCTTCGTCCTGGGCTATGGGCTCGCCGCCCTGCTCGCATGGCTTGGCCGATTGCTGTTTCGTCGGCCGAGGCCTGCGCTGCGTTGAAATTTGCCTCGCTGCCCCCGCAGCGCTATATCGCGGGCCATGCCATTGATCCTCTGGATAGCGGCCGGCGGCGCCATCGGGGCAGGGGCCCGGCATCTCGTGAATGTCGGTTCCCTGCGCCTGTTCGGCCCCGATTTCCCCTGGGGCACGATGATCGTCAACATCGCGGGATGCTTCGTCATGGGCGCGCTGGTGGCGCTGATGGCGCTGAAATGGTCGGTCAGCCTGGAAATGCGGGCTTTCCTCACCACGGGCATCCTCGGAGGCTTCACGACATTCTCGGCATTCTCGATGGATTTCGCCAATCTCTTCGAGCGCAGGGACTATCTCGCGGCTGGCCTCTACGGAGCCGGCTCGGTCGTGCTCTCCATCGCAGCCGTGTTCGCCGGGCTGGCGCTCGTCAGGAATCTTGCATGAGCGGCGCCGTCGCTCGCCGCATCGTCGCGACGGACGAGGACGGAATGCGGCTCGACCGATGGTTCCGGCTGCACTATCCGGCGCTCACCCATGCCTATCTCAGCAAGCTTCTCCGCACCGGCCAGGTGCGGGTGGCGGGCGGGAGGGCCAAGTCCAATGCCCGGCTCGAGACGGGTCAGGAGATCCGGGTGCCGCCGCTCGAGTTCGATACCCGCCCCGCCGATGCGCCATCGGCCGATGCGAGGCCGCTCAGCGCCGAGGAGCGCAAGCTCTTTCGCTCCATGGTGATTGAGGAGGACGACGACCTCTTCATCCTCAACAAGCCGGCGGGCCTTGCCGTGCAGGGCGGCACGAGCACCTCGCGCCACATCGACAGACTGCTCCAGGGCCTTGCGCTGGAACTGCGCGAACGGCCGCTGCTCGTGCATCGGCTCGACCGCGACACGAGTGGCGTGCTGGTGATCGCCAAGCGGCGCTCGATCGCGTCCTCGCTCGGCAAGCTTTTTGCGACGCGGTCGGTGCGCAAGATCTACTGGGCGGCGGTCAAGGGGGTGCCCAAGCCGGCGCAGGGGCGGATCGGACAGGCGCTCATCAAGACAGGCGGGCCGGAAGGCGACCGGGTGCGCGCCGCAACGCCCCAGGAAATGGACGAGGCGCAGTCGGCCGTCACGCACTATGCCGTCATCGACAAGGCGGCGCCGACGCTCGCCTGGGTGTCGCTCAAGCCCGTGACGGGCCGCCAGCACCAGCTTCGCGCCCATATGGCGATGATCGGCCACCCCATCCTGGGCGACTCCAAGTATGGCGGGCTCGACGGCATGCCCGGCACCTTCGCCCGCAAGCTGCACCTGCATGCGCGGCGTATCGTGTTTCCCCATCCGCGCGGCGGAACGGTGGACGTGACCGCGCCGCTGCCGGCGTTCATGCGGGAAACCTGGCAGACGGTCGGCTTCGACCCCGACCGCTATGACGAAGGACCTGCGGAAAATTGATGAACTTCCTTAGCCACCGCTCGCCCACCCGAACGTCCGGCTATTTCTGGGGGCTACTGATCGCTGCCCTGATCCAGGCGTTCGGCGCGGCCCCGGCAGCGGCGCAAGAAAAGCCGAGTTGGCGCGGGTGCGCCGTGGACTTCCTGCGCAACGTTTCCGATCTCGCGAACCTGCGCCTCGACGTGCCGCCGGAGAAGCTCGGGGTCAACGCCAAGCTGATGGCCGACATCCTTGCCAAGGAGGGCCTGGCATCGGCCGCCATGCAGGTTCACGGAGCCTACGCGAAATGCACCGCGGCGCTGGCGAAGGAGTCCGCGCCACGGGATCCGCAGGAGCAGGCCGCCAGCCAGTGCGCCGCAGGAATCGTGGGGCGAGCCTCGATACTGGCGCGTATCCGCAACGGCGAAACCCGCGAGGTCGTGGAGCTCGAGCTGCCGAAGGAGGTGACGGAAGTGGTGCGCGCCCTCTACAAGGCCGCCTCCGAAGAGAGCTTCACGAAAGCCGTCTGGGCCTCGCTCGATGCCGGCGTCGATTGCGTTGAGAAAGCGCGCAAGCAATCCGTGCCCACTCCCTGACGATGTCCGGCGGCAGGCTATTGAAGCTCGTGATCTTCGACTGCGACGGGACCCTGGTCGACAGCCAGAACATCATCGCGGAGTCCATGAGCGCCGCCTTCGCCGCGGAAGGGCTCGCCTGGCCGGGCCGCGAGGCCACGCTCTCGATCGTCGGGCTGTCGCTTGCCGAAGCCTTCGCGCGGCTCGTGCCGCATCTCTCTCCGGAAGCCCGAGGCGCGCTCGCGGACCGGTACCGCGAGGCGTTCTTCCGCCTGAGGCAGGATCCGGTCCATCACGAGCCCGCCTTCGACGGCGCGCTCGAAGCCATCGCGGCGCTTGGACGTCGCGAGGACCTCGTGCTCGGCATCGCGACCGGCAAGTCCCGGCGCGGCGTCGATGCGGTGCTTGAGCGCTTCGGACTCAACGGCCGTTTCTCAACCATCCAGACGGCGGACGACGCTCCCTCCAAGCCGCATCCGGGCATGGTGCTGCAGGCGATGGCCGAGGCCGGCGCCGAGCCGGAAAGAACCATTGTCGTGGGCGACACGGTGTTCGACGTCGAGATGGCGCGGGCTGCGCGGGCGAGGGCTATCGGCGTGTCATGGGGATATCATCGTCCGGAAGCCCTGACGGCGGCGGGCGCCGACCGGATCGCTTTCCATTTCCGCGACCTTGCCGGGCATCTGGATGCTCTCTGGGAGAGCGACCCGTGACCGGCGGCGACGATCTCGCAAAGCGCCTCAAGGCGCATGTCTCGCGGCCGTTGCCGAAGCGGTTCTACAAGGAGGTCGCGGTCACGGGCGATGCGCCGCCGCTCGCCATCGCGCTCGACGGGCGCCCGGTCCGCACGCCCATGAAGGCAGCGTTGGCCCTTCCGACGCGCGCGCTGGCGGAAGCCGTCGCGCGGGAGTGGCGGGCGCAGGGCAAGAGCATCGATCCCCGCGCCATGCCGATGACAAGGCTCTCCAACACTGCCATCGACCGGGTGGCGGGCGACCGCGAGCGGATCGTGGGCGAGATCGCCGCCTATACCGGAAGCGACCTCCTCTGCTACCGCGCGGAGGAGCCGGAAGGGCTTGTGGAACGGCAGGCCGAGGTCTGGGACCCCATCGTTGCCTGGGCGGAGGATGTTCTCGGCGGGCGCTTCATCCTGGTAGCTGGCGTCGTCCACAGGCCGCAGTCCGATGCCGTCCTCGAGGCTTTCCGCGCGCGGCTGCACGCCTTCAACGCCTTCGAGCTGACGGCGCTGCACGAGATGGCGAGCCTCACAGGCTCGGCGCTCCTTGCGCTCGCGGTGGCCGTGGGGCGGCTCGGGGCGGACGAAGCCTGGGCGGCGGCGCATCTGGACGAGGACTGGCAGATCGCCCAATGGGGGCCGGATACGGAAGCCCAGGCCCGCCGCGCTGCCCGCAAGGCCGACTTCGATGCCGCGGTGGATTTTTTGGCGATGAGCAGGTTGGAATAGAGTGACCGTCCTTGTCGTCCGTCATGCCCAGTCCCTCGCACCCCTCCCCTTGAGGGGGAGGGGCAGGGGTGGGGTGACAGGAGTGTGAGGATGTGTTCCGCAAAGCCCCACCCGGTCCGCGCTGCCGCGCGGCCCGACCTCCCCCCAAGGGGGAGGTGAGCGGAGATCGAGCGCTGGTGATGGATTGCCGGGTCAACCCCGGATCAAGTCCGGGGCGGCAATGACGATATGCGATTTTCAATTCGGCAGCTTGAAGAGCGAGGGATCCTGCTCGCCGAAGTGGATGTTGCGCAGGAAGATCGTGAAAGGCACCGCCGGCTGCGAGGGCGAGAACGTGGTCTCGCCCTCCTGCTTCACGCGGATGCCTTCGGGCGTCAGCCAGTAGAAGCCCTTGCCGGTGATCTCGCCGCTCGTCATCTCGAAGCTGTATTTGGTGGTCTTCAGACCCTCGACCGTCTCCTCGCCCACGGGCGTGCTCTTGAAGGTGCCGCCCGGCGTCGTGCCGGCGACGGAGGCGGCATCGTAGGGAATGGCCATGTAGCTGTTGGCGCCCGGCGCCTTCACCCACATGCGCTTGTTGGCGACATCGAGGAAGCTCGTGCCCGTGTCGCTCTCGATCCTGAGGTGGCCGGGCATGTAGAAGAGCTTCTGGACCATTTCCGCGCCGCCGCGCCGGATCACCTGCTCGGCGGAATAGGGAACGTTGCCGAAGCCGGTCGGCACCTCGTCCGCCGGCGCCGCAGTCGGCGAAACGGCCGCTGCAATGCAGGCAAGCAACCATGCCAGGCGATTTTTCATGCCTTTTCCTCGCTTTACCAACGTGCCCACAGGAAGGCTAGGAGCGCTTCCGCGGCGATGCAAGATGGCAGGACAGGGAGGCGATGGTGGGCTAAAAGACCAGCATGCAGATGAGCCTGGGCACGCGGCGCCGGCTTGCCACCTATTTCGTGGCGACACTGGCCGGCGGCTTCATCGGAATGGCCTATGTGGCCGTGGCCTACAGCGAGCATGGCATCGAGGCCTTCATGCTGTGGCGCGGCTTCCGGGCCGGCCTCACCATTTCCACGCTCACGCTCGGCTTCGAGATGTTCGTGATGCGCGGCGCCGTGGGCCGGAAGCTTGCCAGGCTCCGGGTCGCCTCGAGCCTCATCATCCGTGAGCTCGTGCTCACGGCGCTCCTCATGCTGGGACTGTTCGTGAATATGTCCTACTCCCGATGGCTCGACGGGGTGGACCCGGTCTTCTACTACCCGCCCGGCCAGCTCGTCATGGACACAGCCTTCTCGTTCATCGTGACCGGCCTAGTTCTGTTCGTGCTCCAGATGCGCCAGCTCATCGGCCGGCGAACGTTCTTCAACCTGCTCCTCGGACGCTATATCCGGCCGGTCAAGGAGGAGCGGATCTTCGTGCTCTTCGATCTGGCGGATTCCACCAGCATCGCGCAACGGCTGGGCGACGAGCAGTTCCACGCGCTGCTCTCCTCGGTCTTCGCGGTGGCGGATCGCACCGTCGAGGACCATGGCGGCGAGGTGCACGCCTATGTGGGCGACGCCCTGATAGCCACCTGGCCGCTCGACGATGAAGCCTCGAACGGCAGCTCGGCGGAAGCGGTGTTCGCGGTGCGGGACGCGCTCGCGGCGCGCACGCCGGAATTCGAGCGGAAGTTCGGCGTGCGCCCGGTGCTGCGCGCGGCGATGCACGGCGGACCGGTTGTGGTGGGCGAATGCGGGGACAGCAAGCGCCAGATCACCTATCTGGGCGATGCGCTCAATGTCACGGCGCGGATCGAGGGGCTGGCAAAGGAGCTCGGCGCAGGGGTGCTGATGTCGGCCGACCTCCTGTCGCGGCTGCGGCTCCCCCGTGGCCTCGCGGTCGACGGCGGGGGCTGGCACGATCTGAAGGGACTTTCCAAGCCGATACAGGTATTCAGGCTCGCGCGCGAGCGCGACCGGAAGGACGGTTATCCGGAGGCGGGCAGGGCAGGGGCTTTGAGATATGCAGGACATTCTCCAGGAGCTTGACGAGCGGCGGGCGGAGGCGCGGCTGGGCGGGGGACTTGCGCGCATCGAGGCACAGCACAAGCGCGGCAAGCTGACGGCGCGCGAGCGCATCGAGCTCCTGCTCGATCCGGGCTCGTTCGAGGAGTTCGACATGTTCGTCGAACACCGCTGCACCGACTTCGGCATGGAGAAGCAGAAGATCCCGGGCGACGGGGTGGTGACGGGCTGGGGCACCGTCAACGGGCGCGTGATCTACGTCTTCGCCAAGGATTTCACGGTCTTCGGCGGCTCGTTGTCGGAGGCGCATGCGCGCAAGATCACCAAGATCCAGGACATGGCGCTCCAGAACCGGGCGCCGATCATCGGACTTTTCGACGCCGGCGGCGCCCGCATCCAGGAGGGTGTGGCGGCGCTCGGCGGCTATGGCGAGGTGTTCCTGCGCAACGTGCTCGCCTCGGGCGTGATCCCACAGATCTCGCTCATCATGGGCCCCTGCGCCGGCGGCGACGTCTATTCGCCCGCCATGACGGACTTCATCTTCATGGTGAAGGACACGAGCTACATGTTCGTGACCGGACCGGACGTCGTGAAGACGGTCACCAACGAGACGGTGACGGCGGAGGAGCTCGGCGGCGCATCCGTCCACACCACGCGCTCCTCGATCGCCGACAAGGCCTATGCCAACGACGTCGAGGCGCTGCTGCAGATGCGGCGGCTCGTGGACTTCCTGCCGTCCTCCAACACAACGGGCGTGCCGAAGATACCTGCCTCCGACGGCGGCGAGCGGATGGAGGACTCCCTCGACACCCTCATCCCGGCGAACCCGAACCAGCCATACGATATGAAGGAGCTGATCCTGAAGGTCGCGGACGCGGGCGACTTCTTCGAGATCCAGGAGGCGTTCGCGAAAAACATCGTGACCGGCTTCGGCCGCATCGAGGGCTCGACCGTGGGCTTCGTGGCGAACCAGCCCATGGTGCTCGCGGGCGTGCTCGATTCCGACGCCTCGCGCAAGGCGGCGCGCTTCGTGCGCTTCTGCGACTGCTTCTCGATCCCGATCGTGACCTTCGTGGACGTGCCGGGCTTTCTGCCGGGCACGGCCCAGGAATATGGCGGTCTCATCAAGCACGGTGCGAAGCTGCTCTTCGCCTATGCCGAGGCGACGGTGCCCAAGGTTACCCTCATCACGCGCAAGGCTTACGGCGGCGCCTACGACGTCATGTCGTCCAAGCACATCCGCGGCGATGTGAACTATGCCTGGCCCTCGGCCGAGATCGCCGTCATGGGGCCGAAGGGCGCGGCGGAAATCCTCTACCGCGCCGACCTCAAGGACCCGGAGAAGATCGCCGCCCGCATCGCCGAATACCAGCAGCGCTTCGCCAATCCGTTCGTCGCGGCCGAGCGCGGCTATCTGGACGAGGTCATCATGCCGCGCACCACCCGCAAGCGCATCTCGCGGGCGCTCCAGATGCTCAGGAACAAGGCGCTCGAAAACCCCTGGAAGAAGCACGACAACATCCCGCTGTAGGCAACGACAAGTGGAGCAGGCGCCAAACCCGCATCGCAGTTTGCGCCTGAAGCCGTTCAATGCTGCGGCGAGAATTGTCACCGAGGAAGCAAGGCTGCTGCCAAGACTGGTAGCCCTCCTGTGGCTTCCACTGTTGCTGAGCGCCGTCGCAGGCGTCCTTGCAGACTGGCTCTGGGGAGCAGTTCTGCGACGCGGCGCGACACCGTTGCTTCTATGGCATATAGCAGCGGCGCCATTCTCGGCCATGTGCGCCGTGCTCGTTCTCAAACACCTGCTGCAGGAGCGACCCTATCGAGGGATCAACCTCGACCTGACGCGGGATACGGCATGGGCAACACTTATAACGATAGGCTGTACCGTCTTCTCGCATGGCGTCTCTTCCCTGGCGGGCAGGATTGCAGCCTGGCTGGTCGTCGACAGGAAGTTGGACTCCGAGCAGACGATGCAGATCATTTCATATGTGGCCGGCCTGATCGGATCATCCGTGACTGCCTTGCTCGTCGCCGGAGCCGCCGCGATGGTTCTGTCGGTCGTGATGCGGAAAACCATGGCGCCGCGCGAAACATGGAATGCAGTGCGCAAGCAGGTGCTGCCACTATGCGTAGTCGCGCTTCTGCTCGGCGCTGTGCTCAGTGTGCTCGAGCGTATCTTCAATTGGCTGATGAGCCCATTTCTGGCGGACACGGCGCCCGACTGGCTGTTTGGAGATCCGGAACGGGCTGCTGCCCAAACGCTCTATGAGAGCATGCTATGGCTTCCGCTGAACTTGATCTGGCTTTCGATTCCGGCTGTTGCCGCGGCCACGCTGTTCAAGGCGCAAACGACGGAGACGCCGGCGCTCTCGTCTCGACCTCAGAACCCATAGAGCCTGCCCGGATTCTCGACCAGCAGGCGGCGCAAGGCCGTCTCGCCGCCGCACCACTCCGTCATCAGGTCCACGAGCAACGCATCGTCCGGCGGCGCGCCGGGCTTTGAGGGATGCGGCCAGTTGGTCGCCCAAACGCAGCGCTCCGGATAGTCCGCGATAAGCTCGCGTGCGATCCAGGCGACGTCGGCGTAGCGGGGCGGCCCCTCGCGCGACGTTTCGTAGACGCCTGACGTCTTCACCCAGGCATCGCCCCTGTCCAGGAGCCGCCGGAGCGCCGCGTAGCCCGGGTGGTCGCGGCCAACGGGCTCGAGGAATTTGCCGTTGTGATCGATGACGAGCGTGCCCGGCAGGCGTGAGAGCTCCGCCTCCCGCTCGTGGAAGAAGCGGCCGTCCATCTGGAGCTGGATGTGCCATCCCGCCACCGCGTGCACGCGCGCCGCCATGCGCGGCAGGTTTTTCCAGTTGAGCGGCCCGTCTGCCAGCATGAAGTAGCGCAGGCCACGCACGCCCAGGCCGTTCAGCCTTTCGATCTCGGCATCGCTCACGGTTTCGTCCACGACCGCGACGCCACGCGCGCTCCGACCCAGCCTGGCCATGGCCTCGAGCGTGCAGCGGTTGTCGGTCCCATAGACCGAGGGCTGCACGACGACCGCGCGCTCAAGCCCGAGCAGCGCGCGGAGCTTGAGATAATTCTCCGTCGTGCCTCCGGCGACGGGCTGAAAGGGGTTGCCGGGCGCCGGTGGATAGAGCGCCGGGTCGCCGTAGATGTGCATGTGGCAGTCGCAGGCACCCGAAGGCAACATTGCCCTGGGCGGATGCGCGGGCAGGAGCGGGGGGGTCATGCGCCGACGAGCCGCTTCAGCCGCGTGGCGCGATGCGCGTTGACGGCGTGGATCGGAACCTTGCCGCCGATGATGTCGCGCACCTGGCGCACCGTCTCGAAGGCCTGGTGGTCGGTCGCCTCCCGCGTGAGCCCGGCGACGTGCGGCACCGCCACAACGTTCGGAAGGCTCGCGAGCTTCAGGCTCGGCTGCTGGTCGGGCCCGAGGCCCACGTCGAGCCCGGCGCCGGCGATGCTGCCCGTCAGCAGCGCTTCCTCGAGCGCGTCCTCGTCCACGAGGATGCCGCGGGAGATGTTGATGAAATAGGCGTCTTTCCGCATCTTCGCGAAGGCGGAGGCGTTCATCATGCGCTCGGTCTCGGGCGTCGCGTAGGCGGCGCAGACCACGAAGTGTGGCTCGCCCAGCACCGTGTCGAGATCGACCTGATGCACGCAGCCGTTGACGATGCGGACATAGGGGTCATAGGCGAGCACACGCATGCCGAAGGCAATGGCGAGGTCCGCGATGCGGCGTCCGATGGCGCCGTAGCCGATGATGCCGATCGTCGCGCCGGCCAACTGGCGCCCGATGATCATGGGCTGGTGGGCCTGGCCTTCCTTGTAGAGGCGGTCGCCAATATGCATGCGGCGAGCGAGCGTGATTGCCAGCCCCATGGCGACTTCGGCGACGGCTTCTGTGTAGCCGGCGCTGTTGCGGGCGACCAGCGTGCCGTTGCGCGAGGCGGCCTCGATGTCGACGTTGCGGATATCGACCGCGCAGCGCAGGAAGGCCACGAGGTCCGGCAGCCCGTCGAAAACCTCGGGCGTGCCCGCCGCGAGCCTGTCGGAAATGACGATGTCGCAGTCCTCCGCCGCCTTCACGAGATCGGCGCCGGCGAGCGGCCTGTCGGTACCGTTGAGCCGCACCTCGCAAAACTCGCGCAACTGCTCCACCGCCTCGAGGCTGTAGAAGTTCACGAGCAAATCGTTGTTGTGGGTGATCAGAACCCGCGCCATCCCTTAAAACCCCTCCCGTGCCCTTCCTGGCCCTCACCGTTTCAGCGGCGCGAGGCCCAGGCTCTGGATCTTCCCCGATCTGTGCAGCGTCTGGCGCCTCGACGAGATGACGCCGGAGGAGCCTCCGACCCAGCCCCATTCGCCTGAAAGCTTGCCGTATTCCATCTTGGGGCAGCGGTTCATCACCACCTTGACGCCCTTCGCCTCCGCGCGCGCTGCGGCCGCGTCGTCGCGGACATTGAGCTGCATCCAGATGACCTTGGGCAGCGGGTCGAGCGCCAGCGCCTCGTACACGATCGCGCCGGCATATTCGGAAGCGCGGAAGATGTCGACCATCTCGATCGGAGGCGGCACGTCGGCAAGGCGCGCATAGACCGTGCGGCCGAGCAGCTCCTTGCCGGCGATCCCGGGGTTGATCGGGAAGACGTCGTAACCCTTGTCCAGCAGATACTTCAGCACGAAGTAGGACGGGCGCACCTCGTTCGCGGAGGCGCCGACCATCGCGATCCGCTTCACTTCCGAAAGAATGCCCGCGATGTAAGAAGGGTCGTAGGAGTCGTGATTCATCCGCGCTTCGGCCAATCCGGTGGGCGCTTCTCCAGGAAGGCGCTAATGCCTTCCTGGGCTTCGGGCATCATCAGGTTCTCTACCATCACATTGGAGCAATGGGCATAGGCCTCGCCGAGCGGCAGGCCAGCCTGCTCATAGAACGCCCGCTTGCCCAATGCCAGCACCGCGGGAGGCTTGGCGGCAAGGGTGCGGGCAAGTTCCAGCGTGGCGGCCTTGAGCTCGGATCCCGGCACGACGCGGTTGACGAGCCCGATGCGCAGCGCCTCCGCGGCGTCGATGAACTCGCCGGAGAGCAGCATGCCGAGCGCCGCCTTGCGGCCGACGGCCCGCGAGACCGCCACCATGGGGGTCGAGCAGAAGAGGCCGAGATTGACGCCGGAGGTCGCGAAGCGCGCATCGTCGGAGGCCACTGCGAGGTCGCAGCTCGCCACGAGCTGGCAGCCGGCGGCGGTGGCGATGCCGTGGACTTCCGCGATCACCGGCTTGGGACAGGCGGTGACGGCCTGCATGACGCCGGAGCAACGCTGCATCAGCCAGGCGAAATAGGCCTTGCCGCCGTCCGCGTCGCGGCGATGCGCGGTCATCTCCGCAAGGTCGTGGCCGGCGGAGAAGCCGATGCCGCTTGCGGCGATGACGACAACGCGAACCGCATCGTCTGCGGCGGCCCGCCCGAGCGCTGCATCGAGCGCATCGAGCATCGCCTCGCTCAGGGGATTGCGGCGTTCCGGCCGGTCGAACACCAGCCGCAGCACGCCGTCGTTGCCGAGGCTTTGCTTGAGGGGAGGCGTTTCTCCCTGGGGCGCGGGCGCGACGGCAGGCATGCTACTCGCCTTCCTCCAGGAGCTTGAGCTTTTCGGCGTAAGCCGGCTCCTGGGTCAGCTTGCGCACGATCTCCTTGTTGTTGGTGGAGGGGATGAGCGCATTGAGGCTTGCGATCATGCGCGTGCGCGTCGACTCGTCCAGGGTCTTGTCGGCCCGCACCTCCTCGATCTGCTCGCGCACCGACTTCTCCTGAGCCTCGTCCAGCGCCGAATAGGCGAAGCTCACCGCCATGATGGTCGTGTTCCACTGCGTGATGTTGGGAAAGCCGAATTTCTTGATCTCGGCCTCGAGCTCCTTGCCCGCGTCGGTCTTTTCCACGAACTCCTCGAGCGTGTCGTACTCGTCCAGCCCCCTGTCGTTGTAGCGGTCGTTGACGGCGGCGAAGCCATCTATTGCGCGCCTGGCGCTGTCGTCCGTCAGCTCGACGGTGGCGATCGCCGGCACGTCGTCCGGCTCCAGCACCGGAGGCTCTTCAGGTGTAGGTTCGGGCGCCCTGGATGGCGTTTCCGGCATCGAATCGAGGATATGGGGGCCGGAGGAGTCGTTCTCCTCGATGCGCGACTGGTCCTTGGTCAACGCCCAGCCCGCCGGCGGACTTGCGGCAAATCCGCCGAAAGCGATAAGGCACAGGAAAAGCACGCGGGGGCAACGGCCCATGATCACAGGGTCCAGGACAAGAGCCATCCGCGTTAATCTATGTCGCACGCGCCGTCAGGGAAAGGGGCTTGGGGAAGCATGGCAGGGCAGGCATCCGGCGCATCCGGCGGGAAGCGTCAGCTCCTATGGTCGGTCGAGCAGGTCTTCGCCTTCCTCGAGCGCGAGTTCCCGCAGGCCTTCCTGGACGGCGACAGCTACACTCTGGAGCGCCTGGAGCCGGGCGGCGCGAGCGTCAGGCTGACGGCCACCGAACGCAATCTGAGGCCCGGCGGCACCGTCTCCGGTCCTGCGATGATGAAGCTCGTGGATTTCTCGGTCTACGCGCTGCTCCTGGCGCATCACGGGGTCGAAGCCCGCCTCGCCGTCACGAGCAACCTTTCCATCAGCTTTCTTCGCAAGCCCGGACCCGGCGACATCGTCTGCGATGTCGAGCTCGTCAAGCACGGCCGGACGCTGTCGGTGGCGGACTGCCGGCTCAGGTCCGGGGACGGCAGGCTCGTGGCGCACGCGGAAGCCACCTACTACATGGGCGGTTCCGGCGAGAGTTGAGGTATTATATTACCATCACTGTAACAGATGGAATTTTCTTGCAAAATTTCGCATCAGTCGAGCTGATGTGCATTGACGGAGACAGGCCGATAGGCTAAATGCCGCCCGTCCCGCCGGGCCTTTTCGCATCCGTCCGGCTCTGCAATTCCCGGGAAACGAACATGAAGACGTTCTCCGCCCGACCCGCCGAGGTCGAGAAGAAGTGGGTGCTGATCGACGCCGACGGGCTCGTCGTCGGTCGTCTCGCATCGCTCATCGCCAGGCGCCTGCGCGGCAAGCACCTGCCGATCTTCACGCCGCATGTCGACTGCGGCGACAACATCGTCGTCATCAATGCCGAGAAGGTGCACTTCACCGGCTCCAAGCGGCAGAAGAAGGTCTATTACTGGCACACAGGCCATCCGGGCGGCATCAAGGAGCGCCGCGCGGACCAGATTCTCGAGGGCAAGTTTCCCGAACGGATCCTCGAGGCCGCGGTGCGGCGCATGATGCCGGGCGGTCCGCTGACCCGCCAGCAGCTCCGCAATCTGCGCATCTATAAGGGCTCGGACCACCCGCACGAGGCCCAGAAGCCCGAGCCGCTCGACATCGCGGCCGCCAATGTCAAGAACACCGCCAGAGGCTGATGAACATGGCTGAGCAGACCACCCTACAGGACCTCGGAGCCGCCATGGGCGTCAGCGCGCAGGCCTCGGCAGCGCCGCAGCCCAAGCGTGACTCCAAGGGCCGCTCCTACGCCACCGGCAAGCGCAAGAACGCCGTCGCCCGCGTCTGGGTCGTGCGCGGTCATGGCCGGATCACGGTCAACGGACGTTCGATCGAGACGTTCTTCGCGCGACCGACGCTGCAGATGATCATCCGCCAGCCGCTGGTGGCGACCAACCGCCGCGACGAATTCGATGTCGTGTGCACGGTGTCCGGCGGCGGCCTTTCGGGGCAGGCGGGCGCGGTGCGCCACGGCCTGTCCAAGGCGCTCACCTATTACGAGCCGGAGCTCCGGCCCATCCTCAAGAAGGCCGGCTTCCTCACCCGCGACTCGCGCGTGGTGGAGCGCAAGAAATACGGCAAGGCGAAGGCCCGCCGCAGCTTCCAGTTCTCGAAGCGCTAGTCGTCCTGCTCGAACGGAAACAAGGGTCCGGGGCGGCGACGCTCCGGACCCTTTTGCTATCGAGCGCATGCATGCTCTAACTCCTCGCGGAGATCAGTCCCATGAAGAAGATCAGGATCGGCGTCATCGGAGCCTCGGGCTACACGGGGTCCGATCTCGTGCGCCTTGCCGCGTGCCACCCGGGTGTCGAGATCAGGGCACTCACGGCCAACAGCCATGCGGGAAAACCCATGGCGACCGTCTTTCCGCATCTTGCGAGCCTGCCGCTGCCGCCGCTCGTCAAGAACGAGGAGGCGGACTGGGCGGACGTCGAGGCCGTGTTCTGCGGATTGCCCCACGCCACGACGCAGGAGGTGCTCTCAGGGCTGCCGAGGCATCTCAAGATCATCGACATGTCGGCCGACTTCCGGCTGCGCGACACCTCGGTCTATGAGAAGTGGTACGGCGGTCCGCACAGGGCGCTCGACCTCCAGAAGGAGGCGGTCTACGGCCTGACGGAACACTATCGGGGAAAGATCCGCGGCGCCCGGCTTGTGGCCTGTCCCGGCTGCTACCCGACGGCCGTGCTGCTCTTGCTCCTGCCGCTCGTCAAGGCGGGACTCATCGACGCCTCCGACCTCATCATCGACGCCAAGTCCGGGGTCTCGGGCGCCGGCCGTTCGCTCAAGCAGAACCTGCTCTTCTGCGAGGCGGGGGAGGGACTTTCCCCCTACGGCATCGCCACCCACCGGCACGCGCCGGAAATCGAGCAGGAGATCTCGCTCGCGGCCGGCAAGGCCGTGATCGTCAACTTCACCCCCCACCTCATCCCGATGAGCCGGGGCGAGCTCTGCACGGTCTATGCGCGGCTTTCATCCGGCAGGACCGCCGCGGACTGCAAGGAGGCGCTGGCCTCGGCCTACAGGGACGAGCCCTTCGTCGCCCTGGCGCCTGAAGGCGTCATCCCCGCGACGCAGTTCGTGCGGGGCTCTAACCGCGTGATGCTCGGCGTCTACGCGGACAGGGTTGCGGGCCGTGTCATCCTGGTCTCGACCCTCGACAACCTGGTGAAGGGGTCGGCGGGACAGGCGATCCAGAACTTCAACCTCATGTTCGGCTTCCCGGAGACGACGGGACTGGAGCAACTGCCGCTGTTCCCGTGATTGCTTCAGACTTTATCGTTGGGGCGCCGGCGATCTCCAGCGCAAGTCCGGATAGGCTGCGAAATCGCGGTCGAGACTTATCCATTCACATCCGTGCTCGATCGCCAGCGCCGCGTACCACGCATCGCTGATCTTGGGCCCTACGGTTCCCGTCTGATGGCACAAGCGTGAAAATATCGTCCAGTGCCGTGCCCCTGGCTCGATGATCCTTGCGAGAGGATGATCGAGAAGTTCGTCGCAATAGCGAAAAGCTTCCGACAGGGTGGTCGGCTCGGTGAATATCCTGCGGCTCGTGAG
The DNA here is from genome assembly GCA_050181295.1 of Parvibaculaceae bacterium. Taxonomy (GTDB): domain Bacteria; phylum Pseudomonadota; class Alphaproteobacteria; order Rhizobiales; family Aestuariivirgaceae; genus JBFXDI01. Next base: position 11,558 of record JBFXDI010000016.1, on the reverse strand, counting down.
GATGCGAACGACGGCGGAAAGGATTAAAGGTGTAACTGCAAAGGGCTCACCGCCGGTCGTAGCGCCGCGCAACCAGGCAAAGCATACTGCGTGATGCGGGTGATCGACTCTGTTTGCGCCAACCAGCACATTGACATCGGCCAGCATCATCGCTGCTTCTCGAGCGGCAAGTCCTCGTTGTCGATCTCGAGCAGGTCGGACGTCTTCAGAGAGCGAACACCCGGCCTGAGGCCTCCCTTCGCCGACGAGACGCGGGGGACATAGAGCTTCCTCTCGTCTTCCTGGGTCACCGAGCGGTTCAGGACGAGCGACAATCCTTCCTCGAGCAGGGCCGTCAGCGTGGTCTTGCGCTCGCGTGCCTTATCCTTGGCGCGCGCCAGCAGGCTCTCCGGCAATCGAACGGTGGTGCGAATGGTCTGGCCCATGCGACTAAGATGTGCCTGGTATGTCAGTATGTCAATCGGGCTTTACGACTTTTCCTTCACGTAGCTGCCGGGCGCGTCCTCGATGGCCTTGAGCTTGCCGGAGCCGGCTTTGCGCGCCTTGATCTTCTTGCCCGAGCGCTTGCCGATCCATTCCGCCCAGTCGGGCCACCATGATCCCGGATGTTCCGTCGCGGTGGCGAGCCACCCCTCAACCGGCTCGGCCGCCTTGTCGTTGGTCCAGTACTGGTATTTGCCGAGGTCCGGCGGGTTGACGATGCCGGCGATGTGGCCCGAGCCCGCCACGACCAGCCGCGTCTCGCCGCCGAGGAAACGGCCAAGACGCGAGCCCGAGGCGAGCGGCGCGATGTGGTCCTCGCGCGTCACGACGTTGTAGGCCGGGATCTTCACCTTCTTCAGATCGATCGGCACGCCGTTCAGCACCATCCGGCCCCGAGACAGGTTGTTGAGCTGGTAGCATTCGCGCAGATAAAAGGAGTGCGTGGCGGCCGGCATGCGCGTGGAATCGCTGTTCCAGTAGAGCAGGTCGAAGGGCAGCGGATCCTTGCCCATGAGATAGTTGTTCACGACATAGGACCAGATGAGGTCGTTCGACCGCAGGAGGTTGAAGGCGCGCGCCATGCGCTTGCCCTCGAGGTAGCCTTTCTTGGCCATCTGCTGCTCGACGTCCTGGATCTGGTCCTCGTCGATGAAGACCTTGAGATCGCCGGCCTTCTCGAAATCGACCTGCGAGGCAAAGAAGGTGATGGAGGCCACGCGGCCATCGCCTTTCGCCGCCATGTAGGCGAGGGTCGCCGCGAAGAGCGTGCCGCCGATGCAGTAGCCGATGGCGTTGATGCGCTCCTGCCCGGTCGCCTTCTGCACGGCGCCAATGGCGGCCAGGATGCCTTCATCCATGTAGTCGGCGAAGGTCTTCGTCGCGAGACGCTCGTCCGGGTTGACCCAGGACACGACGAAGACCGTCAGCCCCTGCGCCACGGCCCAGCGCACGAACGACTTCGGCGGCGTCAGGTCGAGGATGTAGTACTTGTTGATCCAGGGCGGCACGATGAGGAGCGGCGTCTCGTAGACCTTCTCGGTCGAGGGTTCGTACTGGATGAGCTGGAGAAGGTCGTTCTGGAAGACGACCTTGCCCGGCGTGACCGCGAGGTTGCGCCCCACCTCGAAGGCATCGAGATCGGTCTGGCGCACGCTGAACTCGCCCTTGGCCGAGACGATGTCGCGGCTCAGCTGCTCGAAGCCGTCGACGAGGTTCTGGCCGCTGGTCGAGAGCGTGCGCCGCAGCACCTCAGGGTTCGTCAGCGCGAAGTTGGTGGGCGCAAGCGCGTTGGCGATCTGCTCCACATAGAAGCGCGCCTTGTGCCGGGTGTGCTCATCGATCCCCTCGGCGTCCGACACCACGTCGTGCGCCCATCTTGCGGTCAGGAGATAGGACTGCTTCAGGAAGTCAAAAACCTGGTTCTCCTCCCAGTCGCGGTCCTTGAAGCGGCGGTCACCGCGCTCGGTCGTGACCACCGGCTCGACCTTCTCGCCCAGAAACCGCTTCCACGCGCCCTGCCAGATGCGGGCGTGGCCCTGCCACAGCTCCATCTGGGTCTGCATCAGCTTGTCGGGCCGGTTGATGTACTGGCTCGCCACCTCTCCGAAGGTTTTCGCGACCTGCTTGATGGGCTCGGCCTGCGTGGAAGGGTCGGGCTGTTCGGCAGGCCGCTCGGCGAGCACCTGGGCAAGCGAGGCGGCCTGACCCATGACCTTCGTGATATTGCGCAGGAAAAGCGCCGGGTCGGTGAGACGGTAGTCGGATGCGCCGGGCTGCTTGTCGTTCATGAGGTCACCGCCTGAATGCCTGCCATCAATCTAGTCGCGACCTCAGGTGGTGGCAAACCTTGCGGCCGACGGGCTTTGGCCTAAGCTCCAAGGCCACATACGTTCGAAAGGAGAAGGCATGGCGCGGCTGGGCTTCATCGGTCTCGGAAACATGGGCGGTCCCATGGCTCTCAACCTCCTGAAGGCCGGGCATAATGTGACGGGCTTCGACGTGGTCGAGGCGTCGCTCAAGACGTTCGCCGAAGCCGGCGGCAGGACGGCCGGATCGCTCGCCGAGGCCGCCTCGGAGAAGGACGCCGTCCTCACCATGCTGCCGGCCGGGCGGCACGTGAGGGACGTCTATGGCGCGGCAGGCGGCGTGCTCGCATCCGCCCGCCAAGGCACGCTGCTCATCGACTGCTCGACCATCGACGTCGAGACCGCCCGCGATGTGGCACGCAAGGCGGAGGAGGCGGGCATGGCCATGGTGGATGCTCCCGTTTCCGGCGGTGTCGCGGGCGCCGCTGCCGCCACCCTCACCTTCATGGTTGGGGGGCCTGCGGAGGTTTTCGTGCGCGCCGAGCCGATCCTAGCCGCCATGGGCAAGACCATTGTGCATGCGGGCGGCGCCGGGACCGGGCAGGCGGCCAAGATCTGCAACAACATGATCCTCGGCGTCTCCATGATCGGCGTGTGCGAGGCCTTCGTGCTCGCGGAGAAGCTCGGGCTTAATCCCCAGAAGCTCTTCGACATCTCATCGAAAGCCTCGGGCCAGTGCTGGTCGCTCACGAGCTACTGCCCCGTGCCGGGGCCGGTGCCCACGGCACCTTCGAACCGCGGCTACAAGCCCGGCTTCACCGCCGCCATGATGCTCAAGGATCTCAAGCTCGCGCAGGAGGCGGCAAGGGTAAACGGCGCCCCCACGCCCATGGGAGCGGAAGCCGAGAAGCTTTACGCCTCGTTCACGGATGCCGGAGGGGAAGCTATCGACTTCTCTGGCATCATCGAGTGGCTCAGAGATCGCAAAGCTCAGGAAAAGTGAGCGACAACAGCCCTTTAGTAAAAGATCAACGATGACAGCAATTGTTGCCAGAACCTCACCGGATTAGAACAAATTTACCTAGTCGTTTGAGGCGATTTTAACGCGCTTTATCTAGTCTCGCCTGCATAGAGGACGGGCCATAGAAGCCCGCCTCGCTAACAAGGGCAGGTGTGGAAAATGCGCAATCCTACGGGAAGGATTCTGCGCGATCAGGAAGTCGATCGCGGGGATGGTATCAAGCATCGTTACATGGAGGCCTTGACGCTCATCGAGCGGCTGCATCGGCGGCTTCTCGACGTGATCAAGGACGAGTTCGAGCGCAACGGCGAGCCGGATGTCAATGCCGTCCAGGCGCTGCTTCTCTTCAACATCGGCGACAACGAGATGACCGCCGGGGAGCTGAAGAGCCGCGGCCACTACCAGGGCTCCAACGTCTCCTACAATCTGAAGAAGCTCGTGGAGGCCGGCTACGTCAACCATGAGCGCTCCTCGACCGACCGCCGCTCGGTGCGCGTCAGCCTGACGCCGCGCGGCCAGGAAATCCGCGGCAAGGTCAACGAGCTCTACGAGCGGCAGCTGAAGTCGCTGCAGGCGGTCGCCGGCCTCGACGAGGTCGAGTTCGACAAGCTCAACAAGGCGCTGGCGCGGCTGGAGCGCTTCTGGACCGACCAGATCCTCTACCGGCTGTAAGACAAAGGCGGCCAAGAGCCGCGACAGGGAAGGGCAGGGGCGCCTCTATTCGCTCAAATGCGAATGGATGGCGAAGCCCCTGCCTAACCATGTTCGCCGATACTTCAGGCGTTAAGACTTTCGAGATCGCCCCCTGCAATAACCAAGCTTAGCGAAAGCAACAGGCGGGCAAAAGAATCCGCCCTTTGCAGGGTCACCGTCGAACATCGAAAGTCGGATCTTCGCCATGAAGGCAAGTGCTGTCGTGCTTGATCAGGCGGGACGCGCGGAGGCTGGTCTCGGGCAGGCCTCCGCCGTCGAAGGGGATGGCGTGAAGTTCGCCGCCCGGCCCTCGGGCCGCATGGACGCCGCCGGCCTGCAGCGCCTCCTGAAGCAGCAGGTCGAGCAGGCCACCGCCGAAGCCGCGCCAGCATCCGCCGGAGACCGGAATGCCATCAAACGCAAGGCCGCCAAGACCGCTGCGGCGCTCCTCATAGCGGCGATCATCGGCTGGCAGCCTGTCAGCAGCCTGCTGCAGGCCTCGAGTGTCGAGGCCGTCGTCAACGCCCGTCTCGTGTCGCTTCGCTCGCCCATCGACGGCGAGCTCATCGCTCCGGTCGGCATGCCGACCGTGGGCAGCGATCTCAACGGAGCGCTCAGCCTCATCAAGGTGGTCAACCAGCGGGCCGACAAGGCGCGGGTCGACGATCTGCGCCGGCAGCTCGGCCAGACGGAGGACGACCAGCAGGCGTTGCTGGTGCGTATCGCCGCCACGGACGAGGCGATTGCAGGCCTGAAGACGCAAACCGAAACCTTCCTCGCCGGCCGCATCGCCCAGCTCGAGGCCCGCAAGGGCGAGCTCGAGAGCCAGATCACCATGGCCGAAGCGCGCCAGCGCGAGGCGGACGCCATGCTCGAGCGGACACGCAAGCTCGTCGCGACCGGCACGACCTCGAACGCCACGCTCGAGAAGGCGGAGCGCGATGCGACGGTTGCCGTCGCCGCCGCCAGCGAGGCGGCATTCCGGCTCAAGGAAGTCGAGGTCGAGCTCTCTTCGGCGCGCTCTGGCAGCTTCCTCGGCGACAGCTACAACGACCGGCCGAGCTCGGCGCAGCGGCTCGACGAGATGACGCAGCGGGCTAGCGACCTCAGGGCAGAGCTTTCGCTCCGGAGCGCGCAGGCGAGCCGGCTCCGGCAGGAGCTCGCCTACGAGACTTCCCGCCAGCAGCAGCTCGCCTCGGCCAATGTCTCGGTGCCGGTGAGCGGGCGCGTCTGGGAGGTGCTTGCGGCGCCCGGCGAGTCCGTGAGCAAGGGCCAGGACATCATGCGGCTGCTCGACTGCTCCGGCGCCCTGGTGACGGCCTCGGTCAACGAGCGGGTCTACAATTCGCTCCATGTCGGCATGCCGGCCAAGTTCCAGTTCCGGCACGACTCGACCTTCCATGCGGGCCATATCGTGAACCTGACCGGCATCGCGGGCGCGCCCTCCAATTTCGCGATTCAGCCCTCCGCGCTGGCGAAGGAGGCCTATCGCGTGACGGTGGCCGTTCCGGCTCTTGCGAGCGAGAGCGGCTGCAATGTCGGGCGGACGGGCCGCGTCGTCTTCGAAGAGGGCGAGAGCAGGAGCCTTTTCAGCAGCCTTGCGGACATCCTCCACGTCGCGTCGCGATGACCCCGGCCGTCGCCGCCATTCTCGAGTGCGTCTGGCCCGGACTGGTGGTTGGAGGCGCCGCACTCGCCGTCATTCCCTGGCTCAGCCGTGACGTGCCGGCGGCGCGCGTCTTCGTGACGGGCGTATCCGCCGCGCTCATGCTCAACTACCTGACATGGCGGGTCGCCGCGACGGTCCCGCCCGTCGGCCTCTCGCTGGACTTCCTGCTGGGCGCGCTCTTCATGCTGATCGAGGGGCTGGCGCTGACGGGAGGCCTCATCTCGCTCTTCTTCTTCACCCGCACCCATAACCGTACCGCGGAGGTCAACGCGCATCTGCCGTGGCTTCTGTCGCAGCCCGTTCCACCGCTGATCGATGTCTTCATCTGCACCTACAACGAGGAGGAATCGATCCTCGAGCGCACGATCATCGGTGCGACGGCCATGGACTATCGCAACTTCCGGGTTTGGGTGCTCGACGACGGGCGCCGGGCGTGGCTCAAAGATCTGTGTGAGCGGCTCGGCTGCAACTATCTCACCCGGCCGAACAATGCGCATGCCAAGGCCGGCAACATCAACAATGCGCTGAAGCATGTCGCGAAGCTCAGGCAGCCGCCAGACTTCATCTCGATCCTCGATGCCGACTTCGTGCCCAAGTCGAACTTCCTCACGCGCGCCATGTGCCTCTTCCATGCGGAGGACGTGGGCGTGGTGCAGACGCCGCAGCATTTCGTCAATCCTGATCCGATCCAGGTGAACCTTTCGGCCGCGCGCGTCTGGCCAGACGAGCAGCGCTTCTTCTTCGACGTCATCATGGCCTCGAAGGACGCCTGGGGCGCGGCCTTCTGCTGCGGCACGTCGTCGGTCCTCCGCTTCCCCGCGCTCATGGGCATCGGCGGCTTTCCGACCGATTCCGTCACCGAGGACTATCTGGTGACGCTGAGGCTCAAGGAGGCGGGCTATCGCACCGTCTACCTCAACGAACCGCTCACTCTCGGTCTCGCGCCCGAGGGCCTCAAGGAATACATCACGCAGCGCGGCCGCTGGTGCCTGGGCTTCATGCAGATCGTGCGCGGCCGCAGCGGGCCGTTCTCGACGCGCTCGAACCTAACCTTCGTTGACCGGCTGAGTCTCTTCGAGTCGTTCCTCAACTGGGGCGCGACCTATGCCTATCGGATGCTGGGCATTCTCGTGCCGCACTTCTTCCTGCTCGGCGGCGTTCTTGCCGTGCAGGCCGACATCCAGACGCTGCTGCACTACTTCCTGCCGTTCTTCTGTTGGCAGCTCGTGGCCATGAACTGGCTGGCGGAGGGCAGGGTGCTTCCCGTCATGACCGACGTCTGCCAGCTCATCGTGGCGCCGGCGGTTCTTAAGGCGGCGGCGATTGGCCTTTTCAAGCCCAAGGGCCAGAAGTTCCGCGTCACAGCCAAAGGCGGAGACCGCGACCGCCGCTTCATTGAATGGCCGCTCCTGCGCACCTTCCTCGCGCTGCTGCTCCTGACAATGCTGTCGATCTACTGGGCCTTCCTGCAGGATCCAGGCTCGCGCGAGCACGATTCGAGCGTCATGGCGCTGGTCTGGAGCTGGTACAATTTCATCATCCTGACCATCACCTGCTGCGTCTGCATCGAGCAGCCGCGCCGGCGAAAGTCGGAGCGTTTCGAGATCGTGGAGCCGGTGCTGCTCGCGATGCCAGAAGGCGTGGCGGAGCGGCATCTCCTCGACCTCTCGATCACGGGAGCTCGGATATCCGGAATTTCTCCTGTTCCCTTGCGCGGAGGGATCGTGATCGAGGTCGGCGGTCAGCGCATCGAGGGCGTGGTGGTGCGCGACGGGGACGGCTCCTTCGCTGTCCGCTTCGAAGACACCGTCGCAAACCGGATCACGATGATCCGGCATCTCTACGCCGGCAGGGCGGCGCGGGCCTTCGGCGGGGTGCATGCCGGCGGGGTCGGAAAGGCCGTGATCGCGCGGATTTTCGGCTGAGATACGGCTATTCTCGGGTCCTGAGCGTAAAATCGCCGAATTTCAATGGCACGCGGATGTGACCGGCGGGTTAACAGATTCTTTACCGCGGTACTGATGGATTGCCGCTATATCTGCGGCATTGCCGAGGCTGGTTTTTCGGGAAGTCCTGCGCACGGCGGGCGGGCGCGAACCGGAACCGTTCGGACGCCTATGTCGTTGTGCCCGGCTCGGGCGATTTGGTGGGACAGAGGCCCAAGGGCCTCGCAACTTGATCGGGTTCAAGTGGGATGAAGCAGGAAGCATTCAGCGCGCGCATCGGTCGCCGTGCTTTTGTCGTTGCCCTCATGGGAACCGCCGCTGCGGTCGCGCTGCCGGATGGCGCCTTTGCCCAGGGCTGGTTCTCTTCCAACAAGAAGGGCAACTGGCAGAATTCGGGCAAGCAGGAGGCGCCCACCCAGACGGAGGTCATCAACGACCTCCGGGTTCGCCCGATGCTTACCACGCAGAGCGAATTCTTCATGCAGGACGCCATCGCGCGCTACGAGATCATCGTCACGCGGGGTGGATGGCCCGCTGTCCCAGGCGGCAAGGCGCTGGTGCTCGATTCGAAGAGCAAGGCTGTGCCGATCCTCCGCGAGCGGCTCCGCGCCGAGGGATACCTGCCGGAAGGGCAGGTCGAGTACGACAAGATCTATGACGAGTATGTGGAAGAGGGCGTGCGCCGCTTCCAGCTCGCGCATGGCCTCTACGCCAACGGCCGCCTCGACAACGGCACCACGAACGCGCTCAACGTGCCGGCGGCCGCCCGTCTCGACCAGCTCAGGGCCAACCTGCCGCGGGTGGTGGAGTATTCCAAGAACCTCGGGCGGCGCTACATCGTGGTCAACATCCCGGCCGCCCAGCTCGACGCGGTCGAGAACGGACAGCTTCGCTCGCGCCACAACATCGTGGTCGGCAAGATCGATCGTCCCTCGCCGGTGGTCATCAGCCAGGTCTCGGACATCAACTTCAATCCCTACTGGAACGCGCCGGCCAGCATCGTGCAGCGTGACATCATTCCGCAGATGATGAAGGATCCGCAGATCCTGCAGAAGATGCAGATCCGGGTCTATGACGGCGTCGGCGGACCGGAGATCGATCCCTCCACCGTCGACTGGCGCAACACGCCGCCCGAACGCTACCACTTCCGGCAGGAGCCGGGCGACGGGAACGCCATGGCGTCGGTGAAGATCAACTTCTCCAACCCCTATGCCGTCTACATGCACGACACGCCGACCAAGCAGCTTTTCACGGAAGCCTCGCGCTACTTCTCCTCCGGCTGCGTGCGCGTCGACAAGGTGCACATCCTGACCAACTGGATCCTGAACGGCCAGGAAGGCTGGAACACCGACCGCATCGAGCAGATGGTGGCGAGCAAGGAGCGGCTGGACGTCAAGGTCATGGACCCGCCGCAGGTGCGCTTCGCCTATCTCACGGCTTGGGTCGCCGACGACGGCACGGCCTTCTTCCGCCCCGATATCTACCATCTGGACGGAACCGGCTTCGTCACCGGCCAGCCGGAGCCCCGGCCGGAGGCGATCGCCAACAATTCGGCGGGGTAGGGCGCTCCTACCCCTGCCAGGCTCCTCGCGTGCTGCGCGCCCATGCGGCCAAATGGCCACGTGGGGGCGCTCACTTCCGGGGTTCACAAACCGTCATCGCATTGCTACATAAGCGCCGCGCGCCGGGTTCGGTGCGCACGTATTGACGCGGGGTGGAGCAGCCCGGTAGCTCGTCAGGCTCATAACCTGAAGGTCACAGGTTCAAATCCTGTCCCCGCAACCAAAATCGCCCGCTAGGCCCACGGCTTGGCGGGCGATTGCGTTTCGGACTCCAGTTCTGCGTGGCCGTGGCTTCCAGTCTATTGGACGGTGGCTTTATCCGCGCGGGGCGCGCCATATTCCTCGTCAGTCACTTTTTCCATCCAGGTCACGACATTTCCATCGAGCGCTTCGGCGACCGCAAAATGCACCATCGGCTCGGTCGTGCTGGCGCCATGCCAATGGCGAACATTGGGCGGGATCCACACGACATCGCCTGGCCTCACTTCCTCGATTGGACCACCCTCCTTCTGGACCCATCCCTTGCCGGAAATGATGTGGAGCGTTTGACCGAGCGGATGAGTATGCCAGGCCGTGCGAGCGCCGGCCGTGAACGAGACGGTGGCGCCGCCGATCCTCGCGGGCGCGTCCGCCTGATAGCGGGTGGAAATGCGGACCTGACCCGTGAAGTATGAGTCCGGTCCTGAAGACCCGCCGTCCGGCGTGGCGCGAACGATCTTAAGGTCGGAGTTCCCCTGCGGAGCATCGGAAGATGCCTGCTTCTGTCGTGCGGCGAAGACCTTTTCAAGCACCGGAACGGCGGACATCGCGCGTGGCCAGCCGGCGTAGAAGCCGAGATGCGCCGGTATCTCGGCAGCCTCGGTGCGCGTCAGGCCATTGTCCATGGCTCGGTTGGCGTGGAAGGGAAGTTGTTCCGGCTGACCGATCGCGATGAGGGCAGCCATGGTGACGAGACTGCGATCGCGTGGCGACAGGTCAGGGCGCCGCCAGAGGTCGCCGAACAGAACGCGATTGGTCAGTTCCGCCAGGGCGGGCGAGGTCGGCCCGACCGTCGTGTCCACGGTGCTGGTTCGAGCGGCTTCCGCCGCGGCCTCCAGCTCAATGCGCGCGGCATCGCTGTTCGCCACAGGGCCGACCTTTCGCTCGTCAAAGATTTTCTTCGCCTCGAAAACCGCAGAGATGGCGTTCGGCCAACCGGAATAGAACGCAAGCTGCGTGACCAGTTCGCCGATCTCCTCAGGCTTGACGCCATTGTCGAGCGCGCGCCCGACATGGTTGCCGATCTGCGCGGTCCTGCCCGCGGATACCAGGGCGGCAACCGTTATCAGGCTCCGGTCGCGCGGGAGAAGCTCTCCGCGCTTCCAGACCTCGCCGAACAACACCTCGTCGGTGAAATGGCCAAGGCACGGAGCCACCTCATAGACGGCCGGAGGTGCGACGCGGGCGCGCTGGCTTTCCTGCGCTTCGACGCCGGTCGCGGCGAGGGCCGAAATGGCGATGGATGCTGCGACTTTCTTCATGGCAAGTCTCCTGTAGCCAGCGTTCGACGTCCTGCTCACGAAATAAGCTTGGCGCATTGAATTGATTAGGCGCTAAATGCCGCATGGCTCGATGCTGGAATTTCATAAATGCCCCGAAACGAATTCGGTGATCTCGCCGCCTTCCTGGCCGTCGCGGAGGAGCGCAGCTTCACGCGAGCGGCGGCGCGCATCGGCACATCGCAATCCGCGCTGAGCTACACGATCCGGCGATTGGAGGAGCGACTGGGGCTGCGGCTGTTCAGCCGCACCACGCGCAGCATAGCCCTCACCGAGGCGGGATCGAAGCTCCTCAGCACGCTGAAACCGGCGTTCGACGATATCCGCGACAGCCTCGCCTCGCTGGACGAACTGCGCGAGAAGCCGGCGGGCACCATCCGTGTCACGACAAGCCGACACGCCGCGGACGCCATTCTCATGCCGGTCGTTCGAAAACTGCTCGCCGACTATCCCGACCTCGACATCGAAATCTCGGTGGATCTGAAGCTGACGGATATTGTCGGCGAAGGTTTCGATGCCGGCGTGCGATTGGGCGAGCAGGTCGAGAAGGACATGATCGCCGTTCGCATCTCACCCGATCTGCGCATGGCGGTCGTCGGATCGCCGGCCTACTTCGCGCGTCATCCAAGGCCCAGAACGCCGCACGACCTGACGGCCCACAATTGCATCAACCTGCGCCTGCCTACGAAGGGCGGCCTTTATTCATGGGAATTCGAGAAGAACGGCAGGCCGTTGAACGTCCGGGTGAAGGGGCAGTTCACCTGCAACGATGTCCTGACGATCATCGATGCAGCATCGAACGGGCTCGGACTCGCCTGTCTGCCGCAGGATACCGTGAAGG